>NZ_LMOM01000065.1:0-300000 GCF_001424185.1 Deinococcus sp. Leaf326 | reverse complement strand
GCCTCGCGGGCCAGCCTGTCGCGGGGGGATTACGACCGCCTGTACCGCCGCAGCCTCGACGACCCCGACGAGTTCTGGGCCGAGGTCGCGGGTGAACTGGCCTGGATGAAGCCCTGGGAACAGGTGCTCGACTGGCAGGAGCCGCACGCCCGCTGGTTCGTGGGCGGCCAGACCAACGTGGCCTACAACGCCCTGGACCGCAACGTAGCGCGCGGCCTGGGGGACAAGCGCGCGATCATCTGGGAGGGCGAGGACGGCGAGGTCCGTACCTACACCTACGCCGAGCTGCTGCGCGAGGTGAAGAAGGCCGCCAATGCGCTGGAGGCCCTGGGTGTGAAGGCCGGCGACCGCGTGACCCTGTACCTGCCGCTGATTCCCGAGGCCGCCATCGCCATGCTGGCCTGCGCGCGCATCGGAGCGACGCACAGCGTGGTCTTCGGGGGCTTCTCGGTGTCGGCGCTGGCCGACCGGATCCGTGATGCCGAGAGCCGCCTGCTCATCACCGCCGACGCGGGCTACCGCCGGGGCGCCCTCGTGAACCTCAAGGCCAACGCCGACGAGGCCGCCGCCCTGGCCCCGTGCCTGGAGAACGTCCTGGTGGTGTGCCGCGCGGGCTGCGACGCGCCCATGCAGCCCGGCCGCGACGTGTGGTGGCACGACGCCGTGGGGGCGGCGAGCGAGGAGCACGAGGCCGCCGCCCTCGACAGCGAGCACCCGCTGTTCGTGCTCTACACCTCGGGCAGCACCGGCAAACCCAAGGGGATCGTGCACACCACAGGCGGCTATATGGTGGGCACCTACCTCACCACCCAGAGCGTCTTCGACCTCAAGCCGGGCGACGTGTACTGGTGCACCGCCGATGTGGGCTGGGTCACGGGCCACAGCTACAGCGTGTACGGCCCGCTGCTCAACGGCGCCACGGTCCTGATGTACGAGGGCGCGCCCAACCAGCCCGACTGGGGCCGCTACTGGGACCTCGTGCAGAAGCACGGCGTGACCATCCTGTACACGGCGCCGACCGCCATCCGGTCCTTCATGCGCCAGGGCGACGAGGTGCCCGCCCGCTACGATCTGAGCAGCCTACGCCTGCTGGGGTCGGTGGGCGAGCCGATCAACCCCGAGGCGTGGATGTGGTACTGGCGCGTCATCGGCGGCGAACGCTGCCCGGTCGTGGACACCTGGTGGCAGACCGAGACCGGCTCGATCATGCTGACCACGCTGCCGGGAGCCTTTGCGGCCAAGCCGGGCAGCGCGGGCGTGCCGATGTTCGGGGTGGACGTGGCGATCATGACCCGTGACGGCCAGGAACTCGGCCCCGACGAGGGCGGCCTGCTGGTGGTCAAGCGGCCCTGGCCCAGCATGCTGCGCACGGTGTACGGCGACGACGCCCGCTACCAGAAGACCTACTGGGGCGAGATTCCGCACGTGTACTTCGCGGGCGACGGCGCGCGGCGCGACGCCGACGGCTACGTGACGGTGGTGGGCCGCGTGGACGATGTCCTCAACGTTTCCGGGCACCGCCTGGGCACCATGGAGATCGAGTCGGCGCTCGTGTCGCACCCCTCAGTGGCCGAGGCGGCGGTCGTCGGCAAGCCCGACGCGGTCAAGGGTGAGGGCGTGGTCGCCTTCGTGCTGCCGCAGCTCGGGCAGGTGGTGGACCCGGCCGCCCTGCGCGCCCACGTCACCCGCGAGATCGGTGCGCTGGCCCGCCCCGACGCCATCATCGTGGCCGACGCGCTGCCCAAGACCCGCAGCGGCAAGATCATGCGCCGGTTCCTGCGTCAGATCGCCGCAGGACAGGAAGTGCAGGGCGATACGAGTACCCTCGAAGATCCCAGCGTCCTGACCCGCCTGGCCGCGACTCCGGCGGTCTGAGACGTCAGTGATAAGCCGGCCTCCACCGGGAGGGTGGGGGCCGGCTCTGTATGCGGGTGACGCTATACAGAGACCGGCTCAGGTGGGCAGGCGGGCCGTGTTCATCCAGAACGCCTCGACGGCCTGGACCACGCGGTCGTAGTCGGGGTAGGCCACCGGCTTGCAGATGTAGCTGCTCGCGTGCGCCTCGTAGGAGCGCCGTACGTCCTGCGGAGCGCTGCTCGTGCTGAAAACGAGCACCGGCAGGTGCCGCAGGTCCTCGTTGGCCTTGAGGTAGGCGATCAGCTCGAAGCCGTCCATGCGCGGCATATTGATGTCCACGAGCAGCAGGTCAGGCAGAGGCTGCTGCTCGCGGAGCAGTCCCTGAAGGTGCTCGATGGCGAACAGGCCGTCGGCACAGACCGTGAACTGGGGAGGCAGAGAGAGGGTCTCGAAGGCCGCCTGGGTCAGAAAGGCGTCGGCCTCGCTGTCCTCTACCAGCAGAATCTGCATCTGCCTGCCCGTTGTGCCGGAAGCCCTCATCTCTATCATTCTACATACGGTCAGTAAGCAGAGCCTGTTTCAGCCTACGATTGCCGGCCCTGTACCGGCGCCTGGGCCAGTCGCCGCGCCGCCTCGGCCAGACGCGGCGGCGGCTGCACGAGCGCGAAGCGCACGGAGCCCTCGCCCCGTGTTCCGAAGGCCCGCCCCGGATTCAGGACCACGCCGGTGTCCTCGGCCACGCGCACGGCGTAGGCCACGCTGTCGGTCAGGCCCGGTACCTGCGCCCAGACGTACATGCTCGCCTGCGGGGTGGCGACCTCCCAGCCCAGTGCCCGCAGGGCCGGCACCAGGGTGTCGCGCCGCTCTTCGAAGATGCGCGCGGCCGCCCGGCCCAGGGCGTCGGGCAAGCCCAGGGCCACCGTCGCCGCCCGCTGGATCCCCAGGTACGCGTGGAAATCTACCGCTCCCTTGACCCGCGCGAGCGCCGCGATGGCCCCCGCGTCTCCGGCAGCGAAGCCCACCCGGAAGCCGCCCAGGTGATGGGTCTTGCTCAGCGAATGGAGTTCGACGACGCCTTCCAGGCCCGCCCCCAGCGCACTCGGCGCGCGGTAGCCCCCGAAGGTGAGCTCGGCGTAGGGGTGGTCGTGGATGAGCAGCGTGCCCCGCGCACGGCACCACGCGGCGGCGCGAGCGAAGAAGGCCTCGTCGGCCACGGCCGAGGTCGGGTTGTTGGGGTAGTTGAGTAGCAGGGCGCGGGGGGCCGTGTCTGCCGGCACCGCGTCGAGGTCGGGCAGGAAGCCGCGCGCGGGCAACAGGGGCAGCGGCACGGTGCGCAGGCCCGCCACCGCCGCCGCGCCCAGATAGGGCGGGTAACAGGGGTCGGGCAGCAGCAGGGTGTCACCGGGGTCGGTCACGGCCAACAGCAGGTGGGCCAGGCCTTCCTGGGCGCCGATGAGGGGCAGCACCTCGGTCTCCGGGTCCACGGTCACGCCGAAGCGCCGCGCCAGGTACGCGGCGGCCGCCTCCCGCAGCGGCGCGGTGTCCGAGAACAGCGGATAGCGGTAGGTGGCTGGGTCGTGGGTGGCCTCCCGCAGCGCCGCGAGGGCAGGCTCGGGCGGCGGTTGGTCGCTGCTGCCGATGCTCAGGTCGATGACCTCCAGCCCGGCGGCGCGCGCCCGGCCGGCCGCCGCGTTCATCTGCCCGAAGACGCTGCCCGGCACGGCCGCTGCGCGCCCGGACGCCCAGCCCCGGCTGCCAGCCCCCGGCGTGGGCTCAGCCCCCGACATGAACCACCGGTCGCCGCGCCGCGTCGCGCTCGGCCACGCGCAGGACCTCGTGCGTGAGCGGCGGAATGTCGCCCTCGCCCGCGAGCAGGAAGCGCAGGGCGTTGCCGGCCGGTCCCTTCTCCGACCACTCGAAGTACACGTGGGGCGGCGTGCCGGTCAGGTCGCGCACGTAGAGCAGCACGGCCGCCAGCGTGTTGGGCACGCTGCTGCCGCGCGCGCGCAGGATCAGGTGCGGGCCGACCTTGACGCCCGTGACAGGTACAGTCGCCGCGAAATCGCTCGCGTCGGTGATCTCGACCTCCAGAAACAGCGCCGCCTGCCCGCCCGACAGGTGGTTGTCGAGGCGCACGTCGAGCGCCTTGAGGACGTATTCGGCGTTGTCGCCCGCGTTCAGGCGGTTGGCGATGAAGCGCAGGGGCAGCCCGCGTTCGCGGACGCGCCCGAGCATCGCGGTCGCCTTGTCGTCGAAGACCACCCGCTGCACGCGGAGTTCGGTGCTGCGGCTCACGCGGGAGGCCACGCTGACGATGAGGATGGCCAGGATGAACAGCAGCGCGATCCACAGGCCCTCGGGGCGTTCGCGGATGGTCACGGCGCTCGTGTAGACGAACAGCAGGCTGATGATTCCGAACAGGACGCTCGGCCCCCGGTGCCCGCGCCGGCGCTCGGTGAGGAACACGGCGATGGCCGCCGAGGTCATCAGGGCCAGCACCCCGGTCGCGTAGGCCCCGCTCTGGGCGTCCACGTCGGCGCGGAACAGTGCCGTCACCAGCGCGCTGACGGCGATGAACAGCACCACCAGCGGCCGGGTCGCGCGCGCCCACTCGGGGGCCATGCCGTAGCGGGGCAGGTAGCGCGGCACGATGTTGAGCAGACCCGCCATCGCCGACGCCCCCGCAAACCACAGGATCAGGATGGTCGACAGGTCATAGAGACTGCCGAACCCCTCGCCCAGGCGCTCGTGCGCGAGATAGGCCAGGGCCCGCCCGTTCGCCTCGCCGGCCGGCTTGAACACCGTTACGGTGGCCGAGCCGCCCGCGGCGTTGCGGGTGACGGTGACGCTCAGGTCGACCGGCCCGCCCACCGTCTGTGCGGGGAGGGTGAAGGTGCCGGTGCGCCCGGCCGGCAGGCCCAGGCTGTAGAGCTCGTGTGGGTTGTTCGGGTTGTCGAGCGGCACGTTCAGCACGGCGCGTCCGGCCGAGAGGTCGGCAGCGTTCACGTTGCGCGAGACGGTGATGTCGGGCCAGAAGGCGGCGCGCGGCACGAGAAAGGTCGTGACGAAGGCCGAGCCGATCAGCATCACGCTCATGATGAGCGCCGCGCTCGTCAGGAGCTTGCGCGTGTTGCGGATGCGGCCGGTGGGCTGGGCCTCGGTGTCGCCGGCGTCGCCCCGGACGAGGGGCATGACGACCACGCCGGTCTCGAAGCCCGAGAGCCCCAGGGCCAGGCGCGGGAACACGAGCAGGGCCGCCCCGATGATCGCCAGCGGCGAGGCGTAACTCGACCGCAGCGCCGCCCACCAGTCGCCGGCCACCTGCGGGTTGCGCAGTACCTCGAGCGCGCCGTTGCCGACCACCACGAGGCTCAGGCTCAGGTACAGCACGACGAGCACGACCGCGATGCCGATGGCCTCCTTGAAGCCCTTGAGAAACACCGCCCCCAGCAGCGCGATAAGCGCCAGGGCGATGGCGACCTCCTGGCCATGCAGTGCCGAGCGCAGAAAGGGGTTCTCGGTCATGTGCGCCGCCGCGTCGGCGGCCGAGAGCGTGATGGTGATGACGAAGCCCGTCGCCACGAAGCCCAGCAGCGACAGGACGAGCACCTTGCTGGGCCAGTAGCTCAGCAGCCGTTCGAGCATCGAGAGGCTGCCGTCGCCGTGCGGGCTCTCGCCCGCGACCCGGCGGTACATGGGCAGCGCGCCGAACAGGGTCACGAGCACCAGGACCAGCGTGGCGATCGGCGACAGTGCGCCGGCGGCCAGGGCGGCGATGCCCGGCTGGTAGCCCAGGGTCGAGAAGTAGTCCACGCCGGTCAGGCACATCACCTTCCACCACGGCTGGGTGTGGTGCTGGGCCTTGACCTGCTGCTCGCCCTCGTAGAAGCCCTGCGGCTCGGGCGCGTCCGTTTCGAAAAACCAGCGCTGGAAGGCGCTCTGGGAGGAAGGAACTGGAGAAGTCGGATCGCCGGGGGCCTGCGCCATATCCGGCAGCTTACGCCGCACGCGTCCGGCAGGGAGGCGGGCACTCTACGCTGCTCCCATGAGTGACCTGACTCCACTGGCTCCCGGCGTGTTCCTGTTTCCCGGCGCGGTCAACAGCCTCGTGCTGGCCGCGGGGGACGGGGGCGGTGGGGCCCTGCTCATTGACACCGGTCTGGACGACTCGCACGCCCGCAAGCTGCTGCGCGCGGTCGCGGGGGCAGGCCTGCGGCCCTCGGCTATCCTGAACACCCACAGCCACGCGGACCACCACGGCGGCAACGCGCACATCCTGGGCAGGTATCCGGACATTCCGGTCCACGCTCCTCCGCTGGAGTCGGCAATCATCACCCACCCTGTCCTGGAGCCGTTGTCGCTGTACGGCGCGTGGCCCCCGCTTGAGCTGCGCGGGAAGTTCCTGCTGGCCCCCTCCAGCCCCGCGCAGCCGGTGGGGGAGGGCATACAGACCCTGGGTGGCGTAACGCTGGAGCTGCTGGCCGTGCCGGGCCACGCCGCCCAGATGTACGCGGTCCGTGCCGGAGACGTGTTGTACGCCGCCGACGCCCTGTTCGGTCCGGCCGCGCTCGCGCGCCATCCCCTGACCTTCTGTGCCGACTCGGCCGCCCAGAAGGCGAGCGCCGGGGCACTGGGGCGCCTGACGGGTGTGCGCCTGACCGTGCCGGGCCACGGCGCTCCGACCGACGACCTCGCTGGCCTGGTGGCTGAGAATCTCGCGGCCTACGAAAGAACCACCGGCGCGGTGCAGCGGGCCCTCGCGGTCGGCGAGGCGGGCGTGGACGAGGTGCTGGCCCGCGTGTGCGCCGCGCTGGGGGTCGTCATGACGGACGCGGCGGCCCTGGTGCTCAACCGCGCGGTGGTCAGTGCCCACCTCGGCGAACTGTGCGCCTCGGGCGGAGCGGCGCTGCGGGTGGAGGCCAACCGGCTGGTCTTCGCCCGGACCTGAGAGGGCGGCCTAGGCGGCGGAAACGTGAAGAAACGGCTATGGGCGCGCTTTCGTGGGGGGGCGTAGCGTGACCCCATGACCAAGAAGAGCAAGTCTTCCAAGAAGGCCCCCCTGCAGGAGACTTCGGACGGCGCGCCGGTCGCCGCCGTGGCCCAGAACACGGACCAGGCCGACGCCGCCCACATGAACGTCACCAACAATGCGCTGGTGGACCACAACTACCTCTCGGAAGAGGAATTTCAGGTCGTCGCCGAGACGCTGCAGCGTAACCTCTCGACCACCATCACGCTGTACCTGAAGTTCAAGAAGTATCACTGGGACATCCGCGGCCGCTTCTTCCGCGACCTGCACCTCGCCTACGACGAGTTCATCGAGGAGTTCTTCGAGAGCATCGACGAGCAGGCCGAGCGCCTCGTGGCCCTCGGCGGCAGCCCGGCGAGTGCCCCGAGCGACCTCGAACGCTACAGCGTGATCAAGGTGCCCACCGAGACCGTGCGCGACGCCCGCACCCAGGTTGCCGACCTCGTGCAGGACCTGACCCGTATCTCCAGGGCTTACCGCGACGACAGCAAGACGGTGGACGACCACAACGACCCTGCCACGGCCGACATGTACAACGGATACGCCGCCACGACCGACAAGATCCGGTGGATGCTCCAGGCAATCATGGACGACGACCGGATGAACTGACACCCTCCCCGCCGCCCCGAAGGGGCCGAGCAAAGCGGGAGAGTGTCAGGGCCACTGGGGCAGCCTGGTGGCCTTTTGCTTTGGGCCGGAGGTCTGAGCTGGAGGTCAACGTGGCCGGTAAACCCAAATTCGACTACGCGCTGCACTATGCAGACCTTGACCTGCGTGCCCACCCCGAGCTCTACCGGGTCGGCATAGGTGAGCAGGGTGTACTGCTTGTTCAGCCGTACAAGGCCGAGATCCTGCCCCACTGGCGATTCGCCACGCCGGACGCGGCGCGCGGGAGCAGCGAGAAGATCTACGCGATGTTTCTCGACTACCTCGCGCAGGATGACTTCGTGGGGGCCGACATGGCCCGCAAGTTTCTCCAGATGGGGTACACCCGCTCGCGGCGCTACGCCAACCACAAGGGCGGCAAGAAGTACGACGGCCCCGTGCCCGAGGGCAAGAAGGGCCAGAGTGGCGCGCACGGCCGCGCCGAACTGCCCCGCAGCCCCGAGGACCCGGTCAAGGCCGAGTCGGCCCGTATCTTCAAGGCGAAGTGGGACGAGGCCGAGGCGAACGAGACCTACGCCAAGCGGAAAAAAGCCCACAAGGCGCAGTACGGCTGAGCAGCCCGGCGACACGGTCGGCCGACCTTGAGCGCGGTATGCTGAGGTTATGCACCTTCCTGTAAGTCACATCCTGCCCCGGAGCGGCGCGTGAGCTGGCTCGACCGTCTGCGTGCCGGCCTGGGCAAGACCCGCGCGCAGCTCAGCGGCACGGCCGACCTGGGAGGCGACGTTCAGGCGGCGTTCACGCGCATGGATACCATTGAGGACCTCGAGTACGCCCTGATCGCTGCCGATGTGGGCCGCGCGGCAACCGAGGAGATCATCGAGGACATCCGACGAATCGGCGGGGGCAACCTGCAAGACGCCCTCATGCAGGCGCTGACCCTGCAACTCGAACCCGACGCCCGGCGCGCCGAGTTCCGTAAGTTGGGCTTCGCGCCCGAGGTCGGCCGCAGCCGTGTAGACCCCAAGGGACACGTGGTCATGGTGATCGGGGTGAACGGCGTGGGCAAGACGACCACCATCGCCAAGCTCGGGCAGTACTACATGGAGCGTGGCCGGAGCGTGATGTTCGCGGCGGGCGACACCTTCCGCGCGGCGGCGGGCGCGCAACTCGGCGTGTGGGGTGAGCGCCTGGGCGTGCCGGTGGTGCAGGGCCCGGAGGGGGGCGACCCGGCCGCGGTGGCCTTCGACGCGGCGAGTGCCCGCAAGGCGCGCGGCACCGACCTGCTGCTCATCGACACGGCCGGACGGCTGCACAACAAGCACAACCTGATGGAGGAACTGAAAAAGGTGCAGCGCGTGGTGGACAAGGCCGACCCCGGCGAGCCGACCGAGGTCTGGCTGGTGCTCGACGCCGTGACGGGCCAGAACGGGCTGCAGCAGGCCAAGAAGTTCCACGAATCCACCCCCCTGACTGGGGTGGTCGTGACCAAGCTCGACGGCACGGCCAAGGGCGGTATCCTCGTGCCTATCGTCCGCGAACTGGGGGTGCCCATCAAGTTCATCGGGGTGGGCGAGCAGGCCGGCGACCTCCAGCCCTTCGACAGCCGCGATTTCGTGCGGGCCTTGTTCGACGTGCAGTTGCCCCAGTAGGCCAGTGCGGCATGGGTCCGGTGTGGGGGGGTGGACCATCCCCCCCCCACAGACGCTTGTGCGGCTGTCAAGATTTGGAGAGGACTGACTTTCTAGTCTGTAGGGACATCAGTCGCCGGGGCAGTCTGCCGGCGCAAAGGACCCTCATGACGTGTCGCCCCCTGCCCCTGCTGCTTCTCCCTCTCCTTCTCGCCGCCTGTGGAAGCGGGGTGAAGGTCGGGGGCAGTACCAGTTCTGCCCCCAATCCGGTAGACGCACCTCCAGCAGCGGTCGGGGCTACCGCCAAGCCGAATCCCGGTGACCAGACCCAGACTGCCGCGGAGGCGCAGCTGCTGCGTGAATTGAACGCCGCCCGCGCCGTGGGCCGGACCTGCGGGAACCAGTACATGCCGGCAGTGGGCGCCCTGACCTGGAACGGGTATCTGGCAAAGTCGGCCCGCGCCTACGCGCAGGACATGGCGGCCCGGAGTTTCTTCGCGCATGTCGACCCGGAGGGCGGCACCTTCGAGAAACGCAACGAGGCGGCCGGGTACACCGGCTGGAAGGCGCTCGGTGAGAACATCATCGGTGGGTACGCCCTGGGCGAGATGACGGCCGGGTGGCTGGCCAGCCCCGCCCACTGCGCGGCCATCATGGCGCCGGAGTACGACGAGGTCGGCGTGACCTTCCTGAACCAGCCGGGCAGTTTCCTCAGTACCTACGGCGTCCAGGAGTTCGGCGCCCGCTGAGGCGCTCCCTGCGCGCGTGGGCCTGAGACCCGTGCGCGTCACAAAGATATCTGGGCCGGGCGCCTCCGTGAGGAAAGGCGTCCGGCCCCTTTGTATCTCCGGGCTTCAGCGGTCGGGCGTGTAGGACGAGCCGCCGATATACAGCAGGTCCTTGTCGTAGCGCGCGAAGAACAGCCGCTGCTCCTGGCCGCCCGTAGCCTTGAGTGTGATGCCGTACCCGCTGACCACGTAGGTGCCGCCTATCTTGCGGGTACTGCCCGCCGCCACGTTTGAACTGCTCACGCTGCCGAAACGCCCGCCGCTGAAGGTTCCGTCGGGCTGGAACGCGTAGTTGCCCCCGCCAGCTACCATCACGTCGCCGCCCAGCGCCGTAGTGCCGCCGCCGGAGATGGTCTGAAAGGCGCCGCTGAGCTTGGTCCCGGCCGGCAGGGCCTTGAGGGTCCCCTCGACCTCGAAGGTATCGGTGTCGCCGTCGCCCCAGCGGATCAGGAAATTGTTTCCCTGGCGCGTCCACTTGCCCCATTTCTGGGGTTCGAGCTGACGCGAGAGCTTGTAGTTGAAGCTGCCCGGCGCCCAGTAGGGATCGTTGTAGACGGTGCCGTCTTTCAGGAACAACGAGACGGGATAGGTGGTGAGGACCATGCCGCCCACCCCGATGCCGGTGGACTGTTCCATGTACGCGCCCAGAATCTCGCTGTCCTTCAGGCCCTGCCCGGCGGCCACCAGAAACTTCTCGGCCGGTTGGGCCTTGAAACGCCAGGCCGCGTCTACGACGGCGACGGTGGACTTCTTGAGCTGACCGGCCTGCGCCGCACTGAGCACCACACAGGTGTCGAGCGTGATACCCGTATCGTGGTCAAACTCGCGCACGCGTCCGGCGACCGTCACCGGACCTTTGGGGGGGTTGGGGGCGTCTTTCGCCATGTCGTAGCAATACACGTCAAAGCGCGGCGCGCGTCGGTCATCTTCCTGGGTGATGGAGCGGGAGCGCTGGGTCGTGCCGCTCACAGCGATGACCGTTCCCAGCGACTGCAACTTCTTCAGCCCGGCCGCGTCCTGCTGCTGGCCGCTGGCCTTGGCCAGAGGAGCGAGGGTCTGCGCCATGAGCGAGGAGAGCTGCGCGACGCTGTAGACGGCCACATTGGCGCTGGAGGCGGCCGGGCGGGGAGCGGGCGCGGCGCCGGACTGGGCGCCCGTGCCCAGCACCGCCCCCAGGTTGGGCACCTGCCGGCGCACGTCGAAGGTCTCCGACGACAACTGCGCCGCCAGGGCCGGGCACGCCTTGTTGGCCGGCCCAAGCTTTTGCAGGGCAGTGTCCAGCGACTGAAGGCTCTCTCCCATATTGGCCCGGAGCTGCGCGAGGCGCTCCTTACCGACCTTCTGCGAGACCTGCGCCTCGAAATTGCCGAGGTTCTGCGTCTTGATCCACGCGGCGTAGGCCTGACCCACTTTCGCGGCGCTGGCCGGATCGCGTTTGGCACACAGGTCCTTGAGGTAGGTGGCCCCGACGTACAGGGCGTAGGCCGTGCCGAGCGCCTGAAGTTTGGCGCGGTCCGTGGTCTGCGCCGCCGCGCCGGGCCATAGGGAAGGAGCGAGGGCCAGGCCCGCGAGCAGCGCCGTGCGTCTGGGACTCATGCTCCACCTTAACCGGGCAGAACTCGGGCCTTTCTGCAAAAAGAAGGCGGCCTGCTTGAGACCGCCTTCATCAAGGGCCGGGCTTCAGCCGCCCAGATAGGCCTGCAGGACCCGCTCGTCGTTCACCAGTTCCCGGCTGGGGCCGTCGAAGGTGATCTGACCGGCTTCGAGCACGTAGGTCCGGTGGCTGCTCTGCATGGCGAGGCGGGCATTCTGCTCGACGAGTAGGATGGTCACGCCCTGCTCGTTGAGCTCGCGGATGATTCCGAAGATTTCGCGCACGATGATGGGTGCCAGCCCCAGCGACGGCTCGTCGAGCAGCAGCAGCTTGGGGCGGCTCATGAGCGCGCGGGCGATGGCGAGCATCTGCTGTTCGCCGCCCGACAGCGTCCCGGCGAGCTGGCCCCGGCGCTCGCCCAGGCGCGGGAACCGCTCGTACATCCGGGCGATGTCCGCGCGCACCCCGGCCGCGTCCCGGCGGGTGTACGCGCCCAGTTCCAGGTTGTCCTGAATGCTCTGGCGCGCCAGGACCTGCCGGCCCTCCGGACTCTGGGCGATGCCGAGCTTGACGGCCTCGTCGGTCGGAATGCGGGTGATGTCGCGCCCGGCGAAGTGCACGCTGCCCGCGACTGGCCGCAGCATCCGCGAGACGGCGCGCAGGGTGGTCGTCTTGCCCGCGCCGTTCGCGCCGATGAGGGTGACGACCTCGCCTTCCTCGACCCGCAGCGACAGTCCGCGCACCGCCTGAATCGCGCCGTAGTTGACGCTGAGATTGCTCAGTTCGAGCAGGGGTCCCCTGGGCGTCATGTTATTCGCCTCCCAGATAGGCCTCAATGACCCGGGGGTCGCGCTGCACGCTTGCCGGGTCGCCCACCGCGATGAGTTGTCCGAAATTCAGCACGGCCACCCGGTCGCACAGGCCCATGACCAGCGGCACGTGGTGTTCGATGAGCAGCACCGTCAGGTCGAAGCGGTCCCGCACCTCGCGGATAAAACTGGTGAGCTGCCCCTTCTCGGCCGTGTTCATGCCGGCCGCCGGTTCGTCGAGCAGCAGGACGCGCGGCTCGGTCGCCAGGGCGCGGGCGATCTCCAGGCGCCGCTGGTCGCCGTAGGAGAAGTTGCCGGCACTCTCGCCCGCCCGGTCCGACAGGCCCACGAGGTCGAGCAGTTCCCAGGCGCGGCGATTGACCGCCTCCTCCTCGGCCCGCGCCGCGCCGAACACGCCCTGCCACAGCCCGGCGCGGGTGCGCAGGTGCTGGGCGATCTTCACGTTTTCCAGCGCCGAAAGGCCCCGGAACAGCCGGATGTTCTGAAAGGTGCGGCTGAGCCCCAGGGCGGCGACCCGGTGCGGCGCGAGACCGGTGACGCGCGTGCCCTTGTAGCTCAGGGTGCCGCTGCTGGGGGGGGTCAGGCCGGTCATGAGGTTGAACAGGGTGGTCTTGCCGGCGCCGTTGGGCCCGATCAGCCCGAAGATCTCGCCCTCGCGCACGTCGAATGAGACGTCGTTCACCGCGACCAGTCCGCCGAAGCGCCGGGTCATGTTGCGGGCTTCGAGGACCACAGGGGCCGCAGCGGAAACGGGAGCGGTCATGGCCGCGCCTCCGCCGGGGGACTGGCGGGCCGCGCCGGGGGTCGGGGCCGTCGCAGCCGCTCCAGCGCGCCCACAATGCCCTGCGGCAGGTACAGGCTCGCCACCACGAGCACCAGCCCGTTGATGATGAGCCGCCAATCGGCCAGGAACCGCAGCACCTCCGGCACGGCGGTCAGGAGTGCGCCGCCCACGACCGGCCCCCACAGGCTGCGGCTGCCGCCGATAAGCACGAAGGCCAGCGTGGCGATCGAGGCGTCGAAGGTGCCCTGTTTGGCGTTCCAGGTGTTCAGGAAGGGCGCGCTCATGGCCCCTACGATGCCTGCCAGGACAGCCCCGATGACGAAGGCCAGGACCTTGTACTGGGTCGGCGGCACGCCCATCGCGTCGGCGGCGAGTTCGTCCTCGCGCACGGCCCGCAGCGCCCGGCCTACCCGCGAGCGTTCGAGCTGCCGGGTGAACAGCAGCGTGAGCAGCAGCAGCGGCCCGAAGATGAACAGGTACTGCCAGCGGTCCTGAAAGCCGAAGGCCTGCGGAATGCCGAAGATGCCCACCGCGCCCCCGGTGAGGGTCAGGTTCAGCGCGACGACCCGCAGGATCTCGACGAAGGCGATGGTCGCCAGCGCGAGATAGATGCCGCGCAGCCGCAGCGCCGGAATGCCCACCAGCAGCCCCAGCACTCCCGAGAGGAGTGCCGCGACCACCCAGGTGAGCGGAAATATGAAGTTGCCCAGGCTGTCGCGCAGGCCCCCCAGGGCCGGGTGCGTGAGCATGATGGCCGCCGCGTATCCGCCCAGGGCATAGAAGCCCGGCGAGGCGAGGCTCAGCTGCCCGGCCTGCAGGGGAAAGTACAGACTCAGGCCCAGCAGGCCGGCCTGCACCATCGTCACGATCAGGAAGCCGTAGGTCGCCAGAAAATCGCTCATAGACAGACTCCGGTTGAACCGTTCACAACGGAATTCAATTCGAGCGAAGTGAGGGGGAGAGCAAGGGACTGCGGACGTGGAATGGATGAACCGGGGAAGAGCCGGTTTGTGGGCGGAACAGACGCAAGACCGTTCATACCTTCTGAATGGCCGCTTTGCCCAGCAGGCCCTGGGGCCGCACGAGCAGGATCACGAACAGCAGGGCGAAGGCCACCGCGTCCTTGTACGCCGAGTAGTCGGCCGGCACGAAGGCCTCGGCCAGACCGATGACCAGGCCCCCCAACACCGCGCCCGGAATGCTGCCGAGACCGCCCAGCACGATGACCGCCAGCCCCTTGAGACCGTAGGTGATGCCGAAGTACGGCCCGGCCACCCCGAAGGCCGTGCCGACCAGCGTGCCCGCCAGTCCCCCTAGAAAGCCCGACAGGAAGAACGTGATCAGTACGAAGCGGTCGACCGAGATGCCCAGCAGGCTCGCCGTGCCGGGGTTTTCCGCGACGGCCCGCAGCGCCTTGCCCACCTTGGTGCGCCCGATGACGTACCCCAGGATAAGCAGCATCACGAGGCTGACGGCGAAGATGATGATCTGCACCGTGCGGATGACCACCGTGCGGTCCCCGATCTGGAAACTCAGGGCCGGGCGCACCTGCCCGTAGGCGTCGGCCGGAAAGGTGTAGATTTCGGCCCCGACCAGCAGTTGGATGAGGTTCACGATGACCAGCGACACGCCCAGGCTGCTGACGAGCGCCAGCAGCGGATCGGCGCCGCGCGAGCGCATGGGCCGGAAGGCAAGGCGCTCGACGATCACCGCGACCACCCCGGCCAGCACCGCGCCGATCAGGGTCGCCAGCCCGAAACTCCAGGGATTGCCCGAGAAGGGCGAGGTCCCGGAGAAGAGCGTCAGGCCCGCGAGCAGTCCGGTACCGCCGAACTGGCCGACCACCAGCGTATAGGTGAAGTAGGCCCCCAGCGTGAACACGGCGCCCTGCGCGAAATTGATGATCCCCAGGATCGAGAAGACGAGGGTATAGCCCAGCGCGAAGATGGCGTACACGCTGCCGATGGCCAGCCCGTTGAGAAGGTTCTGAATGAATGCGCCGAAATCCATGCGGTGTCCTTTCGCGTGCGGCAATGCGTCACGCCGTCAGCCGGGGACCGGGAAGCTGACGGCGTGGACCAGGGCCGGGAGGGGGCCTTCTACGGATTCCGTCTGTTTCGTTGACTGGCCTGGACAGCGCTGATCTGCCCACACCACGTCCGGAACCCGCTTCGCCCGGACGGAGTCACGGCGTCAACGATTTACCCGGAGGCGGTCCTACTTCACGAAGACGAAGGACCCGTTCTTGGCGTCTTTCATCTTGACCTGCGCCACGAAGAACTCCTTCTGGTTGACCTCGCCTTCCTTGTCGAAGCGGAGCTCGCCCAGCGGCGTGTTGTACTTGCCGGCGAGAATCTGCTTGTTCAGCTCGGTGCGCAGGTCGCCCAGGTCCCACTGCGCGAGTTTCTTCTTGCGGTCGATGACCCGCAGGGCGTCGGCGAAGACCTGCACGCCCGCGTAGGCCTGCGCGGCGAACTGGGGGGGGTCTTTCTTGTACAGCGCGCGGTATTCCTTGACGAACACCTGGTTGGTGGCGCTGCTCTGCAGGGGGCTGTATGCCTGGGCGACGAGCAGGCCGTCACAGTCCTTCTGGCACACGGCGAACAGGTTGGTGGTGTTGAAGCCGTTGCCGCCCACGATCAAGCCCTTGTAGCCCAGCTGGCGCAGCTGCTTGATGATGTTGCCGCCGTCGGCCGCGAGCGCCGAGATCACCACGAGGTCCACCTTGGCGTTCAGCACGGCCGTGACCTGGGTGGTGAAGTCGGTGTCGGTGGTCTGTGACTTCTGGACGGTGGCGACCGTGAGGCCCTGGGCCTTGATGGTATCCTGGAAGATGCCGGTCTCACTGACCGAGAAGGCGTCGTTCTGGGCGTACATTACGGCTACGCGCTTGATCTTGGGGTCGATCTTGAGGGCCTGTTTGAGCGCGGCCGGGGCGATCACGGTCACGGGCGCCGACACGCGGGCGATGTAGTTGCCGATCTGCGGAATGCCCTTGGCGGTGTTGCTCGGCCCCAGCACCGGAATCTTAGCGCGCTCGGCGATGGGGTCGGCGGCGAAGGCCTGCTGCGAAAGCGTGGGCCCCACGATGCCCACCACACGCTCCTTGGTGATCAGATTCTGGAAGGCGTTGATGGCTCCGTTCTCGTCGCCGCCCGCGTCCTGGTACACCAGGCGGATGGGCGTGCCGCCGATGCCCCCGCGCGCGTTGATGAGCTTCTCGGCCAGCTTGGCTCCGGCCACCTGCTCCTGCCCGAACAGGGCGACGTTGCTGGTCTGCGCCACCGCAATCCCGATGGCGATGGGAGTTTCGACCTTCTGTGCCGACGCTGCGCCCAGCGCCGCGCCGATCAATGAACCTAGAACTACTCGTTTCATCTGTGCCTCCCCAGTAGGCCGCGTACCGGCCCGAGTCTGAAAGTTATGTAAAGAGTGGTGTCACTATGGGTGCGCGTTCTGGGGAAGTCAAGCTGGGACGGCGATGGGCAGGGCGGCAGATGAGGAGACAGGCGTGGTCGAAGTTCAGATAGGGGAATATCACCTCCGCATCTTCGAAGACGGGGTGCCGGCGGACTGGACCGCCCTGCGCGAACACGCTGCGCTGTTCGGGGAGTATGACGTGCAGAGCCGCGAGCCGGGGCCAGTCAGCGTGGTAGTCCTGAGCACCCCCCAGGGCCGTGATCTGGTCGTGGCCCAGCACCATGAGCCGAGCGGGCCTGGGTTTCCGCTCGGTGTCCTGCTGGTCCCCGAGACGGGTGTGTTGCTCATCGGCGCAGGCGAGCGGGTGCTGGCCTACGACATCCGGGTTCCGGAGCTGCTCTGGGAGGACCGGGCCGAGTTCGGGTTCTGGGCTTTTGCCCGGCACGGCGACGTGATCCTGATGCTGGCCGAACTGGAACTGGCTGCCTGGACCACGGCGGGCCACAAGGTATGGAGCGTGTTTGTCGAGCCGCCGTGGACCTATACGGTGCACGAACAGACCGTGACGCTGGACGTGATGGGCCGGGTCCGGTCGCTGGATCTGCGCACGGGAACACCGGTGGAAGGGAGGCCCTGAAAGCCCAGGCCGCCCTAGTTGTCGCGCGCGAAACTGCGGGCGTCGTTCACGCTCAGGGGCCGGGCGAACAGGTAACCCTGCCCGTAGTCGCAGCCCAGTTCGCGCAGGGCGTCGAGGTGGCGCACTTCCTCGATGCCCTCGGCCACCACGCGCATATTCATGTTCTTGGCCATGGCGATGATGGTCCGCACGAGTTCGGCGCTGCTGGCGCTCGTCAGCATTCCCTGCACGAAGGACCGGTCGATCTTGAGGGTATCGAGCGGGTAGGAATGCAGGTAGCTCAGCGACGAGTAGCCGGTGCCGAAGTCGTCGAGGTGCAGCCGCACCCCCAGGGCGCGCAGTTTTTCCAGGGTCTGCCCGATGGCCTCGGGGCGGGCTAGCAGCGCGCCCTCGGTGATTTCCAGGTTCAGGCGTTCGGGCGGAAAGCCCGTATCGGCCAGCACGCTGCGGACCTGCTCATAGACGCCGGGCGCCGCGAAGTGCCGCGCCGAGAAGTTCACGTTCAGTGTCAGGGGAGGAAAGTGGGGGCTCTCGTGCTGCCACTGCCGCAGCTGCTTGCAGGCCTCGCGCAGCACCCAGCGGTCGATGTCGAGCATCAGGCCGCATTCCTCGGCCACGTCCAGAAAAGCCCCCGGCTCCAGCAGGCCGTGTTCGGGGTGCTGCCAGCGCAGCAGCGCCTCGAACCCTGCCACCCGGCCGCCCTCCAGCGTCATGATCGGCTGGTACACCACCCGCAGTTCGCCCCGGCCCAGGCCGTGCTTGAGTTCGTTTTCCAGTCGCCCCAGGCGCATGGTGTGCTCGCGCATCTGCGGCGTGAACACCTGGTGGCCCGCGCCGCCGCTGTGCTTGGCGCGGTACATGGCGATGTCGGCGTCCCGCAGGATGTCGGCCGAGCTGGTGTGCTCCGGGTGCGCCAGTACCACCCCGATGCTCACCGACAGCGCGATGTCCAGCCCGTGAAGCTGCATGGGGGGGCGCAGCGCGTCCTGCATGCGCCGGGCGACGTCGGTGGCCTCCTCGGGCGAGTCCAGCGGAGTGAGCAGCACCGCGAACTCGTCGCCGCCCAGGCGCGCCAGGGTGTCGCCGGGCCGCAGCACCGCGAGCAGCCGCGCCGAGAGTTCGCGCAGCAGGGCGTCGCCGGCCGGGTGTCCCAGTGTGTCGTTGACCCCCTTGAAGCGGTCGGTGTCGAGAAACAGCACGGCATATTCCTCGGCGCCGGGACCGCGTGACCGCGCCAGCGCCATGTCCAGGCGCTCGCTGAACAGGGTACGGTTGGGCAGGCCGGTCAGGGCGTCATGCGAAGCCTCGTGGCGCAGCTGGCGGGTCACGGTCCTCAGCTGGGCGGTTCGGGACTGCACCCGGTCTTCGAGCTCGTTGTTGAGCTGGCGCAGGGCGTCCTGGGTACGACGCAGCTCGGTGATGTCCATGCCGTGCCCGATACACAGCGCGAGTTCGCCGTCCTCTCGGAACATCGGGGTCATGGAGCGCAGCTGCACTGTGCGCGTCGGCGTGCCGAAACTCTCCTCCCAGAAGACCGTGTCGCGGGTCTGGCGGGCCTGGAGGTAGTGGTACTCGCGGGCCTGGGCCAGCTCGGGCGCGAACTGGCGGTGCTGCACGTACTCGGCGTCGGTGCGCCCGATGATCCAGCGGCGCACCTCCGGCGACGCGATGGCGGCCGGATTGCAGAACACATAGCGGTGCTGGGCGTCGAGCACGGCGACCGGTGCGGGCAGGGCGCACAGGAGTTCTTCGTAGAAGGCCTGGGGCGCGAGCAGCTCGGCCCCCGGCAGACCGCCGAGTTCGCCGCTCAGAAGCAGGTGCCTGTCCAGGTGGCCCCCCATCGGGCTCAGGGTGCCGGTCCAGGGCACGGTCTCTCCGTCCCGGCCCCGCAGCCCGAGGGCCGTCCGCAGCGTCTCGCCCCCGCGCACCCGCTCCAGTACGCCGCGCAGCCGCAGACCCTCCAGCGAGACGCTCAGGTGCGACTCCAGCGGAGTGCCCAGAGCCGCCGGCCCCAGCAGCGCCGTGCTCGACGGGCACAGCGACATGATCTGCCCTGCAGGGTCGAGGACGAGACTCGCCGGCTGCGCGCTGACCGCCGGCGAAGGATGCCCCCCGGACCGCAGCTGTCCCGCAAGTTGCCCCAAAAAGGCCGCCCAGGTTCCAGGACCAGGGGGAACGGCCGCGCTCAGGCCGTGGCGGTGCAGCAGCGCGTCCAGATCGGGGATCATTGAGGCGGTCCGTCCTTGTCCCGGCGCGGCCGGGAGGAGAAGTCCGCTGCCCACAATTGAGGAGCAGCAGCCGGATGCACTCTAAAGTGGAAAATCTTACAGGCGGCTTGCGGTGACCGGACTTCAAGTCATCTTCATGCCGTGCCCATCCTGGCGGCCCGCTGGCGCGCCACGAACGCCAGAAAGGCGTCCCTGGACAGGGTGTTGACTACCCCCGCTGGGGTGAGGCCGGCCTTGCGCGCCACCGCCACCCCGAAGCGGGCGTCCGCGAGCCCCGAGGGCACGTGAGCGTCGGTGTTGACGGCGAAGGTCAGGCGCTCACGCCACGCCAGGGCCACGCGCCAGTCGAGGTCAAGCCGGTAGGCGTTGGCGTTGATCTCGACCACCGTGCCGCGCGCCTCGCAGGCAGCCAGCACGGCGCCGAGGTCAAAGGCATAGCTCGGGCGGCGCAGCAGCAGCCGGCCCGTGGGGTGTCCCAGGATGGTCACCAGCGGGTGCGACGCGGCGCGCACGAGGCGCTCGGTCTGGCGCTCGGGAGAAAGGGTGAAGTGACTGTGGACGCTGGCCACTACGTAATCGAGCTGAGAGAGCACCTCGTCGGGATAGTCGAGTGAGCCGTCGTCCAGGATGTCCACCTCGGCCCCGGCGACCAGGGGCACGCCCGCCGCCTGAAGTTCGCGGACCTCGCGCAGTTGCTCCAGCAGGCGCTCGATGCTCAGGCCGTTCGCGTAGGCGGCCGCCCGCGAGTGGTCGCCCGTGCCCAGGTACTCGTGGCCCAGGCGCACGGTTTCCTCGGCCATCTCGGCGATGGTCGCCGCGCCGTCCGACCAGCGGGTGTGGGTGTGCAGCAGGCCGCGCAGGTCGCGCACCGTCACGAGTTCGGCCGGGTCGGGAAGGCTGGTCCACACGGCGTCGTGTTCCGGCTCGCGGTACTCGGCGGGGCGCGCGGGCAGCCCCAGTTCGCGCCAGACGTCGGCCTCCGTGGGGGTGGGGAGGGGCGTGTCGCCGCGCCGCAGCCCCCGCCCGCTGAGCGACAGACCCCGGCTCCGGGCGTGGTCACGCAGCTCGTCCCGGTAACCGGCGGCCCCGCCCATCATCAGGTCCAGGGCGCCGCGCGCCGGGGCGGGGGCATACGCGATCTCGACCGGCACGCCGTTGACCCGGCCCGCGAGCACCGGTTTGCCCTCCACCGGCGCGAGGCCCTCGACCCGGCCCCCCAGGCGCGCCGTGACCTCCTCCGGGCTGCCGGTCACGGTCACGCGGGCGGCGCGCACGGTCTCCAGACCCCGCCGGGCGTCGCCGGCCACGCGCGGCTCCAGGCCCGCCAGGAGGTCCAGCAGGCCCAGCGACACGTCCAGACCGGTCGAGAGGTGCTGGTGTTCCTGCGAGGCGAGCGCGAACTCGACCGCCTCCAGAATCGTCGCCGCACTCTTGGCCCCGAACCCCCCCAGGGCCGCGACCCCGCCGCTGCGGCAGGCCTCACGCAGTTCCTCCAGCGAGCCGATCCCCGCGTTCCACAGCGCCCGGATCTTCTTGGGCCCCAGCCCGCGCACCCGGAACAGGCTCAGAACGCCGGGAGGCACCAGCGAGACGGCGTCCTCCAGCGGCCCGAACACGCCTTCCTGGGCATAGGCGCTCAGCTCGGCGGCGATGCCGCGCCCCACCTTGGGGATGCCCCCAAAGCCGCCGGCCAGCAGCTCCCCGATTTCGGCCTCGGTGCCCTCCAGACTGCGCGCCGCCGAGCGGTAGGCCTGCGCGCGGAAAGGTTCCTCGCCCAGCAGGTCAAGCAGGTCGGCGGTGGTCTTCATGGCCGAGACGAGGTGCTTGCGGGTCAGGCCCTGGGCTGCTCCAGTGGACTCAGCCACGGCGCACCCGCCCGGCGTAGGTGACGGTGCGCGCGCCCACGTCGCGCAGTGCCTTGAGGGCCGCCGTGAAGTGGTCGCCGACCTCCTGCGGCCTGTGCGCGTCGCTGCCCAGCACGAAGGGAATGCCGCGCTCGGCGGCGGCGCGCGTCAACTCGGGTGAGGGGTAGGCCTCGGCGACGGGCTTGCGCCAGCCCGCCGTGTTGAAGTCCAGGGCGAGGCCGCACTCGGCAACCACGTCCAGCGCGTGCAGGGCGTACACCGGGTCGGGATCGAGGTGCCCGAACTTCTTGGGCAGGTCGAGGTGCCCAACAGAGTCGAACAGCCCCGAGCGCGCCGCTCCCTCGACGAGCGCGTAGTACGCCTGATACAGCCCGCGCCGGTCGCGCCGGTCGTACTCGTCCACGAATGCCGGGTTGTCGAAGCCCCACGCGCCCAGGTAGTGAATGCTGCCGATCACGTAGTCCCAGGAATGGGCCGCGAGCACCTCCTCCACATACCGCTCGGTGCCGGGATGAAAGTCGGCCTCCAGGCCCAGACGCACGTCGAGGCGCCCGGCGAATTCGGCCTGCACCTCCTGCACCGCCGCGACGTACTCGCTGAGCTGGTCGCGGCGCATCCGCCAGGGCGCGTCGTACCACGCGGGCATGGGGATGTGGTCAGTGAAGCACAGGCCCGAGAGGCCCGCGTCCAGCGCTGCCTGGGCGTACTCGCGCGGCGCGCCGGTCGCGTGGCCGCACAGCGGGGTGTGCAGGTGCGAATCGAACAGGGCGGTCATGCCTTTAGCGTAGCGGCTCCCAGCCGGGAGCAAAGCGGGCTGCCGGGAAGATGGCCTGCGCCGCCTCCAGCATCCCCGCCCACTCGGCGGGCCGGTAGCGCCGCGAGACGTGCAGCAGCACCAGTTCACGCGCCCCGGCCGCCCGCGCCAGCCGCGCGCCCTGCTCCGAGGTGGTGTGGTGGTTGCGGGCCGCCAGCTCGGCGTCGGCTGGGGCGTACTGGGCCTCGACGTACAGCGTCTCTATTCCGGCCAGCCGCGCCGCGAGCCGGTCGTGTTCGGCCTCGTCAAGCAGGAAGTCGGTGAGGTAGGCCGCGCTCTGGCCCGCCTCGGTGCGCAGCAGCCGCTCGCGCAGCCCGGCGGCGTCACGCGGCGTGCCGTTCACGTCGAGCGTGCCCGTCGCCCCCGCCTTGAGCTGCGCCAGCCACGGCCCGCCGCGCAGGCCCAGCGCGGCCAGGACCGCCGGGTCGACCGTCACCCGCTCGGGCTCGCGCAGCACGTAGCCCAGGCTGGTGCCCTGGTGGCGCAGTGCGAGCGCCTCCACCCTGACCTGCGGGGTCGTCAGGAGGGCGGCGCCGCGCGGCTGGTCTCCGGCGGGATGGGCGACCTCGAAGGCCTCGTGCGCCTCGAACCGCCAGCTCTGCACTCGGTCGGGCCAGACCTCGTGGACCAGCCAGGAGCCGAGCATCCCGGGCGCGTGGTTCCACCAGTAACCCCGGAAGCGGTGGGCGACGATGCGCGCCGTGCCCGGCGGTCCCCAGATGTGGTTCCCCCGCCCGGCACGCTCGAAGTTGACCCGGAAGAAGTCGTCGAAGCCCGCCACGTGGTCCATGTGCAGGTGCGAGAACAGCAGGTGGTCAATGCCCATGATCTCGGTCATGGGCATTGTATCCAACGTGTGGCCGCCGCAGTCGAGCAGCAACCGCGTCTGCCCCTGGCCGCTGTCGGCCGTGACCAGCAGCGCATTGTCCCGGCCGGGCCGCCCCAGCACCTGCACGTTCAACATGGCCCCAGGGTAGGGGACGGGGGCGCGGCGCGCATCGGCCGTCTGACCTGTCTTTCCTTTAAATCTATCTGCTCCGCCCAACCGTCAGGCGTGCCCTCCTTGGAATGGAGACGCTAGAGGCTGCCAAGAACCTTATGCAAAAAGGGGCTTGAGATTGTGACAGAGCAGAACACAGGCAGCCAGAAAATGAAACCCGACCAGCGTTGACGGCAGCCGTTCGAGGTCTCGTCCGAGGCGTCTGAATCGGGAGAGCCAAGCGAACGAACGCTCAACCACCCAGCGGCGTGGCAGCAGAATGAAGCCCTTCGATGCCTCCGGCCGTTTCACGACGATCAGYTCCACCCCTGCTTCAGCAGCTTGGACAGCGSTCTGTTCTCCCCTATAGCCCTGATCGGCAAAGGCCACTTCCACGTTGACGCCCGTCGCTTCTTGCACCTCCAGGCACAGGTCTTTGACCTRTGCTCTGTCTTGYTCATTGGCAGGGGTCGTCAGCACGGCRAGCAAGTGGCCCAGGGGATCGACCGCCAGGTGCACCTTGGTGCCCTTGCGTTTTTTRGCCCCATCGAACCCGGCGCGGTGTCCACTTTCCGGCGTGCTTTGGAGCGTGCGACTGTCGATGATGATTGCGGTGGGCTCGCCGTTCCTGGACCGCTCGACTCGGGAGAGGATCCGGAGATCATGTGCGGCCGTCTCGAAGCACCCGGCCTCGAACCAGCGGTGCGCCTGTTGGCGCACCGTCTCCGCTGGYGGAACATCGTTGGGAAGATAGGCCCACTGCGCGCCAGTGCGGGCGATCCAGAACAAGGCGTTGAGGACGTCCCGGATGGGGTAGTTCCGCTGCCGTRCCTCCTGAGGACGGAGCAGAAGATACGGGAGGAGGAAAAAGTACGTATYGTCGTCCACGTCGCTGGGGTAGCCCTGCCGGATCATCCACGCATTCTGCTCTGTCCCAACTCCAGCGCCAACACTTCAAATCAGTTCTTGGCGGCCTCTAGCGTCCACGTCGCTGGGGTAGCCCTGCCGGATCATCCACGCATTCTGCTCTGTCCCAACTCCAGCGCCAACACTTCAAATCAGTTCTTGGCGGCCTCTAGGCCCGCGCGGCGGCCTGTCTCCGCCACACCCGCCGCCCAAAGACGTGTAGTAGCAGTCCGCCGAAGACCAGCCCGGCGCCGAGCAGTTTGCCTGCCGGAAAGACCTCGTGAAAGGCCAGGGCGCTCGCCGCCATGCCGAAGACCGGCACGAGTAGCGACAGAGGCGCCACACGCGAGGCCCCGTGCCGCTGGATGAGGCCCGCCCACAGCCCGAAGCCGAGCACCGTGTTGCCCAGTCCCATGAACAGCACGGCCCCCCACAGCGCCGCGCCGCCGTGCGTGAGGGTCTGAAGGACCGCGTCCCAGCCACTCGTCACTCCCGCGAGCAGGGTCAGGGGGAGGGGCGGAACCAGGGCGCTCCAGATCACCAGCGAGAAGACATTGGCGCTGCCCGACGCCCGCACGAGCAGGTTGCTCACGGCCCAGCCGAGGGCCGCCGCCAGCGTGAGGAGCAGTCCGGCCAGCGGCAGGTCGCCGCCCGACTCCAGCCCGATCAGTCCCATGCCCCCGAAGGCTAGGGCCATGCCCGCCGCCTGCCAGGGCGCGATCCGCTCGCCCAGAAACCGGGCTGCGAGCATCGCCGTGAAAAAGGCCTGCGTCTGCATGAGGAGGCTGCCCAGCCCCGCGCTGAGGCCCAGCCCCAGGGCGAGGTACAGTAGCCCGAACTGCACCACCCCCGCCGACACCCCGTAGCCCCACAGAATCCGGGCGGGCACGCGCGGACGCGGCACGAAGAACACGGCCGGCAGGGCCGCGGCCGCAAACCGCAGCGCAGCGATGAGCAGGGGAGGCGCTCCCGCCACCGCCCACTTGATCACCACGAAATTCACGCCCCAGATAAAGGTGATGAGCAGCGCGAGGCCCAGCGCGCGCACGGTCATGGGGGCCTCTCCGAGGGCGGGTACGGGCAGGTCGGCGGGGGCGGCGCGCATCGCCGGCGAGCATAGCGCGCTGCCGCCAGAAAGCCCTATGCACTTTTATGCGCTCAGGTTGTATGATTTCTCTCTATGACGAAGGCTGCCCGCCCTGCCAAGAAGCCCGCATCGGCCATCCAGACGCCTAAACAGTCTGAAGGGCTCCGCAGAAACGCTGCAACTAAATCCAGCGGACCGGTCCTGCTGACCCCGGAGACGCTGCCTGCACCCGTGATGGCGGGGCGCGACTTCCTGAGCAACCTCGACATGACGGCTGCAGAGCTGCGCGCCGTGCTGGACACGGCCCACAGTATGCGCCGGGGCGAGTGGCGCGGGGTCAAGCCCCTGTCAGGGCTGTCTCTCGCCCTCGTGTTCGAGAAGGCCAGCCTGCGCACCCGCACCACCTTCGACGTGGGTATGTACCAGCTCGGTGGGCACGCCATCACGCTGTCCAACCAGGAGATCGGCCTGGGCACCCGCGAGCGCGTGTCGGACGTGGCGCGCAACCTGGAGCGCTGGGTGGACGGCGTCATGGGCCGCGTGTACCTCCAGCAGACCCTGGTCGAGCTGGCCGAGCACGCCTCGGTGCCGGTCGTCAACGGCCTCTCGGATATGCTGCACCCGGCGCAGCTCCTGGCCGACTACCAGACCATCGAGCAGGAGTTCGGGCAGGACCTGCGCGGCAAGCGCGTGGTGTACATCGGCGACGGCAACAACCTTGCCAACAGTCACATCCATATGGGCATCCTGACCGGCACCGACGTGACGGTCGTGACCCCGGTGGGCTACGAACCCAACGCGGGCGTACTGATGGACGCCGTGAAGGCGGGCGTAAACATCACCCTGACCAACGACCTCGCCGCCGTGGAGGCCGCCGACGTGCTGTACACCGACGTGTGGATCAGCATGGGGCAGGAGGCCGAGGCCGACATCCGCCGCCGGGCGTTCCGGGGCTATCAGGTCACGCCGGGCATGCTGGACACCATCGCCGGGGACGGCATCTTCCTGCACTGCCTGCCCGCCCACTACGGCGAGGAAACGGTGCCCGAGGCGACCGAGCACCCCAAGAGCCGCGTCTTCGATCAGGCCGAGAACCGGCTGCATGCCCAGAAGGCCCTGCTGTACCACCTGATGGGCGCCATGAAGCCGCGCTGGTAATGACCATACTCACCACCCCCCGCCTGAGCCTGCGTCCCCTGACACCTGCCGACCTGCCTGCCGTGCTGGCCTACCGCAACGACCCCGAGGTGGCCCGCTACCAGGGCTGGGCGCTGCCTGCGACACTGGAGAGCGTGGCCGGGCTGGTGTCGGACGCGCCGCTGGGTACGCCCGGCTGGGTGCAGCGCGGGGTGTGGGCCGGTGCGGGGCTGCTGGGTGACGTGGCCCTGAATACCGACCCCCAGCGGCAACAGGCCGAATTGGGCGTAACCCTGGCGGCCTGGGCACAGGGCCAGGGCTACGCCGCCGAGGCGCTGCGGGCGCTGATGGCTCACGCTTTTGCTGACCTGGGCCTGCACCGCCTGCATGCCAGCATCGATCCACGCAACGTGGCGGTGGCCCGGGTGCTGACCCGTCTGGAGTTCCGGCACGAGGGCACCTCGCTTCAGAGCTACTGGCACCGCCAGGAGTGGACCGACGACGCTCGTTACGCCCTGCTGCGCTCAGAATGGACGCCGTGACCACCGGCGGTGGCATGCAGCTCAGCGGTATTTCCGGCCCCCAGCGGTCCGGCAAGGAGGACAGGCAATGACCCCACCCAAAGTGTTCATCGACGGCGAGGCCGGCACCACCGGCTTGCAGATCCGCCAGCGGCTTCAGGGCCGCAGCGACCTCGAGGTCCTGAGTATCGACCCCGCCCGGCGCAAGGACCCGGAGGCCCGCGCTGAGCTGCTCAATGCTGCCGACGTATCCATCCTGTGCCTGCACGACGACGCGGCGCGGGAGGCGGTCGCCCTGACGACCAATCCCTCCGCCCGCCTCCTTGACGCGAGCACGGCCCACCGGGTCGATCCCGCGTGGATCTTCGGCTTTCCCGAGTTGAACCCGGAACAGCCCGGCCGTATCCGCGCGGCGCGCCACGTCGCCAACCCCGGGTGCTACAGCACGGGCGCCATCGCCCTGCTGGCCCCCCTGACCTCGCGCGGGCTGCTGCCGGCTGACTTCCCTGTTTCCATCCAGGGCCACAGCGGGTACACGGGCGGCGGCCGGGCGCTGGTGGACGCCCACGAGCAGAAGCTCGACCACCCCATGCGCGGCGATTTTCTGGGCTACGGCCTGGCCCTGGACCACAAGCACCTCCCCGAGACGATGCGTTACGGCGGCCTGACCCGGACCCCGGTCTTTACCCCCAACGTGGGGGCCTGGGCGCAGGGCATGACCGTGACCATCCCGCTGCATCTGAGTGAGCTGAACGTGACGGCTGGGGCGCTGCACGCCGCTCTCACCGAGCATTACGCCGGGCAGCGCCATGTCCGGGTGTACGACCTGGCCGACAACCCGGCCGTGCTCGACCCGCAGACCCTGAACGGCACGAACACCCTCGAACTGTTCGTGTACCCGGCCGCCGACAGCGAGCGTGCCGTGCTGGCGGCCCGCCTTGACAACCTGGGCAAAGGGGCGGGCGGCGCGGCGGTACAAAACCTGGAGCTGATGCTCGGGCTGTAGCCTCGGAGGGGTGGGCAAGACACGGTCAGATAAAGGCCACCTGAAATCCGGGACGCTTGCCCTCTGAAGCAGGTATTAAGCCTGTGTTACGATGCCCACTGAGTCTGACGCAACCATTACACTGGTCGGGCCACCGAACGCTCACTGTGCCCCATACGTACCTCATCCCCGGATGGGGTCTTCGCGTGGAGTGTCATGGGCTACGAAGGGAAAGGAGGAGGGATTTGGACGTTTCGAGTCGAGTCTTGAGTGAACTTGCCAGCCGTGAAGCGGCGCTGGACGCGCAGATTGAGGCGGCCCGCGAGGAAGCTCGCCGCGCGGTGGACGCCGCCGAGCAGGAAGCGGCCCGCGTTCTCCAGAGCGCCCAGGCGCAGGTTCAGGCCATGCAGGTCGCCCACGAACAGGCCCTGACGGCCGAGACCTCGCGCATCCGCGACGAGGCCCGCGCCCAGGCGGAAGCCGACAGCCTGAGCACCCGTCAGAAGGCTTCGGGCCGGGTTCAGCAGGCCGCCGAGCACATCCTGAGGGCGGTGCTGCCGTGATTAACCCCATGCAGCAGGTTGTGATCGCCGTTCGCAAGCGTGACAGCGAAGCGGTGATCGCGGCCCTGCAAGACGCCGGGGTACTGCACCTCAAGCCCATCGTGGGTGGCCCCCTGAACACCGGCAGCCTCGCCGGTCAGGACGCCGCTCACCGCCGCGAGGATGAGCGACTGCTCGCCCGCGCCGAGAGCACCATCGCCGAGCTCGGCACCTACCGCCCCGCCCCCGCCCCGCTGCCCGCCCAGGGCGAGTGGGAACGGGTCGTGGAGCAGGCCGCCCAGCCGGTCTCCGTCTTGGCGCGCGAGCGTCAGGAGTGGCAGGCCGATCAGGACGCCGTGTCGGCCTACGGCGACGCCGTACGTGCCCTGGCCCGGATGGTCGGCAACCTCAGCGGCAGCCGCCGTCTGGGGCTGGTGCCGTTCCTGATGCAGGCGACCGACAACCCCGCCGATCTGGAAGGCGCCCTGCGCGAGACGTTGCCCGAGCGCTATGCCCTGGCGACCGAAGCCGTGGGGAGCAACCGCGTCGGCGTGATCGTCACGCTGCGCGGCGAGCGCGACGCCGCCCGCGCGGCCCTGAGCCGCGTGCGCCTGGGCGAGCTGCGCCTGCCGGGGCGCTTCGACCGCCTCACGCTGGGCGAGGCCGCCGCCGAGATGGACGCCATCTCGGGGAAGGGCGAAGCCCGGCAGCGTGACCTCAATGCCCGCCGTGACCGGCTGGCACAGGAACACGGCCCGGCGCTGTATGCCGTGCGCGACGCCCTGAAGGACCGCGTGGCGGTGCACGACGTGCGCGCCGTATCGGCCCGTGGCAAGTACAGCCTCGCCATGCAGGGCTACGTGCCCGGCGACGCGGTGCCGGCCCTCCAGGGCGCGCTGGGCCGCTTCGGCGACGCGGTGAGCTACGAGCTACACCCGGTCGACGAGCACCACGACGAGACCATTCCGGTCGAACTCAAGAACAACGGCTACGTGCGGCCCTTCCAGGTCGTCATGGGTCTGATGAGCCTGCCCAAGTACGGCACCTTCGATCCCACCTGGGTCATCGCGGTGTTCTTCCCGCTGTTCTTCGGCATCATCATCGCGGACGTAGGTTACGGTCTGCTGTTCCTGCTCTTCGGCCTGTGGCTGGCGGGCAAGGCCCGGCGCAACGAGGGCTGGGACCTGTCCTTCTTCGGCGCGTACGTGCCGCCCGCCACCCTCAAGGACCTGAGCTTCGTGACCATGGTCATGGCCGCCTGGTCCATCGTGTGGGGCGTCCTGACCGGCGAGCTGTTCGGCACGCTGGGCGAGCACCTGCACCTGTTCTACGTCGACCCCAACATCGTGAACAACCTCTGGGGCTGGACCGGCATCCGCGCCGAGGCGCACGGTGAGGTTCACAGCGGCCTGATTCCGACCGTGTTCCCCCGTCTGGAAACCGACTACTTCAGCAACGTGGCCCTCGTGTTCGCGCTGCTCTTCGGGATCGGCCAGGTGCTGTGGGGCTGGGGCATCCGCATCCAGCAGGGGATCAAGCACAAGGACGCCACCCACACGTGGGAAGGCATCGCCCTGTTCGGCGGCGTACTGGCCCTCGTCATGATGGCCTTCGCCACCCGCGCCGGCAAGGACTTCAGCGCCTTCGGCAACTTCGCCGACCCGCGCGTACTGGTCATGTATGCGGGCTTCATCGCCTTCATCATCGGCTATATCCGTGTCGCCAAGCAGTTCCCCATGCTGCCCATCGAACTGCTATCGCAGGGCGGGGCTGTCATGAGCTACGCCCGTATCTTCGCTGTCGGTCTGGTGTCGGCCATCCTCGCCAAGCTGTGCAGCGACGTGGGCTGGAGCATGTATGAGCGCATCGGCTTCCTGGGCATCATCATCGGCCTCGTGCTGGGCGCCGCGCTGCACTTCTTCGTGCTCGCGCTGACCCTCATCGGGCACATCGTCCAGCCGCTGCGTCTTCACATGGTCGAGTTCCTGAACCCCACCGGGTTCAACACAGAGACCAGCCCCCGCTACGCCCCCCTCCGCCGCCTCAGCCCCGCAGCCACCGCGCCGGGGCAGGTCAAATAATCTTCAGGAGTCCTCCCATGACCAAAGCCACCAAGATCGTCCTCGCCTCCTTCGTCCTCGCCCTCGCCACCGTCGGCTTCGCCCAGGAAGCGGCTACCGCCAACACCGTCGGCGGTCCCGACGATATGTACCGCGGTCTGCGTGCCATCGGCGCCGGCCTCGCGCTGGGCCTCGGCGCTGTGGGCACGGGTATTGCCCAGGCCCGCATCGGCTCCTCGCTCGTCGGCGCCGTCGCCGAGGACCCCAGCAAGGCCGGCTCGCTGCTGCTGTACTTCCTGATTCCCGAAACGCTCGTCATCTTCGGCTTCCTCGCGCTGTTCATCCTGAACTGATATGGCGCTCGACAAGCTCCTCGAAAACGAAGCGCAGTCGGAAATCGAGCGTATCCGCGCCGAGGCCCGTGACCGTGCCGAGCAGATCGTGGCGCAGGCCCATGAACAGGCCCGCAGCCTGGTCGAGAGCCGGGAACGCGCGCTGGAGTCGCAGCGGCAGGCCGGAATGGTGCGTGCCCGCTCGGCTGCCGATCTGGAAGCCAACGCCTCGCGCCTGAGCGCGGGCGAGGCCGGCACCGCCGAGGTCTACGAACTCGTGCAGGGCTACCTCGGCGGCGTGACGGCCGCGCCCGAGTATCGCGACATCCTGGCCCGCCTGATCGAACAGGCCCGTGAAGCGATTCCCGGCGCCGAAGCGGTCGAGGTCAACCCGGCCGATGTCGACCTGACCCGCCAGATCGTGACCGACCTCGAAGTGCGCGGCAACCCCGCCATTCACGGCGGCGCCCGTGTGGTCGCGCGCGGCGGCAAGAGCGGAATCAGCAACACGCTCGGCGGCCGCCTGGAACGTGTGAAGGCCGACCTCGCCCCCCAGATCAGCCGGATGCTGGCCGAGTAAGGATTAGCGATGCCCGACGACTACGCCTACATCAATACGCGCGTGCGTGTCATGCGCACCAAGCTGCTCGACGGGCGTGCCCTTGACGCGGCGCTCGCGGCGGGCAGCTACCAGGAATTCCTGCGTGTTCTCGCCGAGACGGAACTCGCGCCTCAGATGCGCGAGACGACCGCCGAGGGCGCAGGTCTGCCCGAACTCGACCGTGCCCTGTCGCAGAACCTCTTTGCCGCCAGTCAGCGCGTGCTGAACTTCGCCGATGGCGACGCCAAGCGCGAAATCCAGGCCCTGCTGATGCGCTGGGACCTCGTCAACCTCAAGACCGTCGCCCGCGGCGTCGTCAGCGGACGCGGGGCCGAGGCCATCTTGCAGAACCTGGTGCCCGGCGGCACCATCAAGCCCGCCGCCCTCCAGACTGCCGCGCAGAGCACCGACCTGCCCAGCGCCGCCGCCGCCATCGCGGTGAGCGGACACCCGCTGGCAGGAGCGATGCGTGCGGGGGCCAGTGCCTACGCGGCCAGCAGCCGCCTGCTCGACCTCGAAGTCGCGCTGGACCAGGGCTACTACCGCCACGCGCTGAACGTGGCCCGCAACACCAGCCTGCGCCGTTACCTTTCGCGCGAGATTGACGTGACCAACGCCCTGACGGCCCGCAGCGCGCGCGGTCAGGCGCTGGACCCCAATCTCTTCGTCGCGGGCGGCACCCTGAATGCGGGCGGTTTCGGCCGCCTGAGCGGTGGGGACGCCGGCGGGTCCGGCGACATCGCCGCGATTCTCGAAGCCCCTGGCCTCGAAGAAGCCGAAGGGGCGGCGCGCGTGGCTCTCGACAACGCCGCGCGCAACGCCTCGGCGGGCGACCCCGAGGGCGTGGGCGTCATTCTGGACTTCCTTCGCCGCAAGGAAATCGAGATCGCCAAACTGCGGCTCATCGGGCGCGGCAAGTTCTACAACCTGCCCACCGAAGCGCTGCGCCGGGAGGTGCAGGCATGACCGCCAAGACTGCGGCCCAGCGTGTGGCTGTCCTCAGCGACGCCGAAACGGCCACCGGCTACCGTCTCGCGGGCGCCGAAGTGCTCGAAGCGACGCCCCAGACGGCGGTCGCGGCGCTCGAACGTGCGATCAACACCGGCAACTACGGTCTGATCGCCGTCGATACCGGCCTGATTCCCGATCCGGTCACGGCGACGGCCCGCGTCATGCGCGGGCGCGATCTGCCGATCCTGCTGCCGATTCCCAGCCTGCGCGACGCTTTTTCCACCGACACGGTGGACGCCAAGGCCTATATGGGCAAGCTGGTCCGCGACACCATCGGGTTCGACATCAAACTGTGAGGTGGTCGGGAAGTCCGCGGCGGCGAGCCTTTAGACTGGGTTCTCCACGTTCACTTCCCGGCCTCCACCTCTTTCCAAGGAGCATTCAATGACGCAACAGCAAAAGGGCGTCGTGCAGAGCATCGCCGGTCCCGCCGTCATCGCCGACGGTATGTACGGCGCGAAGATGTACGACATCGTGCGCGTGGGGACCGAGCGCCTCGTGGGCGAGATCATCCGCCTCGACGGCAACACCGCCTTCGTGCAGGTGTATGAAGACACGTCCGGCCTCACGGTCGGCGAACCCGTCGAGACCACCGGCCTGCCCCTCTCGGTCGAACTCGGGCCGGGCATGCTCAACGGCATCTACGACGGCATCCAGCGTCCGCTGGACAAGATCCGTGAGGCCTCGGGCGACTTCATCGCGCGCGGTATCGAGGTCTCCTCCCTCGACCGCGAGAAGAAGTGGGCCTTCACGCCTAGCGTTTCGGCCGGCGACAGCGTGACGGGCAGCAGCATTCTGGGTACCGTTCCGGAGTTCAGCTTCACCCATAAGATCCTGACCCCCCCCGAGAAGTCGGGCAAGCTCAGCTGGATCGCCCCTGCGGGCGAGTACAACATCGACGAGACGATCGCCCGTCTCGAAGACGGCAGCGAACTGCGCCTGGCCCACTTCTGGCCCGTGCGCGCGCCCCGCCCCGTGCAGAAGAAGCTCGATCCCAGCCTGCCGTTCCTCACGGGGATGCGCATTCTGGACGTGCTGTTTCCCCTGGTCATGGGCGGCGCAGCGGCCATCCCCGGTCCCTTCGGCTCGGGCAAGACGGTCACGCAGCAGTCGGTCGCCAAGTACGGCAACGCCGACATCGTGGTGTACGTGGGCTGCGGCGAGCGCGGCAACGAGATGACGGACGTGCTCGTCGAGTTCCCGGAACTGGAAGACCCCAAGACCGGCAACCCCCTGATGCAGCGCACCATCCTGATCGCCAACACCTCGAATATGCCGGTGGCCGCGCGTGAAGCCTCGGTGTACACGGGCGTGACCCTGGCCGAGTACTTCCGCGACCAGGGCTACAGCGTCTCGCTGATGGCCGACAGCACCTCCCGCTGGGCCGAGGCGCTGCGCGAAATCTCCTCGCGCCTCGAAGAAATGCCCGCCGAAGAAGGCTACCCGCCCTACCTGGGCGCCAAGCTCGCGGCCTTCTATGAGCGTGCCGGGGCCGTCAAGACCCTGGCCGGCGAAGACGGCGCGGTCAGTGTGATCGGCGCGGTGTCGCCCGCCGGCGGCGACATGTCCGAACCCGTCACGCAGGCCACGCTGCGCATCACGGGCGCCTTCTGGCGTCTGGACGCGGGCCTCGCGCGCCGCCGCCACTTCCCGGCGATCAACTGGAACGGCTCCTACAGCCTGTTCACGCCGATCCTCGACAAGTGGTACCGCGAGAACGTCGGTCAGGACTTCCCCGAACTGCGCCAGCGCATCGGCAACATCCTCCAGCAGGAAGCCTCGCTGCAGGAAGTCGTGCAGCTCGTTGGCCCCGACGCCCTGCAGGACAACGAGCGCCTCATCATCGAGACGGGCCGCATGCTGCGCCAGGATTTCCTCCAGCAGAATGGCTTCGACCCGGTGGACGCCTCGGCCTCCATGCCCAAGAACTACGGTCTCATGAAGATGTTCCTGAAGTTCTACGACGAGGCCGACACGGCCCTCAAGAGCGGCGCGACCATTGACGAGATCATCCAGAACCCGGTCATCGAGAAGCTGGCCCGCGCGCGCTACACCCCCGAAGACCAGTTCCTGGCCTACGGCGAGGGCGTGATGGACGAACTCGACCAGACCTTTAAGGCGGTGAAAGCGTGACCCTGCTCCAGAAGGAATACAACGACGTCGCGTACATCTCCGGGCCGCTGCTGTTCGTGAACGCCGCCAGCGACCTGGCCTACGGCGCCATCGTGAACATTAAGGACGGCAACGGCAAGATCCGCGGTGGGCAGGTCATCAGCGTGACCGATCAGAACGCCGTGATCCAGGTGTTCGAGGAAACCCGTGGCCTGGACCTTGCCACCGCCTCGGTGAGCCTCGTCGAAGACGTGGCCCGCCTCGGCGTGAGCAAGGAAATGATCGGCCGCCGTTTCGACGGCCTGGGCCGCCCCATCGACGGTCTGCCGGCTGTGATCGCCGAGCAGCGCCTCTCGATCAACGGCCAGCCGATGAACCCCGCCGCGCGCGCCAAGCCCGAGGAGTTCATTCAGACTGGCATCAGCACCATCGACGTGCAGACCAGCCTGATCCGTGGGCAGAAGCTCCCGATCTTCTCGGGCTCGGGCCTCCCGCACAACGAGCTGGCCGCCCAGATCGCGCGTCAGGCGAAGGTGCCCGGCCACGAGGGCGACTTCGCGGTGGTTTTCGCGGCGATGGGCCTGACCCAGCGCGAAGTGTCCTTCTTCACGCAGGAGTTCGAGCGCACGGGCGCTCTGGCCCGTTCGGTCCTCTTCCTGAACAAGGCCGACGATCCGGCGGTCGAGCGTCTGCTCACCCCCCGCATGGCGCTCACCACGGCCGAGTACCTCGCCTTCGAGAAGGGCTACCACGTCCTGGTGATCCTCACCGACTTGACGAACTACTGCGAGGCGCTGCGTGAAATCGGCGGTGCTCGTGAAGAGATCCCCGGTCGGCGCGGCTTCCCTGGCTACATGTACACCGATCTCGCGGGCCTGTACGAGCGCGCAGGTGTGGTGCAGGGCAAGCCCGGCTCGGTCACGCAGGTGCCGATCCTCTCGATGCCCGACGACGACATCACGCACCCCATCCCCGACCTGACCGGTTACATTACCGAAGGCCAAATCGTCGTGGACCGCGCCCTGAACTCCAAGGGTGTGTTCCCGCCCATCAACCCGCTGCCCAGCCTCTCGCGTCTGCAGGGCAACGGCATCGGCAAGGGCAAGACCCGCGCCGACCACAAGAACGTGTCGGACCAGCTGTTTGCGGCCTACGCCAACGGGCTGGACCTGCGTAAGCTCGTGGCGATCACGGGTGAAGACGCGCTGACCGACACAGACAAGCTGTACCTCAAGTTTGCCGACGATTTCGAGACCTACTTCATCGGCCAGGGCGACCAGGACCGCAGCATCGACGACAGCCTCACGGTCGCCTGGGGCATCCTCAGCAAGCTGCCGCAGAGCCAGCTCACCCGTCTGTCCAAGGACTCGATCGACAAGTTCTACGGGCAGAAGGTCGACGAGATGTGGAAGGGCGGCCGCAGCACCAGCATCTGAACAGCGTGTGTGGCCCGTCGCCCGGTGCGCCGGCCATACACCGCAAGCTTCACAGACAGGGGAGGTGAATACATATGGCAGGACAGATCAGCCCTACCCGCAGCGCGCTCCTCGCCAGCAAGGCCAGTCTCAAGACGGCCTCCGGCGGCGCCGACCTGCTCAAGCGCAAGCGCGACGCCCTGATCGGCGAGTTCTTCGCCCTGGTCAAAGACGCCCTCGCAGCCCGTGAGGAACTGGCCAGCGTCAGCAAGGGCGCCTACACCAGTCTCTTCGGCGCAAAAGCCTGGGACAGCCCTGAAGCCGTCGAGAGCCTCTCGTTGGCCGGGACCGGCGACTACGCGGTTCAGATGCAGATCGAGAACCTCTACGGCGTCAAGGTGCCCAAGATCAGCATTCCAGAGCGGAACCAGCAGGCCAACTTCAGCCCCATCAACGTGGGCGCGCGGACCATTCAGGCCGCCACCGATTTCGGCGGCGTGCTGGAAGCCATCGTGAAGGTCGCGGCCACTGAGACCAAGCTGCGGCGCATCGGTGAGGAGATCAAGAAGACCTCCCGGCGCGTGAACGCTCTGGAACAGGTCGTGATCCCGGGTATTCAGGACGACATCCGCTTCATCCGCGGTGTTCTGGACCAGCGCGAGCGCGAGGCCAGCTTCACGCTCAAGAAGATCAAGGCCAAGCTCGAAGCCGACAACGAGAAGCAGAATGCCCAGGCGGGCAATCACGGCAGCGCTGCCGACTGAATCCCCCTTCTGTGCTCAGGAATCGCCCCCACTGGGGCGGTTTTTTATTGCAGTTCCGCGATGGCCCGGCGCAGGTTGAGCCGTGCGGGGCCGTCCAGCGCTGCAAATTCGGGCGTGTGGTACAGCGTGGCCCGGTCCAGAAAGCCTTCCAGCACCCGGTGGCGGCCCTCGCGGTACAGGGGCCAGGGGACGTGCCCGTACTCCCGCCGGATGGCCCGGTCGTAGGCGCCGAACTCTTCTGCGGAGGCTCCCAGGATGCCCAGGTCGGCGTCCACCAGCAGGGCCTGTTCCCGCGTGGTGGGCACGCCGGTGTGGCTCGTCGCCAGGATGAGGGCGGCGACCTGTTCGCGCAGCGTGGGGGCCGCGCCCTGCGCCGCCAGCCACTCCCCGAAGACCTCAGCGCTGTGGGCCTCGTTGTCGTTGGCGCGGGCGTCGTAGATGAGGTCATGGCCCCAGCCGGCCAGGGCGAGGGGCAGAGTTAGCACCCCCCGGACCTCCAGCGCGCCGAGGACCTGCTGCACATGCGTGGCGTTGTGGTAGGCCCGCTCCGGCGCCGCGTAGAAGGGGAGAGCGAACGCCTCCGCAGCGGGGGCCAACCTGGAGGCGGGAGTCATCCCCTCGCCTTCTCGCGGGCGTGGGCCTCGTAGCTCAGGTAGTAACGCCCAGCCAGGACCATCATCAGGGCGACCACCGCGGCCAGGGCCAGCAGGACCGGCCACCCTGCCCCACCGCCTAACAGCCCGTTGAACACGAAGTGCAGCGCGGCGCTCAGGAGCAGGCCGCGCGCCGCCCACCAGCGGCCGGTGCGCCAGTGCCGCCCGCCCAGAGCGTAGCCCTGCGGCGCACTGAACAGGGCGTGGGCCAGCGTGGTCAGCAGGATGTGCCACGCGGCGGCGTTCAGCCCGTATTCGAGTGCGTAGGTAACGTTCTCGACGAAGGCGAAGCCCAGCGCGGCCGTCACGGCGTACACCAGGCCGTCCATCGGCTCGTCGAAGGCCGCGTCGTCCACGACCGTACTGGCCGCCAGAAACTTGCTGCTCTCCTCGATCACGGCCGTCAGCAGGGCGACCGCCACCATCGCCACCGGCAGGGCGCTGCGCAGCAGGCCCCCCAGACTCGCCTCGAAAGCGGCCGCGACCAGCCACGCGAAGGCCCCCCAGGCGAAGGTCCGGGCCAGCAGCCGGGGCGGTTCGGGGTGGCGGTCGCGCCGCACGAAAAACCACAGCCAGCCCAGCGTGATCAGGACCGACAGCAGTAAGGAGGGCAGCATGGCCGCGCTCCGGGCTCAGGCGCGCGGGCGTCCGGCGGCGCCTGCCAGCACCCGGCCCTGCAGGGGAGCGTGGGCGAGGTGGGTCAGGGCCAGCGCCAGGGCGTCGGCGGCGTGGTTGTTGAACAGTTCGCGCACGCCCAGGGTCGCCTTGACCATGTAGATCACCTGTTCCTTGTCGGCGCGGCCCGTGCCCACCACCGCCTGCTTGACCTGCATGGGGCCGTAGCTGTGCACCGGCACGCCCGCCTGCGCGCACGCGAGCTGCACCACTCCGAAGGCCTGCCCCACCTTGAAGGCCACGTCGGCCTGCCGGCGCAGGATCTGGTTCTCGATGGCCACCGCGTCGGGTTGGTATTCCCCCAGGAGCCGGGTGACTTCTTCGTGCAGGTAGGCCAGGCGCCGGGGCATGACCCAGGCGCTCTGGGTGGTCAGGCAGACGTGGTGCAGGTGTTTGGCCTTGCGAATGTCTCCCTCGACCAGGCCCAGGCCGAGATTCGCCAGTCCGGGGTCAATGCCGAGTACGATCATGCCTGGCAGCATAGAGCAAGTCCGGAAACGAAAAGAAAGCAGAGGCGCGCGGGGGGGCGGCCTCTGCTCGTGCGGCGGGGGAGGGCTAGTGCCGGGCGCGCGGGTCGAAGGCGTCGCGCAGGCCGTCCCCGAGGAAGTTGAACGCCAGCACCGTGAACAGGATCGCCAGCCCCGGGTAAAAGGGCAGCCAGGGGTACTGCAGCACGACTTCCTGCGCGTTGCTGAGCATGTTGCCCCAGGTGGACACCGGGGGCTGGATGCCGAAGCCCAGGAAGCTCAGCGCGGCCTCGCCCAGAATGGCTCCGCCGACGGCGAAGGTTGCGCTGACCACCACGATGCCCAGCAGGTTGGGGGCGAGGTGGCGCCACATCACGCGGTTGTTGCTGGCCCCCAGCGCGCGGGCGGCGTCCACGTATTCCAGGTTGCGCAGGCGCAGCACCTCGCCGCGCACGAGCCGCGCCGTGCCCATCCAGCCGAACACCACGAAGATGGTGATGATGATGAATACGCTGGCCGACGGCCCCAGGTTCTCGCGCAGGTTGACGATAAAGGCCTTGTCGCTGCTGGCGATGATCCCCGAGATCACGAGCTGGAGCGGCAGGTCGGGCAGGCACAGCATGAACTCGGTGAAGCGGCTGATGAGGCTGTCGGTGCGTCCGCCGAAAAAGCCGGCCAGCAGGCCCATCAGGGTGCCGACCAGGGTGCTGGCGAGGGCGACCGAGAAGCCCACCATCAGGCTCACGCGGCTGCCGTAGATCAGGCGCGAGAGCAGGTCGCGGCCCAGGTCGTCTTGCCCCAGCGGAAAGCTGGCGCTCGGCGGGCCGTAGACCCCGGCGAGATCCTGGGTATTGGGGTCGTGCGGCGCGATGAGGGGCGCGAAGACGGCAACCAGCACCATCACCACGATGAACGCGAGGCTGATCATGGCGGCCTTGTGGCGCCGCAGCTTGCGCAGGGCGATCTGGAGGGTCGAGTAGCTTTTGGGCGCGGCGGGCGCCGCAGCGGTGGTCGTCATGGCGGTCGTCTCCTTACGAGTAGCGGATGCGGGGATCGACTACCCCGTACATCAGGTCGGTGATGAGCTGGAAGACGACGGTCAGGAAGGCCAGCATGAGCAGGCACAGCATGACCACGTTGAAGTCCTTGGACACGAGCGAGTCAATGAGCGCGCGTCCGATCCCCGGCCACGAGAACACCGTCTCGGTCAGCACCGCGCCGCCGAAGAGCCCCGGAATCGAGAGGCCCAGGATGGTCACGATGGGAATGAGCGAGTTTCGCAGGGCGTGCTTGTAGATCACGCTGCGGTGGGGCAGACCCTTGGCCTTGGCCGTGCGCACGTAGTCCTGGTTGATAACCTCCAGAAAGCTGGCGCGCATGTAGCGCAGGGTGCCCGCGATCTCGCGCAGCGACAGGATGGCGACCGGCATGATGAGGTATTTCAGGCGGTCGAGCCAGTAGGCCCACAGCCCGTCCTCCGGGCCGATGCCGCTGCCCAGGCCGCCGGGCGGCAGCGACACGACTCCGTTGGTGGCCTGCGGCAGCCATACAGCAAACAGGTACAGCGCCATCACGCCGATCCAGAACACGGGCGCACTCGACGCGATGAAGCTCAGGAAGGTCAGCACGTAGTCGGGCAGGCTGTACTGCCGCACCGCCGAGTAAATGCCCAGCGGAATGGCGATTAGGGTGCTGATGATCAGGGCCGGCACCGTCAGCAGCAGGGTGTTGGGCAGGCGCTGCTGAAAGATGAACTGGGTGGCCGGAATGCTGAAGTCCCGTGAGTAGCCGAAATCGCCGCGCAGGGCGTGCAGCAGCCAGGTCCAGTAGCGCTCGTACCACGGCGCGTTCAGGCCGTAGGCCTCGCGCAGCCGGGCGATGTCATCCGGGGTGATGCGGGGGTTGCCGAACACGAGTTGGTCGACCGGATCCCCCGGTTGCAGGGCGGTCAGGCCGTAGATCACCACACTGATCAGCAGCAGCAGCGGGATCAGTTGCAGGATGCGCCGCAGGGCGTAGGTAGCCAAAAGGGGTCTTCTCCTTGCCTGGAACGGAACGGTCGGGCGACGATATGAGGTTCAGTGCCTAGATACAGGGCGGGGAGGAAGCCTTCGGTGGCCTTCCTCCCCACGGCGGGCGGGTACCGGACAGGTCCGGGCAGCCGCCTGGGCGCGCGTTACTGACCCTGTTTGTGGGCCTCGACGGCGCCCTTGCTGCTCCAGCCGATGCGGTAGGCATCCCAGCTCGGGTAGAGCGTGTAGGCGCTGAAGTCGTAATTCACCAGTCCGTTGACGCGGGTGTAGGGGTTGCTGCGGAAGTACAGGGGCAGCGCGGGCAGGTTGGCCGCCCAGATGTTCTGCATCTGCGCGAACTGACTCTTGCGCGAGGCCGCATTGAAGTTCGTCTCCGAGGCCTTTTGCAGCGTGTTGTACTGCGCGTTGTTCCAGCCCGAGTTGTTCTGGCCCGAGTAACCGTTGTCGGCGGTGGGCACGGCCGAGCCCTTGAACAGGTCGCCGCTCTCGACGATCGGGTTGGCGGTCCAGGCGTACATCGCCAGGTCCCACTTGCCGCTCTCGCCCTTGCTTAGGAAGTCGGGGCCGAAGAACACGCTGGCGGGGTAGTTCTGGATGTTGACCTGTACGCCTACAGCCTTCCACTGCGCCTGGAGGATCTGCTGCACGCGCTCGCGCACGGCGTTCCCGGCAGTGGTCCCGAAGTTCAGGATCATCTTCTTGCCGCCCTTTTCCAGGACGCCGTCACTGCCGGGGCGCCAGCCTGCCGCCGCGAACAGCGACTTGGCACGGGCGGCGTCGAAGCTGTAGGTGGTCACGGCCGCGTTGTAGACCGCCGACAGGGGGTTGACGAAGGTGTTCGACACCGGCTGCCGCCCCTGGAACAGCGCCTGCACCAGCGCGGGACGGTTGATGGAGAGCAGCAGCGCCTGACGCACGCGGGCGTCGTCGAGGCCCAGGTCCTTGGAGCGCTGGCCGCGCGTGTTCACGTCAATGTGTTCCCACACGGCGCCCGGCACGAAGAACGTGGTGTATTTGTTGCCCTGGCGCTTCTGCATGTCGAGCGCCTGGTCGAAGGTCAGGCCGACGGTCGCCAGTGCGTCCACCTGGCCCGAGAGTACGTTCACCTTGAGGGTGTTGGTGTTCGGGATGAAGCGGTAGGTGACGGTCTGCACGTACTTGCTCTCGCCGCCCGAGGGCTTGCGCCAGTAGTTCGTGTTGCGCGTCATGGTCAGGCTGTTGCCGGGGCGCCACGCGGTCGGCTTGAACGGTCCCGAGACTACCTTGGGCAGGTTGTTGGATGTGGTGAAGCTGCTGATGAACCTGGTCCACTGGTCGTTCAGGGCCTCGCCGGGCTTCATGCCCTTGGTGGCCGTGTCGAAGGTATTCCAGGCTGCCTGCATGCTCTTGGACGGAGCCGAACCGGGCGCGCCGGCCTGCTGCGCGAACAGGTAGGGGGGATCGAAGGTGATGGTGAAGGTGCGGTTGTTGGCCCCGCGCGTGATCTTGGCGCCGTCGTAGGGATAGCGGTCGGGTACCGGCACGCGCTCATCGTTCTGCACCTTGAGCCAGAACTCGAAGTCGTCCACCGTGATCGCCGTGCCGTCGCTCCACTTGGCGTCGGGGCGGATGGTGTAGGTCAGGCTGTTGCGCACGACCTTGCCGCTGCCGTCCTTGACTTCCTTGTAGCCACCGTTGGCGAGGGTGGGCACCTGGGTTGCCATGTCGGCCAGCACGTTGCCGCCGTTGTCCAGATAGGTCAGGCTCCCTGCCATGAAGCCGTTGATTTCAGTGGTGATAGCGAGGTTGTTGGTGTTCCAAGGGTCGTAGATGTTCGGCGGCTCCTGCGAAGTGCCGATCACGAGACTGTTGTTACCCGGTCCCGCGAGGGCGGTCCCGATCAGGAATGCGGTCAATGCCAGGGCTTTCTTCATAGGAGACCTCCGGAACAACAGCAACAACGCTTAATCTGTGGCGATGGGTCAGTATTAAGTCCCCCTAAAGCTATGTCAAGCGTCGGTCTGGCGGGGTGGGCAGCCCAGACATGGAAAAAGCCGGAGCAGCACAGGCTCCGGCCGGAAAATAAAAAGATGAAAAAAGAACAGCTCAGGTCGAGCTGAGGCCTAGTGGCTGCTGCACCCGCCGCTGCCCTCGCCGTCAGGAGATTGCGAGCCGTCGGTCCGGAAGGAGTGGCCACAGCCGCACGAAGAGGTCGCGTTGGGGTTGTGCACGGTAAATCCGCCGCCCATCATGTTTTCGACGAAATCCACTTCGCTGCCCAGCAGCAGAGGCAGGCTCATGCGGTCGACGAGCAGCTTCACTCCGCGGTCGTGGACGATAGTGTCGCCGTCGAGCTCGCGGTCGTCGATGGCCATACCGTACTGGTAACCGCTGCACCCGCCGCTCTTGATGAACACGCGGACACCGGCATTCTCCTTGCCGCTCTGAGACAGGATCGCTAGGGCTTTCATGGCCCCGAATTCGCTGATGGTGATGTTGTGCGCCGGCAATTCGCCGCCGGTCTGGGCCGGGATGGTCGCGGTCATGCGTGAAGCGTAACACCATTCGGTGAATAAAAAAGTGCCTGTAAAGCAAAGTGAAGTTCACTCACGGCTTACATTCCTTGAGTGTGGTGCTGTTAGGATGGACACCATGACGAACCCATATGCCGAGTGGTTCGAGCAGCTCCGCGCGGAATATGGGGAGCAGCTCTCGACCATGCCCTTGCCCGACGGTCTCCCTGAGCACCTGCGCCTGCTTATTGAGCGCCATGACGAGGAGGCCATTCAGTTCATGGTGCGCCTCGCTTGGCAGTTCGGCGCCCAGGTGGGGTACGCCGCCGGCGCCAAACAGGAAGCTCAGGACGGCGCGGTTCCCATACCTAGAGCGCCCCGCGTTCAGGCCTGAGGCTGTACTGACTTCGCCCGCCCCGGTCACTTGAACCGGGACGGGTTTTGTCATTGCATCAATCAGTGCCGCGGCCGTCTGGGGGCGGCCCAGCAGTCCAGGGATTCAATGCCTTCGATCAGGCCCAGGGCGTGCAGTTCTTCCAGAACCCGGTAGGCCAGGGTCTGAAGGGCTTCGGCGTCCTGCGGTTCATCCTGGGCTGTCAGATTCAGCGTGCGGGCCTCGCGGGCAAGGAGCAGGGCCAGGGCGTCCATGGCGGCAAGCATAGCAGTGCCCAAACGAATACCCCGGCGCACAGGCCGGGGCAGGAGAGAAGGTGTCGTTCAGTCGTCGGCGTGCGCTGCGTGCAGGGCGCGGTCGCGCTCATCGGCTTCCCGCAGGCTGCGGATGCCGCGGACGATGCCGAGGACGCCGAAGTAGCACACGGCGGGAACAACCACGGTCAGGATCCAGAGGATCATGTTGGAGTTGGCGGTCGTCAGGATGTTGGCGCTGATGAGTTCGGGCTTGTAACCCGCGACCGACATCACGAGCAGCATCGCCATGAACGCCACGCCTGCCGCCAAACGCACCGGATGGTTGGTGGGGTTTTCGGCGTAGTACTGGCTGTCACGCGCCCGGTCGAGCATCGGTACGGCGAACATCGCGATGATCACGACGGTGGGCAAGATGATGGCCCCCACGAACTCGGCCCCGATGGCCCCGCCCCACAGGTGGATTTCGAAGCTCGGGATGATGGCCAGCAGGCCGAAGACCCACAGCAGGTACCAGTCGGGCTTGATGTTGTTGATCGGGGTGGTGCTGGGTGGTCCGAAGAACTCGACCGGGTGCACCGGGATGAACGCGCTGAACAGCACGATGATGCCTGCGAAGACCAGCGCCAGCAGCAGCATGATGGGGGTCTGCTGGGTCATGAGCGGCACGCCAACGATCTTCTTGTAAGCGATGCGCTTGGCGTACTGCGGCTGCGTGTGCTTCTGCTTGATCATGATGACCATGTGCGCGGCGGTCAGCGCGATCAAGATGGCCGGCAGCAGCATGATGTGGTAACCGTAGATGCGCGGGATGATGCCCTCACCGGGGAAGGCCCCCGCGAACGCCGCCTGCGCGACCCACTGGCCCACCCAGGGAATCGAGGCCACGATGCCGTACACGACTTTCACGGTGTTATAGGCGTAGTTGTCGTAGGGCAGGATGTAGCCGGTCACGGCGGTCAGGGCCGAGAAGATCAGCAGCATCATACCGATCCACCAGTTGATCTCGCGCGGCTTCTTGAATGCGCCCGTGAAGTAGATGCGCATCATGTGAATGACGGCGGCCGCCACCATGATGTTCGCCGTCCAGTGGTGAATGCGGCGCAGCATGTCCCCAAAGGGCATCGCATTGATCTTGAGGGCCGAGTGGAAAGCCGCCGGAATCAGGTTAGGCTTGGCCGCGGTGCCGGGATCGAACGAGTTCGTGACCAGGCTGTTGCTCGGTTCGTACGCCAGGGCCAGGATGACACCGGTCAGGATCAGGATGACCAGGCTGAACAGCGTGATTTCACCCAGAAAGAAACTGTGGTGAACGGGGAAGGCTTTGCGCAGGAACTTGTCGTTCAGGCGCGAGATGTGCAGACGTTCCTCCAGCCACTGGTTCATCCGAGTTGATCCTCCACGGCTTTCTTACGGGCTTCCCACTCCGATTCGTTGAATGGGTACGGATTTTCCAGAAAGAAGTCAACGACCACGAGGGTGCTGCCTTCCAGCCGAATCGGCAACTGCGCCAGGCGGCGGGGGGGTGGCCCACCGGTCACCATGCACGCGCGCTTGGGGTCGTACTGCCCCGAGTGACAGGGGCACTTCATCTCGCCCACCTGCTGGTCGTTGTCCCCGACCGAGCACCCGGCGTGGGTGCAGATATCGCTGTAGGCCACGATCTCGCCGTCGATGGTCGCGTCCATGTTGGTCGGGTCCGTAATCTGGCCTTTGGGGAACTTGTAGAGGGCCAGCACGTTGTTGGGGTCACCCTTGCGGATCAGGGGCTGACCCTGGGCGTCCTTGCCCTGGGGCCAGGCGCGCACGAGCTTCTCGCCCAGTTCCGCGACCGTGATGGGTTGGCCTTCCTTGTCCTCAGAGGCGTGGACCAGAATGTCTCCCTTCAGGGGGGGCATCTTGTCGCGGGTCAGGCGGAACACCGGGTTGGCGGTTCCCAGCGCGCTCACCAGACTGACCGTACCGATGGCGGCCGTGGCCCCCAGGGCAGTGTTGATGAACTTGCGGCGCGTGATTTCGGGATCTTCTCTCTTGTAACGGGTCATGCGTCTAACCTCTTCCCACGGGGGGATGCCCTGGGCTTACCAGGGGAATTCGCCGCTGGCGTCCTCGACCAGCACCTCGCCGTCCATGAAGAACTTCTTGTAGAGGCCCACGGCGGCGGCCAGCGTCAGCACGATCATCGCGGCGTAGAAGCCTTCGGCGGTCACGTTGGGCATCACGGGCTCGCGCGCGGCCCAGCCAGCGTAATCCACCATCATCTGGCGCACGAACAGCACGCTGAACACGAGGCTGAGGATCAGGGTGATGACCATCGAGAGCATCGCGACCGGGGTGGCACGTACCTTGTGGATGCCGGGGTGCAGCTCGACGCCTTCGGCCCACACGCTGTACAGCCCGATCAGGCCGTAGGAGAGCAGCACCATGATGAAGGTCGCCAGGAAGATTTCGGGCAGCTTGATGTCCTCGGGCACGAACCGCGAGCGGTTTTTCAGCACGGCCGGGTCGACCTTGCTCTGGCCCTCGGCAACCTGAGCGGGCGTGAGCGGCTCGGGGATGTTGTTGCCCCACGAGTGCAGGACGTAGTTGGCGACGGCGTAGATTTCGCGGTCACTGAGCTTGTCGCCGAAGGCCGGCATACCGCCCTTGCCCTTCTCGACGATGGTGTGAATGTAGACGGGATCCTTGATCAGTTTCTCGTCGCCCGAGAGCTTGGGACCCGCGCCGCCCTGGCCCTGAAGGCCGTGGCATCCCGCGCACGCGATGGCGCCCGTGGTGGCGACACCCTTCTCGAAGACCTGTTTGCCCAGCGTGGGGTAATCCTGGCTGATGCTCGCTACGACGGCCGGATCGACCGCCACCGGCTCGGGGGCCGTTTCCTTGTTAAAGAGAAACAGCAGAATGATCCACATGATGGCCGCGCAGACGATGGCGACCCAGGGCATGACAGCGTCGTTTCTTTCCACTTTCCTTCTCCCTCGGTGTGAAGTGGCCTGATGTCCCGTTTCGGCAACGGCTCCGGTGCCGGAAAAGGAAGCAGCTGCGGCCCAGTAATACGGTCAGCATAGCACGCACCTTTCGCGCTTCCCTGGCCGTCCAGACGCCTTTTTCCAGACAGACCTCGACCCGCTAAGTATGCGCCCTGACCGAGCGGTTAAATGTCCCCGTATGAGTCGGGGATGTGCGGCGTCACTCCTGAGATTCAGCGGCCGAGGTCGGACTAGGCGGCCCTGTTCAGTCGGTCAAGTTCAGGCCCGCGAGCGCCGCGAAAGGGTGAGCCGTGCCCACGGGCCGCAGTGTGCAGAAGGGTGGCCCGCCCTCGGGTTCGACCCGGTGGGGACAGGTCTGGCATTCGGGAAAGGCCTGATCGGTGTAGGCGAGGTCCGGTTCGGCCGAGGGTACGGTCCATGTCCGGCCACAGCCCGCAAGGTAGGTCTCCTCGGCTGGGCGGGACTGCGGCACGCGCGGCGCCTTTTTTGGAGAGGGAGTTCTTGGCATGGGGGTGCGGGGCACTCAGTCGAGGTTGGCAATGCCCTCGCGGATGGCGTACAGGGCGGCCTGGGTGCGGTTGTTGAGTTGCAGCTTGGTAAAGATTTCCGAGAGGCGGTTACGTACCGTCTTTTCACTGATGTCGAGCCGCAGCGCGATGTCCTGGTTGGAGAAGCCCTGGGCGAGCAACTTGAGGATCATCGTTTCGCGCTCGTTGAGGTCGGCGTGCTTTTCGCTGGGCAGTTCCTCACGCTTGTCGCGGAAATCGTCGAGGACGTTCTGTGCCATGTCGGCGTCGAGCAGCGCCTCTCCACCTGCCACGCGCGTGATCGCGTCGATCAGCGTCGTGGCGTCCGCGTCCTTGAGGATGTAGCCGCGCGCGCCCGCCTTGACCGCCTCGAACACATAGCGGTCCTGACGGTACATCGTGATCATGATGACGCGGGCCTCCGGGCTGATCTCGAGGATGCTCTGCGTGGCCTTGACTCCGTCGAGTTCCGGCATCTGAATGTCCATCAGGATCACGTCGGGGTGGGTGTCGGCCGCGTAGCGGATGGCCTCGCGTCCGTTGGCCGCCTCCCCGATGACGCGCATACCCTCGGATTCCAGCAGGCTGCGGAGGCCCTGGCGGAACAGGGCGTGGTCATCAGCGAGAAGAACACGGATCATGAGACCTACTGTATCGCCCTTTGCCGCGGCTGTCGGTGGGTAAACAGCCACTACCGGGACACTGGGAAATGGGGTTCATGGCAACTGTGACAGAGGGGTCATTCCCCTTCCAATAAATCCCAGAGAGGTCAGAAAGCATTGTGACTTTGGTCAGACCCAGCTCATGAACTTAGGGCTTCTCATCTTTTTAGACGGCTCCGCCCCTGAAAAACAGCCTTTCACCGGCTGGAAATCCCGTCTGGAGCTGGGGTTTAGCTGACTCTCAGGGTTGACCCTGCGTTCTTCATGCTTGTATCATCCGCCTGATCTGCCTCTACGAGTGTCCCAGGACCGAGGAGAAGCAGGTTGCGCGGCGAAAAAGCATGGTACGGCGATCTACTTTTGGGAGAGGAAACTCGGCAACTCGCCCCACCGTCACCTTTAGAGCCTGATGTGCTGCTCACGCGCGACGTTTACGGGGGTCCCCTATGAAGAAAAGTCTGATTGCTCTCACCGCCGCGCTGTCGTTCGGCCTCGCTGCCGCGCAGACTGCCGCCCCGGCGAGTGCGCCCCAGGTTCCTGCCCTGACCGACGTTCCCGCCGGTCACTGGGCCAAGGACGCGATCGACCGTCTGGTCAGCCGCGGCATCATCCTCGGCTACCCCGATGGCACCTTCCGCGGTACCCAGAACCTGACCCGCTACGAAGCCTCCGTCATCATCGCCCGCGTGCTCGACCAGATCCGCAGCGGCGAAACCCCCACCACCGGCCTGAACGCCGAGGACCTGACCGCGCTGCAGAACGCGATCCAGGAACTCGCCGCCGACCTCGCCGCACTGGGTGTGCGTGTCAGCGACCTCGAAGAGAACGCGGTCAATAAGGACGATTTCGCTCGTCTGGAAGCCCGCATCGAGGAAGTCGCCACCGCTCAGGGTGACGCCACTGCCCTGGCCAACATCCAGGCCCAGATCGACGAGCTGACCTCGCGCGCCGACGACTACGACACCCTGCGTGCCGATGTCGACGACAACGCCAGCAGCATCGCCGCCCTGAACGACCTGACCGTCCTCCTGAACCAGGACATCCTGGACCTCCAGGACCGCGTCAGCGCCGTGGAATCCGCGCAGGCCGACTTCGTGCAGCGCAGCGACTTCAACAACCTCGCGGGCCGCGTGGGCGTCGTCGAAACGCGCGTCGAGACGGTCAACAACAGCCTGACCGGCCGTATCGCCGCGCTGGAGCGCAACGCGTTCAGCATCAAGCCCAGCCTGACCCTGGGCTACAGCGTGAGCCGCGCCAACCGCAACTTCGACATTGACCGCCTCTTCCCCCTGAACGCCGACGGCACCGTCGCGAACAACGCCTTCACCAGCGGCGGCGTCGACAGCGACACGGGTGCCCAGCGCCGTGACTTCGGTGATTTCGGCAACACCAGCTCGCCCATCGTGGCGGGCGCCAACGGCCTGTACGGCTTCGCGGCGGCCGCCGGCCCCGTGTACCAGGAAGGCAGCACCGACATCGGCATCAGCCTGGGCTTCGACACCAGCGGCCAGTTCGGCCAGGTCACCAGCGCGACGGGCGGCAGCCTGTTCAACACTGGTGGTCGTCTCTCGATCAACAGCATCGACCTGAACTTCGGTCTGACCACCCGTCTGCCTGACGACGTGTGCTACGACGCCAACGGCGACGGCGAGTGCAGCGACGCCGAAACGGACGCCGTGGACGCCTTCTACCCCGGTGCCCGTGACAGCAGCCTGATCGACCCCGCCGGCAGCGTGTACCGCCCCGTGTTCTTCCGCTTCAAGAACGCGACCACCGAGTTCAGCGTGGGCAACAACCCCGTCATCGTGACGCTGGGCCACAACCAGAAGTTCTACTTCGCCGACTACGCCTTCGACAACAACTACGACGGCCGCGGCGACGGCTTCGTAGTCAACGTCGACGGCAGCAACCTGCCGGTCCTGGGCGCCATCAAGCCCAAGATCACCACCGTCTACGGCAGCCGTGACGGTGACAACGCAGTGAATAGCGGCGACTACGGCGTGTACTACCGCGGCGTCCGCGCTCAGATCACCCCGGTCGGCACGCTGACCGCCGGTCTGTACTACGCGCAGGAAGGCCGCGACGCCTTCGGGGCCGCCGCCGCCGCTGGCCAGAACGCCGCGACTGTGGCCGCCGTGCCCAGCGACGTGACCCTCTACGGCGCCGATCTGCACGGCAAGGCCTTCGGGGTCGAGCTGCACAGCGAGTACACCGCGAGCCGCGTGACGCCCGTGAACAGCGCCGCCTACACCGCGAGCGCCTTCTACGCCCGCGCCGCGACCCGCAAGACCGATCTGACGTTCGACCTGAACACGCCGGCCGCGCGTCTGGGCAGCGACACCTTCAACGTGTCGCTGTACGACCTGAACTACCGCCGCATCGAAGCGGGCGTCACCGCGATCTCGGGCATCAGCGAGTACGGGTACGACACGCGCCGTGACTACAGCTCCACCCGCCAGAACAACGCGGACAACCCCGATAACGGCGTGACCGCGCCCTTCTCGAACCTGTACGGCCGCACCACGACGGCCAGCACCACCAACGACGGCCTGGTCGGCCAGAAGGGCTTCGGCGTCAAGGCGGCCGTGACCCTGGGTCCGGTGTCGGTGGGCGGGTACTACGACAGCAGCACGAGCGCCAACGGTTCGATGGCCAGCACCGACCCCAACCTCATGGTCGAGCGCGGCGCCTCGGCCAAGGTGGCGGCCAGCATCTTCTCGCTGCGCGGCTCCTACAGTGAGCTCAACAGCAACCGTTACCAGACCTACCGCAACGCCGGCACCAACGTGGCGCTCGGCGCGACGGTCACCGACTCTGTCTACGCGCGCCGTTACGCCATCCAGGCGGACGTGACGCCGGGCCTGGGCCTCTACGTCGGCGCGTACTACCGCGACGTATCGGTCGACGACCAGGCCGGCGGAATGCGCCGTTCGAGCACGGACCGTGGCCTCTTCGGCCGCGGCTACCTGGCCTCGAGCTTCGCTCCGGGCGTGGGCGCGAACAGCTACCGCGCTGGCCTGACCTGCTCGGAAAGCAACTTCGGGACCTCGGTGGCGGTCAACGGCGTGAGCGGCGATACCGACGGCGTGGGCGGCGTGCTGAACCCGGCTGTCAACCTCGATGCCAACCGTACCGGCGTGTGCTTCACCTCCTACGGAGTGGAAGCGGGCCACGCGGGCAACAACGCGAACGCCCTGGTCAAGGACCTGTTCTTCCGCGTTGGTTATGGCCGCGTCTATGTGCCGACCGACGCAACTTCGACCACCGGCAGCTTCAGCGGCAACATCTTCTACGGTGACGCCCGCTACGACCGCAAGGTCGGCGCCGCCAACGTACGTCTGGCCGGTTCGTTCTCGAACTCCAACGTGCGCCTCGACGCCCGTCCGGCAGGCACCCGCGGCGCGATCGGCCTGATCGTGCGCACCGATCCCCTCACGGGCCTCCCCTTCAGCCCCCAGATCAACGGCCAGGTGGGCTACTACACCTCGCAGTTCGACAACGACAGCAGCGCGGCGACCGCCGCTCTGAACGCCAACGCTGTGAAGTACGGCGCGGGCATCGTCCTGAACGACTTCCTGCTGCCCAACACCAAGATCGGCGTGCGTTACGACGGCTACAGCGGCGTCAACCGTGCGTACACTCCCTACGACGGTGCAGGTACGGAAGGCTACTTCAGCGACGCTGACACCGCCGGCAACCGCATCAACCTGAACGGCGTGTACGTGGAAGGTGCCTACAACGACCTCGTGTTCTCGTACGGCAACTACACCCTCAGCAGCCGCAACGCTTCGGGTACCGAAATCGGCAGCGGCCTGAACAACGGCCAGCCGGCCCGTGGCCAGACCTTCAAGATCACCTACAAGGTGAACTTCTAAGCCTTCTCGGCCTCTACACCGACTTTCCGCAAAGCCCCCGCCCCGTGCGGGGGTTTTTGCCTGGATGAGAGCGCAGGGCCGCACCCGTGAAGCCGCTACAATTCGGCCATGATCGCTGTGTTCGGCCACCTGAATCCCGATACCGACGCCATTGCCAGTGCGCTGGTCTATGCCCACCTGTTGACCCGGCAGGGCCACGCCGCGCAGGCCTACCGCCTGGGTGAACTGAATTTCGAGACGGCCTACGTCCTGCGCGAGCTGGGACTGGACGCCCCGGAACTGCTGCCCGAGCTTGCGGCCGGCAGTGAAGTGGCGCTGGTCGACCATAACGAGAGTGCCCAGTCGGCGCTGCAACTGGCCGACTATCAGGTGACGCGCGTCGTGGATCACCATAAGCTCGGTGACCTGACCACGGCGGCCCCGGCCTACCTGCGCTTCGAACCTGTGGGCTGCACGTCCACCCTGATTCTCAAGCTGCACCGCGAGGCAGGCATGAGCGTGGAGCCGGCAGACGCGCGGCTGATGCTGAGCGCTATTCTCAGCGATACCCTGCACTTCCGGAGCCCGACCACGACGCCCGACGACCGTCAGGCCGTGGAATTTCTGGCTCCCATCGCCGGTGTGGATGACGTGGCCGGGTTCGCGCTGGCCATGTTCGCGGCCAAGAGCGACCTGGGCGACACGCCGGCCGACACGCTACTGAAGATGGACTACAAGGTCTTTCCCTTTGGTGAGCCGGAACAGACCTGGGGCATCGGCGTGATCGAGACGACCAACCCGGCCTACGTGTTCGGGCGTCAGAACGAGCTCCTCGCGGCGATGGATCAGGCCAAGGCGCAGGACGGTCTGAGCGGCGTGCTGCTGAGCGTCGTGGATATCCTCAATGAGACCAACCGCACCCTGGTGCTGAGTGCCACCGAGCAGAAGGTGTTGGGCGAGGCTTTCGGGGTCGTGGTCCAGGAACGAGTGGCCGATCTGGGCAACCGGATCAGCCGCAAGAAGCAGATCGTCCCGGTGCTGGAAGAGTATTTCGCGCCGCAGGCCTGAGCCGGTCGTGACCGAACTTCTCGACTGGCTGTTCGCCCGGCAGCGCTTCGGTGTACGGCCCGGTCTGGAGCGGGTCCATGCGTTGTTGCAGGCTCTGGGGCGGCCCCAGGACAGTTTCCGGACCGTTCTGATCGGCGGCACCAACGGCAAGGGCAGCACGGCTGCCACCCTCGCTGCGGTCCTGTCGGCGGGTGGGGAGCGTACGGGCCTGTTCACCAGTCCTCACCTCACCCGGTTCAGTGAGCGCTTCGTGGTGGCCGGTCAGGAACTGCCGACCACTCAGGTGATGGAGACGCTGGGCCGGGTCCGCCCACTTGCCGAACTGCACGAAGCGTCGTTCTTCGAGGTGGTGACCGCGCTGGGGTGCCTGCTGTTCGCCGAAGCGGGGGTCCGGACCGCCGTGATGGAGGTGGGCCTGGGGGGGCGTCTCGACGCGACCAATGCTCTGGAGCCGGTGCTGAGTGTGGTCACGAACGTCGGCCTGGACCACACGGCCATTCTGGGCGATACAGTGCAGGCCATCGCCGCCGAGAAGGCGGGGATCCTGCGGCCGGGGCGCCCGGCCTTGACGGGGGCGGCGCCGGAGCTGTGGCCTGTGCTGGAGCGGCAGGGTGCCGACCTCTGGGCCGCCGGGCGAGAGTTGATCTGGGACACGCGGCCGCTGGGCTGGGAGGGTCACGAGGTCGAGCTGCAGACTCCTGCCGGCAACCTCACCTTCCGGACACCACTACTGGGTCGGCACGGCGCTGCCAACGCCGCGCTGGCGGCAGCGGCGGCCCTGCGACTGGGGGTTGCGCCCGGAGCCGTTCGTCAGGGGGCGGCAGCAGTCCACTGGCCCGGCCGCCTGGAACGTCTGCCGTGGAGAGGCGGTGGAGTGCTGCTGGACGGTGCCCACAACCCGGACGGTGCGCGCGCCCTGGCACAGGCAATGATGGATCTGGGAACCGGCCCTTTACCACTCATCTTCGGTGCGGCTGAGGACAAGGACCTGGAAGGCGTGGCGGCGGCCCTACGCCCCCTGGCTTCCAGGGTAATCCTGACCCGCGCCGTCCTCAGCCCGCGCGCCGCAGAGCCTGGGCGCCTGGCCCGGCTGTTCCCGGACACCGCCGTGACTCTGACTGAGACGCCGCGAGAAGCCCTGGAAGCTCTGCCGCCCGGCGCACAGGCGCTCGCCTGCGGCAGCCTGTATCTCGTCGGTGAGTTGCGGCCGCTGCTGCTGGGGGAGGCGGAAGAGGAGCGTGAGCGGTGGCAGTAGCCCTCAGACCGCTTGGCGCTGTTCGGCGCGGCTGACGAGGTAGGCGCGGGTGGCCCCCAGCCAGACCTGCACGAGGTCGGCGCGGGGGTGCCCACGCAGCCGCATGGCCTGCATGCCGTTGTCAAGGTGACGCTCAATGTGCCGGACCGCATTGAGCCCGCCCTCGTTTTCCGTTTCGATCAGGATATTCAGGACGGTTGTGGAGTGAACGTAGCCGGCCCGAATGCTGCCGGCGATCTGGTCCAGTGCGCGCATGACTCGGACTTCCTTCCGGCCGCCGTGGACCGCGAGGTGTGAGGAAAGACGTGGTTGTGCGGAGAAAATCTCGAACTGGTTACGATGCTAGCAGAGCGGGTGGGGGTCTGCAAGAAGTCCGGGCCTCTATTCTGTATTGACCGTACCGGGGGTGGGTGTTACACTCCAAGCAAGGGTGTCCGATTCTGCCTTGAAGCAAACGCATCCCCAGGCAGCAAGCCGAGCTTCCGGCGTGTGCGAGGGCACAGGTGCAGGAAGAGGTGAAGCCACGCCGCAGCCCAGGAGGTGAATATATGAAACTGCACGAACGACTCCGTGAACTGCGCAGCGAACGCGGGCTGCGGCTCAAGGACGTGGCGGAGGTGGCCGATATCAGCGTGCCTTACCTCAGCGACCTCGAGCGCGGGCGGACCAACCCCAGCCTCGAGACGCTCCAGACGCTCGCCGGGGCCTACAGCATCACGGTTCACGACCTGCTCGAAGGGGTCGAGTTCTACGGGGCCTCGACCGAAGGCGCGTTGCCTAAGGGCCTCGCCGACCTGATTGCCGACCCCACCCTGGGGCCGCAGATCACGCCGGACTGGGTCCGGACCCTGTCGCGCATCGAACTGCGGGGCAAGCGCCCACGCGACAAGCAGGACTGGTTCGAGATCTATCTGCATCTCAAGCGCATCCTCAACTGAGGCGCGCTTCTCAACACAGGCCCGACGCATCCGCGTGTCGGGCCTGTTTCCTCATGCGTCGCCTAGCGGGGCAGACGGGTGAGCAGCAGGGTACCCGCGCCCCAGGCTCCGCCGACCAGAGCCAGGGTAAATGCCAGGGGGGGCAGGCTGAGGCTGGCTGCGAAAGCACTCAGGCCCAGCAGCGCCCCGACCGCGTCGGGGACCGGCAGGTGAACGCGGTGGGCGAGCGCCCGGCCCAGGTCGTACAGGCTGACGCTGAGGCCCGTAGCGACGAGCAGGGCCGTGAGCGCCAGAGCCAGCAGTGCCGGGGCCAGCAGACCCGCCAAGCCCAGGACCGTCGCCGGACCGATCAACAGGGCCAGCATCAGTACGCCCAGGGCCAGGGTCCGCATCGGGGCGTGCCGCTGGCGCCGCGCCAGTCCCGGGGCTAGACCGGCCACGAACAGCAGCAGCAGTGCCCCCCCGGTCAGGACGACGAACACTTGCGGCCACGCGGCGGCTCCCAGCCAGCCCAGCACGGGCCGGAAGGCCGCGGCCGTCGCCAGCCCCAGACCGGTGGGCGGCGCGGTCTGGAGGGCGCTGCGGTCACCGGGCGCATGACCCAGCAGCGCGTTGACCCGGCCGTCTACCTGCGCGCCCGGCGCCTGATACACGTCGCCGAGCAGGGTGATGACCTCGCCGCCGACCTGGGCCTGCTCGCCCAGGTGTACGTCGCCGCCGATGGCGATGATGTTGCCGCTCACCGGCCCACTGACTGTCACGCTGCGGCCGATGCTCAGGCCGCCGTCGCCCCCCGCCACGTGATACAGCGCGGGCAGGGCCAGTACCGCTGAGAGGGCGAAGGCCCCCGCCCCGGCCCGCCGCACTACTGGCACCGGCTTCCAAGCCACCAGAACGCTGGTGAGCAGCACCAGGGCCAGCCCTACCCCGGCCAGCGGCGACACCTGTTCGAGCAGGGTTCGCAGCACCACTGCCCCGACAGCGAGGTTGGGCCACGCGGTACTCAGCGTCATCAGGACCACGCCTACCAACAGCGCTCCGACCAGAAGGAGTGGCGCGGAATTCTGTGGCGAGGTCTGCACGCCGAGCGCCGCTGTAGTCCTCTCCAGGGCGGAGGGGGCAGCTTCCTGGGCCGCCTGGGCCGAGACGATACGGGCCACGACTCTTGAAGCTACCGGGGCAGGCAGGGGGGGCCGGGGGAGGCCGGTCAGGACCGAAGTGCCCACGATCTCGGCCAGGGTGGCTGCCGCGACCGAGTGCGCCTGGGGTGGTGGGGTGAGCTGCCGAGCGAGGCGCATCTCGGTCAGCACCATGTCCGCGACAGGGCGCGGGACGGGTGGGGGAGCCAGCCAGCGGGCCGCCGCGATATCGGCTATCACAGCCGGCGCCACGCTGCGCTGTGGCTGGGGAGGGGCCAGGATCCGGCCCAGTTGCAGGTCGCCTACGACCTCGTCTGCAACAGAACGGGGTTGAGGAGGCGGGGCCAGCAGGCGCGCTGCCGTAAGGTCGCACAACACGGCGGCCGCCACGCTGTGCGGGAGGGGGGGACGTGGCAACCTGCCCAGGCTGAGGGTTACCTGCCGCAGCGCTTCACGGGCTGCCTGCACCTCAGCCGAGGCCGCGCCGAGCAGCGCCTCTTCGGCCGGGCTCAGGTCATGGTCGGGTTCGCGGTGCAGGGCTAGGCGTAGGGCGTCATCGCCCAGGCCCTCCCACCGCTGTGCCGAGTTGTGCTCTCCCTGACCCATACGTTTCCTCTACGTCGAAAGACCAGCATGAGTTCCCGGACCTGTCTAGGGAACAGGTCCGATCTCAACGGGCGTTCAAGACGCCGGGTGGTCCTCGGCGCGGTAGTCGCCACTCTTGCCGCCGGTCTTCGACAGCAGGCGCAGTCCCGTAATCTCGATGGCTTTGCTGGCCGCCTTGAGCATGTCGTACACGTTCAGGGCCGCCACGCCCGCCGCCGTCAGGGCTTCCATCTCGACGCCGGTCGGGGCCGTGGTCTTCACAGTCGCCAGGACACGCACGCCCGCCGCCTCCAGGGTGACCTGCACGTCGGCGCCCGTGACTGAGATGGGATGACACAGCAGGATCAGGTCGGCGGTGCGCTTGCTGCCTGCGAGCCCGGCGAGACGTGCCACTGTCAGCGGGTCGCCCTTGGGGTTGGTGCCGGCCTCCAGCGCGGCGCGGGCCTCAGGGGGCAACCTGACCCAGGCTTCGGCGGTCGCGGTACGGGTGGTCACTGCCTTGCCGGTCACGTCCACCATGCGCGGCTGGCCGTCCTGAAAATGGGTCAGGCGGGGGACGGCGTCGGACGCGGTGTCGGGGGCACTCAAGGCTCAGTCCTCCGGCAGGTCGAGGCCGCGTAGGGCGGCGAAGGGGTTCTGGCGGGCGTGGGTGCTGCCCTCCGGCGTACCCAGATCGGTGTCGATGGCCTCGACCGGTACGGCCGCGCTGTGCTCGCAGGGCCCGTCGTTGAGGTCGTGGCCGCACACCTGACACAGGCCCTTGCAGGCTTCGTCGTGCAGCACGCTGAGGGGGGCGCCCAGCAGGGTAGTCTCGGCGAGGTACGCGCTCAGGTCGAGGTTGGGATCGCCGAAGACGAGCACGTCCTCACCGCTCTCAGCTTCTTCGAGGTACGGCTCGGTCGCGGCGGGGTCGTAGCGCATCAGGGTGCCGAGCGTGAGTTCCAGCGGAACTTCCACATCGCGCAGGCAGCGGGCGCACTCCATGATCAGGGTGGGCTCGAAGCTGCCCTGAAGGTACATCTCGTCGCCGCCCAGCGAGTTCACGTCGATGTCGAAGGGCGCCGGCTCGGCAAAACGCAGGGTCTGCGTCTCCTTGCCCTGCTGGTAGGTGAGGTGGTCGAGTTCGCCGTCCACATGCGCTTCGTCGGTGGACGCGCGCAGCAGCGAACCGAGGTGAATCTGGGGCTGGTCGTTCATCCTCTCAGGATACGGTGTGCGGGCTGAAGACACCGGAAAACGCGCACCTTGCCCTAGGCGTCCTGGCCTATCCGGCGGGGTGGGCCCGCAGCCACTCCAGCACGTCGGCGGCGTTCTGCTCCGGCGGAAAGACCGGATAGAAGACGTGCTCGACCACCCCCGCGCGGACGACCAGCGTGACCCGGCGCAGCAGCGTCATCCCGTCTACCCCAAAGGTCGGCAGCCGCAGCGCGCCAGAGAAGGTCATGGCTTCGTCTGAGAGCAGCACGAAGGGCAGATGGAGCCGCTCCGCTGCCTCCCGCTGGTAGGCCGTGCCCTGAGTGCTCAGCCCGTAGACCTCGGCGCCTGCCACCCTCAACTCCGCTTGGTGGTCGCGGAAGGCGCAGCTCTGGGGCGTACAGCCCCGCGCGCCGGGAATCACGTCCCAGTCTGTGGGCAGCGGCTGCCCCGGCTCGCCGGTGCGGGGATAGACGTACAGCACGGTGCGCCCCGGCAGGCTGGAGAGGTCGTGCGGCTGCCCGTCGGTGCCCGGCTGCGCCAAGGCAGGCAGCCGTAGGCCCGGCAGGTGGTCGCAGGCGCCGTCGTCGGCGGGCACGGGAAGGTCAGCCGGGAGACGGTGCAGGTCGGTCATTCCCCCAGGGTAAGGGGTGGCCAGCCTGGCCTCCCTCTTCCGGCGGATGTAGCGCGGGCGGCCGGCGGGCAGACTCAGGCCCAGATGCTCCGCTCTGATACGCCCGCCTTCTGGTGGACCGCCAGTCTGCCCTGGCGCTGTTCGCTGCGGGGTTGGGCTGGGTTCTGATCGGCCAGCCAGTGCAGGAGGCGGCGCGGCTCCGGGAGGAGACGAAGGCCAGGACCGAGGGAGCGGTGCTGGTTGAAGCCTGTCTGGCCGACCTGCGCCGCTCCTACGGCAACACGCCTCCGCTTTCATAGGCGGAGGCGCAGATGTTGCAGCGGTCGGACCCGGGACCACGGGGCGAGAGGCAGTGGAGCCTCTGGGGAACGCTGAGGTACGGGCAGGAGAAGGGTATCTGCGACGGCGTTCAGGCGAGCGGCGGGCAACTCACAGTGACCTATGCCTTCGGGTCGCCGTGGTGAACTCCGCCGCCCGACTGAACCTTAGTCCTCGTCCTTGCCCTTCTTGTCGCGCTTGTACGGCCCCTTCTCGTTCCACTTGAGCCGTACCGGAATGCCCGCGAGCGCGAGGTCCTCGCGGATGCGGTTTTGCAAGAAGCCCTCGTAGGCGCGCGTCACGAACTCGGCGCGGTTGCAGAAGATGGCGAAAGTGGGCGGAGCCGTCTCCACCTGGGTCATGAAGTACATCTTGAGCTTCTTGCCGTGGAAGTTCGGCACGGCCTGACGCATCTGCCAGACTTCCAGCCAGCGGTTGAGCTCGCTCGTCGGAATGCGCGACTGCCACTTTTCGTGCAGTTTCATCGCCTCGGCCAGCATGTCGTGGATGCCGTACTCGTTGATGGCGCTCGTGTAGACCTTGGGGGCGTACATGATGTGGTGCAGCTTCTGGTTGAGGTCCTTCTCGGCGCGCTTGAGCTCGGTGTCGGGCACGAGGTCCCACTTGTTGACCACCACGATGACCGGCTTGCCGCTCTCGTAGGCGAGGTTGGCGAGCTTGAGTTCGTGGTCGCCCAGGTCGCCCGCGTTCACCACGAGCCAGATCAGGTCGCTGCGGGCGATGGCTGCCTGCGAGCGCTGGATGGCGTAGTCCTCAATGGCGGTGTCGGGCTTCTTGCGGATGCCTGCCGTGTCCACGAGTACGAAGCGCTGGCCGCCGTAGTCCCACTCCACGTCCAGCGAGTCGCGGGTGGTGCCGGGCTGGTCAGCCACGATGGAGCGCTCGGACTGCGTGATGGCGTTGAGCAGGCTGGACTTGCCCACGTTGGGCCGCCCGATGAGCGAGATGCGGATGGGCGCGATTTCCGGCACGTCCTCGTCATCGGTGGGCAGGTGGGTCATCACGCGGTCCATCAGGGTGTCCAGGCCGCGCGCGTGCTCGGCGCTGATGGCGACCGGTTCACCGAAGCCCAGGCCCCACAGCTCGGAGAGGTAGACCTCGTGCTTCTGGCTGTCGATCTTGTTGGCGACCACGATCACCGGCTTGCCCAGGCGGCGCAGCCACTCGGCCACCTCGTAGTCGGCCGCCGAGAGACCCTCGCGCGGGTCGAGCACGAAGATCACGGCCTGCGAGCCTTCCATAGCCCACTCGGCCTTTTCGCGGATGGCCTGTTCCCACTCGTCTCCGCTCCATAGACCGCCCGTATCCACGAGCGAGATGCGGTGGTTGTGGTAGAGCATCAGCCCTTCCTTGGCGTCTCGCGTGACGCCGGGGAAGTCGGCCACGACGGCCTCGCGCCGGCCGATGAGACGGTTGAAGAGGCTGGACTTGCCGACGTTGGGCCGGCCTACGATAGCGACTTTCTGCATGTTGAACGCTCCTTTACGGTGCCGGAGTCGGGCCGCGTCCGCCCGCTCCGCCGGAAAAGCCCCCCATCACGGTGACGGTCGGGGCACAGACCTCCCAGTATAGCGAATTAAGAATTGGCAAAAGAGACAACGCACCCCGGCATGTGCATAGGCCGGCAGCAGGAGGAACGGAGAAAAGTCCGTGACTGCTCGCGCTCCCACAACTGACCTGCATAGCTTTGACTTTCCCTGTATTCGGCGCTATAATTTATGACATCACCGCCCGAGAGGCGGATTTTTTGTTGTGTACTGCTCGAGTCTGGATTTGGGAGGTTCCAGGGACGGCGACGCATAGCTCCGAGGAAAAGCGAGCTGAAGTTTCTCCGTGTTACACAGCGCGGAGCGGCCCAGAAGATTCGGCTTGACTGCGCCTGCATAGCGCGCTATAGTTTCCCCATCACCGTCCGAGAGGGCGGATTTTTTATTGTCCGCCCCTGGCAACCCAGCCCCCGCTGCTCAGTCCAGGCCATGCAGAGCGCGGTAATCGGCCAGCGGCCACGCGCGGCCCCCGCCCTGGCGGTACGACTGCACTCTGCCGTCCTCGCCCCGCTGAAAATGGAAGGGCTCGCCCACTGCGCCGAAACCGGCCTCTGGCTGTGGCCGCAGGGTCAGGTCGTCGACCACCGTAAGTTCGGACACGCTGGCGTCCGGGTCGCCGGCGGGATACAGCGATACCAGCTGCCCACCCAGGTCCACAAGGTCGGTCAGGCCCCACAGACCCGCATAGCGCCCGGTAAAGCGTTCCAGGGCCACACCGGGTGCGTCGGTCTGCGCCCGGCGTGGCGCGCGCTCCGCGAGATCAATGAGACGCACAAGATTGGTCGCCCAATCGGTCGAGGGAGCCCCCAGCGCGTTGCTGAGGACCGACACTGCTAGGCCCGTGCGCGGGTCAAGCCACGACTGCGTGATATGGCCGGGAAAGCCGCCCGAGTGCCCCACCAGGGTGCGTCCGCCGACCTCGGTCAGGATCAGGCCCAGGCCGTAGCCGCGCGGGAAGGGCTTGGTCAGTCGCGTCTCCTCGCGGCCCATCAGGCGTTTGGAGGCGTCCGAGAGCAGGGTGCCCTCGCCGTAGGCGTGCGCCGCCCAGAAGTGGGTGAGGTCCTCGGCGGTGCCGTAGAAACCGGTCGCGGCGGCCAGCGCCCGCGTGTCCGAGGAAGGCAGCGGCCGCCGCTCGTCACGGGCCGCGAGGCGGGCACTGTGGCCGGTCGCCAGTTCGCTTTCGCGCGCGGCAGGCAGCTCCGGCCCCAGGTTCTCCAGGCCCAGCGGCCCGGTAAGGTGCGCGGCCACGTAGTCGGCGTAGCTCCGGCCGCTCGCCGCCTCGACGATCAGGCCCAGCAGGCCGTAGCCCATGTTCGAATATTTGAAGTGCTCGTTGGCGCTGTAAACCGCCTCGGCGCGGCAGAAGTCCAGCAGCGTCTCCCGGTCCGGAAAGGCGGCGAGCTGCTGCCAGTAGTCGCTGTCGGCTCCGTCGCGGTTGATGCCCGACTGGTGCCCCAGCAGTTCGCGCACGGTGTAGGCCGCCGCGGGACTGCCTGCCAGACCGGGAATCCAGTGGCCGGCCGGGTCGTCCAGCCGCAGTTTCCCCGCCTCCAGCAGCTGGAAGATGGCCGTCGCCGTGAAGGACTTGGAATGCGAGGCGATGCGGAAGAGGTGCCGGGTGGTGAGAGGCTCGCCGGTGCGGATGTTCGCCTGCCCGAGCGCGAAGGAGGCCGCCAGCTCGGTGCCCACCCGCACGGCGACCTGCACACCGGGCACCCCGGCATGGTCGCGCCCGAACTCCAGCCAGGACTCGAGGTAGGGCGCGAGGTGCCGCACGGTCTGGAGCAGGGTCATGGCAGGAGGGTAGCGCTCCGGCGCACGCAAAAGGCGGCGTAGGCCCTGGCCCCGCCGCCCGCTGTCTTCAAGCCTTCAGAACGCCGTATCGAGGGCACCCAGGGCCGCGTCGGCGTCGGTGATGCCCGCCTGCGCCATGTCCGGGCGGCCGCCGCCCTTGCCGCCGCCTGCGGCTGCCAGCTTGCCGATGAGCTGTCCGGCGTGCGCGCCGCGACCCACAGCCGCCCTGGTGGCCTTGACGACCAGTCCCTTGTCGGTGGCGAGCACGACGATGTCGGCGCCGCTGGTGTCGAGCAGCTTGTCGGCCGCGCCGCGCAGTTCGCTCGCCTCCACGCCTGAAAGCCTCAGCGCCGCAACCTGAAATCCGCCGAGTTCGCGCGTCTGGGCTGCCGCGCCGCCCCCGCCCATCTGGGCCTCGGCAAGCTGGCGGCGCAGGGCCACCGCTTCCTTCTCGGCTGCCTTGAGCCCGGCCTGGAGACCCGAGACGCGACCTTCGAGGCCGTCGGGGCTGGTGTTGAGCATTCCGGCCACCCGCGCGGCGCTGTTCAGGCGCTCGCGCAGCCACGCGGTCGCGGCCTCGCCCGCCAGCGCCTCGATGCGTCGCACTCCGGCGGCCACGTTCTCGTCACTGAGGATCACGAACGCGCCAATGTCGCCGGTGCGGTTCACGTGCGCGCCGCCGCACAGCTCCATGCTGGAGACCGCGTGGCCCTCGTAGCTCACGTCGCCGCCTACCGACACCACACGCACGGTGTCGCCATACTTTTCGCCGAACAGGGCCGTGGCCCCCGCCGCACGGGCGTCGGCGATGGGCATCTCCTGCCAGCTCACGGGGAAGTTGGCGCTGATCCAGCGGCTCACCAGCGTCTCGACGCTGGCGATCTCGCCGGTGCTCAGGGCGGCCCCGTGCGAGAAGTCGAAGCGCAGGCGGTCCGGCGCGACCAGCGAGCCGGCCTGCCGCACGCCGCTCCCCAGCACGGCCCGCAGCGCTGCGTGCAGCAGGTGCGTGGCGGTGTGGTGGCGCTCGGTGGCCTGGCGCTCGCCCGACACCACGGCGCGCACCTGTGTGCCCCCGCGCAGCTCGCCCGCCTCGACCATCACGTCGTGGAGGAACACGCCCTGGGGGGTCTTCCGGGTGTCGCGCACGACGGCCGCGCCGCCGTCCCACTCCAGGCGCCCGGTGTCGCCCACCTCGCCGCCGCCTTCGCCGTAGAAGGGCGTGCGGGAGAGCACCACGGTCGCCTCGCTGCCCGCCGCCAGCGTGTCCAGGCGTTCGCCGGCGCCGACCACGGCCAGGACCTCGGCCTGCGTGTCAAGCTCGTCGTAGCCGACGAACTGGGTAGGGGAGAGGCCGTCGAAGGCGCTCTGGTTACCGCCGAACAGCTCGGACTTGCCGTACTTGCTGCCCGCCCGCGCGGTTTCCTGGGCCTTTTCCAGGCTCTCGGCATAACCCGCCTCGTCCACAGTGATGCCGCACTCCTCGGCGATTTCCTTGGTCAGGTCTACTGGGAAGCCGTAGGTGTCGTACAGCACAAAGGCGTCCTCGCCGCTGAGGGTCGTTCCCTGCTCCATCGTGCCCAGCAGGCTACCGAGGCGCTGGATACCTCCTTCGAGCGTCTTGAGAAAGCGCTCCTCCTCGGCCTTCACGGCCGCTTCCACGCGCGCTGCGTTCTCGCGCAGTTCGGGGTAGGCACCTCCCATCTTCTCGACCACGATGGGCACGAGGGTATGCAGCGCCGGCTCGCGCAGGCCCAGCAGGTAGGCGTGGCGGCTGGCGCGGCGCAAGATCTTGCGGGCGGTGTAGCCGCGCCCGGTATTGCTCAGCGCGGTACCGTCGGCGATGACCATACTCACCGAGCGGATGTGCTCGGCGACCACGCGGTGCGAGACGTTCTGCGGTCCCTCGTAGGGCTGGCCGGACAGTTCAGCCACTTTGGCGATCAGGGGCGCGAACACGTCGTTGCTGTAGAAGTCATACACGTCCTGCACGACGGTGGCGATGCGCTCCAGGCCCATGCCGGTGTCGATGTTCTTGAAGGGCAGGTCCTTGAGAACGGGCGTGCCATCGGGCAGAGGCTCCTGGCGGTCGTACTGCGGGAACACGCAGTTCCAGATTTCCAGGAAGCGGGCGCTCTCGCGGGTGTCGGCGTACTCGGCCCAGGTGTCGTCGCCGTAGGCCGGGCCACGGTCGTAGAAGATCTCGCTGCACGGGCCGCAGGGGCCGTTGGGGCCTTCTTTGGGCGCGTCGGCCGGCCAGAAGTTCTCGTCGGCCCCGAACCGCAGAATGTGGTCCGGGCTCAGGCCGTTCTCCCCGGTCCAGATGCCGTAGGCTTCCTCGTCGTCCTGGTAGATGGTGGCGTACAGGCGCGACTTGTCCAGGCCCATCCACTCGGGGCTGGTCAGGAATTCCCAGGCCCAGGTCAGCGCCTCGCGCTTGAAGTAGTCGCCGAAACTGAAGTTGCCCAGCATTTCCAGCAGTGAGCAGTGGCGCAGCGTGCGGCCCACGTTCTCGATGTCGCCGATCCGCAGGCACTTCTGGGCGGTGGTCACGCGCTTGCTATCGCCGTAGCCGGGAAAGCTGGCGGCCGCGCCCATGAACTGCTCTTTGAAAGGCTGCATGCCTGCCACGGTGAAGAGGGTGGTGGGATCGGGCGCGACGGTGCTGTGCGAGGGCAGGCGCAGGTGGCCTTTGCTCTCGAAGAACTGCAAGAACTTCTCGCGAATGTCGGCGGTGGACAGCGGCGCGGTCATAACTGGCAGTCTAGCGCGGTCCGGCCCAAGCCAAAGCGGCGCTGCCAGGGCGGCCTTCTGGCCTGATCCGGGCCAGCCACGCCGGGCTAGTCGTCCTTCGCCCCAAACCGGATCTCGTAGTAGGGATATTCGGGGTCGGGACATAGGGTTCCCGTAAAGCCCAGACGGGTATAGAACGGCACCGCGCTGGGGCTGGCGTACCATTCCAGCCAGGTCGCGTTTCTCGACTTCGCCCAGGCCACGATCCCGCCGAACAGGGCGCGCCCGACCCCCTGGCGCTGGTGGTCGGGGTGGACCCGCAGCGCCGAGAATCGCAGTTGCCGCTGGCCCGACATCAGGTACTCGTCCCACTGGTGCGCGAGGGCGAGGCCGACAAGGCGGGGTTCGGCGCCTGGCCGATGTTCCTCGGCGACAAGCACGCATTCCAGTTCGGAGGCGAGCTTGCGCCGAAACCGGCCCAAGGCCGCCTCGGGACTTGTCGGTGGGTCACCGCCGTACAGGGAGAGGAACGCTTCCCAGTCGCTGGGCTGGGCCTCACGGATGATCAAGGGCACACCTCAGCACAGCAGAAGGCCGCCGGGATGCCTATAGGCCGGATGGCGCACCGGAGAAGTGGCGCTCCAGGGGCTCAGTCCAGGTCCACGGCCCACCACGCCTCGCGCTGGGCGGCCAGACGGGCGCGGGGGTCGCCCAGGGTCTCCAGGGCCTTCGACAAGCCGCGCCAGTCCTGTTCGCTCATGGGGTCGATGCCCAGGGCGCGCTGGTGGAACTGCGCCGCTTCCTTAGGTTTGCCGGCCGTGCCCGCCGCCTGTGCGGCGAGACCCAGCAGGCTCAGTTGCTTTTGCTCCAGGCGGGCGCGCACGTCATCCACCCAGGGGCTGTCGGCGCCGGGCAGGAAGGTGCCGTACTGGCCCACAAGCTCGCGCAGTTCCTCGTAGCCCAGGCTGCCCTGCTCGGCCTGCCCGGAGAGCAGCTCGTAGCGCTGCACGTCGTACTCGGGCTTGAGGTCGGGCGCCAGGGCGTACTTGCGGTTGTTGCTGACCACTGCCTCGTTGCTCAGGCTCTTGCGCAGGCGGTGCAGCGTGGTGTGGAACAGGCTGCTGGCGCGCGACTCGTCCTTCTCGGGCCACAGAGCCTCGGCCGCCTCCCAAGAAGTCACTTCCTTGTGTTCGAGGAGGTAGAAGAACAGCTCCAGCGCCTTGCGGCTCACCCAGGCGACCTGCGCGCCCTGCCACATGACCTGGGCAGTGCCCAGCGCCTTGGCCTGCGTCACGCTCCCGCTCTGCTGGTTCAGGCCCACGCGGCGCAGCCGGGCCTCGACGGCGGTGGTGAGGTCCTGGGGAGTAAAGGGCTTGGGCAGGTAGTCGTCGGCACCCAGGTTCATGCCCCGGCGCACGTCGCTGCGTTCGGCGTGGCTGCTCAGCAGCACAAAGGGCATTGCCGAGAACTGCTCGTGGTCGCGGACTTTCTCCAGAAACTCCAGACCGGTCATGTAGGGCATCACGACGTCGCTGATGATCAGGTCGGGCGTGAAGACCTTCAGGAGGTCGAGCGCTTCGACGGGGTGGCTGCTCGTGCGCACCTCGTGGCCGGCGCGCGACAGGATCACGCTGATGAGCTTGACGATGGCAGAGTCGTCGTCAACGACCAGGATGCGCGGCATGGGAGGCAGTCTAACAGTCTGCTCGCCGCTCTCCGTAAGGTTTACGCTGTACGGCATATGTCCGCGCCCCTGACGCTGCTTCTTGCCCGTACCCTGACCCTCGACGAGGCTCGGCCCCACGCCGAGGCCGTGCTGGTGGGAGGCGGCCGGGTGCTGGCGACCGGTTCGCGCGACGAGGTGCGTGCCCTAGCACCCGGCGCCGAGGTCGAGGACTGGCGCGACCTGATCCTGACGCCGGGGCTATCGGACGCGCATACGCACCTCGTCAAGTACGGGTTCTCGCTGGCCGAACTCAGTCTGCACGGGGCGGCCAGCCTGGGCGAGGTTCAGGCCAAGGTGGGGCAGCGTGCCCTGAACACCCCGCGCGGCGAGTGGATCGTGGGGGGCGGCTTCCTCCTGTCCGAACTGGGCCTGACCACCTACCCGACCGCCGCGCAGCTCGACGAATTCAGCCCGCATCACCCGGTCGCGTTGTACTCGCGCGACCTGCACATGCTCTGGGTCAACAGCGAGGCGCTGCGCCGCGCGGGCGTGACGGACGCGACCCCCGATCCCGAGGGCGGTCACGTCGTGCGTCCGCTCGGCTGCCTTCAGGAAAACGCCACCGACCTCGTGGCCCGCGTGATCCCTGAGCCCACTCCGGCGCAGTACCTCGCGGCGGCGCGGGCGGGGGCCGGGGACCTCGCGGCGCGCGGCTACGTCAGTACGCACACGATGGCCTTCGAGTCGCCCGAGGCCCCGCGCGCCCTGCAGACGCTGGCGGCGCGCGGCGAGCTGCCGCTGCGGGTGTGGGCCTGCCTGCCGCATGACCGCCTGGGGCTGGCGCGCGACTTGGGGCTGACCCGGAACCCCGGCGGACTGTTCCAGTGGGGCGGCGTGAAGTTCTTCGCCGACGGAGCTCTGGGCAGCCGCACGGCGTGGCTGCACGCGCCGGGCTTCGCCGACGGCTCGGGCACCGGGATCGCGCTCGACCACCCGGACCTCATCCGCGAGGTGGGGCGCGAGGCGCTCGCCCTGGGCCTCACGCCCGTCACGCACGCCATCGGGGACCGGGCGAACACCGAGGTGCTCAACGCCTACGACGACCTGCGCGCCGACGCCGAAGCGCGGGGCATTCGCCTACGCGTCGAGCACGCCCAGCACCTGCGTCCGGAGGACATCGCCCGGTTCCGGGGCCTGACCGCCAGCGTGCAGCCTATCCACCTCCAGGCCGACGCCGGCATGATCCGCGCGCTGCTGCCGCACCTGACGGAGACGAGCTACCCCTTCCGCTCGCTGAAGGCTGCGGGCGCGGTTCTGGCGTTCGGCAGCGACGCCCCGGTCGCGCCCCCCGAGTACCGCGCCAACTTCGCCGCCGCCCTGACCCGCGTGGGGGACGACGGCCGGTCCCTGGCCCCCGCCGAGGCCCTGACCCTGGACGACGTGCTGTGGGCGCACACGCGTGGCCCCGCTCTGGCCGCGGGCTGGGACGACGAGGGCGTCATCCGGCCGGGCGCGCGGGCCGCCTTCACCCTCTGGGACCGCGTGGGCGGCAACGCGCGGGCGCTGGTGCTGTAGTGCGGAGCCTGGGGGTCGCTCAGTCCTCGCCCATCGGCGTCATGGGTTTCATTGGCTCCATAGGTTTCATCTCGGGCTGACCCTCCCCGTCTTTCACCTCAGTCAGGGCCACTGCCTGCGCGTCCTGAAGGTTGGGGGCAGCGTGTAACGACTGCGCGCTGCCGTCCGTCACCCGTAGCCAGCTCTTCTGGGCACCGCTGATTTCGACGACGCCTCCCTCTCCGGTCTGCCAGAGCCTGGGAGCGTCCTGCCACGGGCCGGTCGTGCGGCCGCCGCCCTGGCGCTGGCTGCCGCGCTCCACACTTACCTGCGTCTGGTCGCCGCGCTGCTCGATGGTCACGGTCACGCCGCCTGGAAGCTGTCCCTGGTACGCCATGGCCCAAAGTAGACCGCCCGGCACGCGGTGGCCGGGCGGATCAAGGGGAGGTTCAGGCCGGATGAGGGCTCAGGCCTCGGCGTCCTCGGGCAGATCCGCGTTGGTGTAGACGTTCTGCACGTCGTCGAGGTCCTCGAGCGCCTCGACGAGGACGAGCAGCTTGCGCACGTCGTCGCCCGCCACCGCCACCGTGTTGCTGGGCAGCATAGTGATCTGGCCGCTCTCGACCACGTAGCCGGCGTTCGTCAGGGCGTCCTGCACCGCGTACAGGTCGGCGGGGCCGGTGCTGATCTCCAGGCCGTCCTCGGACTCGTTGATGTCCTCGGCGCCGTTCTCGATGGCGACTTCCTGCGCCGCCTCGCTCGTGTCGGTGAGCAGGATGATGCCCTTCTTCTCGAACTGCCACGCCACGCTGCCACTCGTGCCCAGCGAGCCGCCCCGCTTGTTGAACACGGCGCGGATATCGGCCACCGTGCGGTTCACGTTGTCGGTCAGCGTCTCGATGAACAGGGCCGTGCCGGCGGGGCCGTAGCCCTCGTAGCTCACTTCCTTGTACTCGGCGGCGCCCTCGCCCGCACCGACCGCGCGCTTGACCGCGTTGTCGATGTTGTCCACCGGCACCGTGTCGGCCTTGGCGGCGGCGATCGCGTTCTTCAGGCTGAGGTTCCCGCTCGGGTCCCCGCTGCCGCCCGAGCGCACGGCGGCCTGGATGGCGCGAATGTGCTTGGAATAGATGGCGCTGCGCCGCTTGTCGTTGGCGCCTTTTTTACGTTTGATCTGCGACCATTTGCTGTGACCGGCCATGTTCTGTGTTCTCCTGTCCGTAAATGTGCGCCCACACACGTGGGGGGCGCCGAGAGGGCGAGTCTACCGCGCGGCGGCCCAGTGCGCCGACGACCTCAGCGGTAGCGGGCGTTGTCGCTCAGGTGCTCGGCGTAGGTGTGGTTCACGTAGATCTTGCCGCCCGCGTGCAGGAAGTACAGCGCGTCGCGGCCGTCGTTCATGGTGCGTTTGGGGTTGATGACACTCAGAAGCGCCGCCTGGCCGGGGTTGTTGATCGGTCCGGCGGGCAGGCCCATGCGCGTGTAGGTGCTGTAGGGCGTGTCCTTCGTGAAGTCTCCGGCGCTGCGGTCGAGGTCCGGCAGGTCCTTGCCCAGACCGTAGGCCACGGTGGGGTCGCTGCCCAGAGCGATACCGTCGCGCAGGCGGTTGACGAACACGCCCGCAATGACCGGCATCTCGCCGTCGTTCGCGGCCTCGGCCTGCACCATGCTCGCCAGGATGACCCAGTCGCGCACGCTCAGGTTCAGGGCCTTGGCCTTGGCGACGTTGGCAGGCGTGAACTCGGTGTTCATGCGCCCCACCATCTCCTCGACGATCTCCTTGGGCGCCTCAGCGGGCCGGAACTCGTAGGTCGCCGGGAATACGAAGCCTTCGAGGTTCTTCTGCTTGCCGCTGGCGTACTCGCTCAGGGAAGCGTCGTTCAGCGCCGCGCGGATGCCCTGCGCGCTGAAGCCCGCCTTCTCGAAGATGGCCGGCAGGTCCTTGAGGCGCCGGCCCTCGGGAATAGTCACGTCCACGGTCGGAATGAGGGCCGGGCCGGCCAGTTTCTCGGCGACCGCCTGCACGCTCATCTGGCCGTTCAGTTCGTACAGGCCTTCTTTCAGGCTGCCGGCCGTGCCGTTGCGGTCCATGACCAGCCGCAGCACCCGGGCGTTTTTCACGATGCCCTGGGCTTCGAGCTTGCGGGCGACCGCCCCCACCGTGTCGCCGGGTTTGACCTCCAGCGTGTACGCCGCGCCGCCCGCCGGCCCCAGCAGGCTGCGCGCGTAGAAAAAGGCCGCGGCCGCCGCGATGATGAGCAGTACGAACAGGGCGAGCAGCACCTTGACCCAGGCCGGGGTGCCCCGGCGGCCCAGACGGCTCACGCCTCCACCGCCGCGAGCCGCTCGCGCAGAGCGGCGTCGGCAGGGGGCCTCGCCCCGAAACGCGACACCACCCAGCCGCCCACCTGTACCGCCCGGCGCGCGGCCCGCACCGCGTCGCCGTGGGCCAGCCACTCGGCCAGGAAGGCGCCGCCGAACGCGTCTCCGGCGCCGGTCGCGTCCACGAGCTCGTCGCGCGTGGCCGGGACGTGGGTCCGCGGGGTGTCCGGCCCTTCGAGCAGGGCGCCGTCCTCATCGAGCTTCAGGACCACGAGCGCCTCCGGATAACGCGCGCGCAGCCAGACCAGGGCGCCCTCGGGTGTGGCCTCGCCACTCATCGCCAGAGCCTCGTCCTTGTTGGGGAACAGCACGCCGAAGGGCACGCCGTCCACCACGGCCAGGAAGGTCTCGCGCCCGAGCTGCTGGATCATCTGGAAGCTGCCGGGGTCCAGGCTCAGGGTGGCCCCGGCGTCCTGGGCCAGCCGGGCCGCCGCCAGGGCCGCCGCGCGGGGCGGGTCGCGGAAGAGGCTCCAGGCCGTGAGATGCAGGTGCCGCGCGCCCGAGATGACCTCGCCGGGCAGTTCCTCGGGCCGCAGTTCCCAGTCGGCGCCCTGTCCGGTGAGCATGGCGCGCTGGCCCCGGCGGTCAATCAGCGCCAGGATCACGCCGGTCGGGTGCTCGTCACTAAGGACCAGGGCGGTGTGCACGTCCTCGGCCTGAAGCTCGGCGGTCGCCAGTTCGCCGAAGCGGTCGCGTCCCACCTTGCCCACGAAGGCGGCCGGGTGGCCGGTGCGCCGCGCCCACACCGCGAGGTTGGCCGCGCTGCCGCCGCCCAGCAGCTCCAGCCGCCCAGTGGTGTCTCCGCCGGGCAGCAGCATGGTGTCGGGTTTGGCGAGCACGTCCCAGGCGAGGTCGCCCAGGGCCACCAGGGGCGCGGCCGAAGAGGAAGGAGAATGCATGACTGCCGTGCAGGATAGCGCGGCCCCCGCCACAGGGCGGCCCCCCCACCGGAGGGCCGCTCAGGCTTTGGGCGCCGTCCCTTCCGGCGCGGTCGCCATCACTGCGCGCAGGGCCAGGACAGTCGCCAGGACGTCGAGGAGGCCGCCCACGCCGTACACGAGCTGCGTGCCGAGTTCGGGCGTTCCCGAGAAGCCCCGGATGGGCACCACGTTGAGGACCGTCATGCCGACCGCCAGCGCCGCCGAGAGGTTGAGCCAGTCCTGGAAGCGCCGCCGCAGCAGGTGGTCGCCGGGCTCGGCCGAGAGCCGGGTCAGGGTGCCGAACACGGCGTTGCTGCTGAGGATTGCTCCGAACCACACTGTCATCAGGACTGTCAGGGCCACCGGGTTCGCCTCGGGCGCGATTCCGGCCAACAGCCCCAGTCCCAGCGTGCCCCACAGCGCCAGCCTCAGGGCAGTCAGCCAGGGAAAGGTGAGATTCAGGGCGCGCCGGACGCCGTCGCCGGGACCCATGGTCTCGCCGCGCAGCAGCCGGCCCAGCAGCGCGGTCCACCACGCCAGCGCCAGGGCGGCCAGCAGCGCCTCCAGACCGCCCAGCCAGCCGTCGGGGCCGCGCGGGTCTCGCCACAGCGCGTAGGCGGCTGTGAAGAGCAGCGCGGCGACCTGCACCCACAGTGCCCCCAGCGCGGCCGTGCGCCATGTCTGGGGGGGGAGGCGCAGGGTCACAGCCCCAGCTTGGCCTGGAGGCGGGCACGCACCACATCGGGCCTGGCCTGCCCCCCGGTCGCCTTCATGACCGGGCCGAACAGCGCGTTCAGGGCCTTGGCGTTGCCGCCACGCACCTTCTCGACGGTGGTAGGGTCAGCGGCCATGGCGGCGTCGATGGCCGCGTCAATGGCGGCCGTGTCGGTCACGACCCCCAGCCCCCGCTCCTGCACGAGCGTCTCGGGGTCGTGGCCTTCCATGACGTCGCCCAACAGGTCCTTGGCGACGCGGCCGCCGATGGTGTCCGCGTCGATCAGGCGCACCAGGGAGGCGAGGTGGGCCGGCTTGAGGCTGGTCTGCGCGAGCGTCTGCTCCTGCGCGGCCAGGGCGCCCGTCACGTTAGTTAGCAGCCAGTTGGCGAGTTTCTGGGCGTCGGGTGCCGGAGAGCTGCCCAGCGCCTCGTCGTAGAAGCGGGAGAGGGCCACGTCGTGGCTCAGTACCCCGGCGTCGGCGGCGCGGACGCCGGCCGCGAGGTAGCGCCCGCGTTTCTGGGCGGGCAGTTCGGGCATCCGCGCGCGCACCTGCTCGATCCATTCGGGCGTGATGTCCAGCGGGGGCAGATCGGGCTCGGGAAAGTAGCGGTAGTCGGCCTCGCCCTCCTTGGTGCGCATCAGGAAGGTCTTCTGGCCGCCCTCGTCCCAGCCCAGCGTGTCCTGGGTGATACGGCCGCCGCCGTCGAGCACGCGGGCCTGACGTGCCGTCTCGTATTCGATGGCGCGCGCCACGCTGCGGAACGAGTTGAGGTTCTTGACCTCGACCTTCGTGCCCCACGGCTCGCCGGGCTTGTGGACGCTGATGTTCACGTCGCAGCGCATCTTGCCTTCCTCGGGCGTGGCGTCACTGACCCCCAGCGCCTGCGCGATGGCCTGCACGCTTTCCAGAAAGGCGCGGGCCTGCTCGGCACTCACGATGTCGGCCTCGGTGACCATCTCGATCAGGGCCGACCCGGCGCGGTTGAGGTCCAGCAGGCTGTAGGGCGCGTAGGTGGGGTGCATGAGCTTGCCCGCGTCGTCCTCTAGGTGGGCGCGCTTGATCCGGATGCGTTCGCCGTCTACGTCCAGATGGCCGTCGCGCGCGATGGGGCGGTCGTACTGCGAGAGCTGGAAGTTCTTGGGGGCGTCGGGATAGAAGTAGTTCTTGCGGTGAAACTGCGTGAATCCCGACACGTCGCAGCTCAGGCCCAGCCCGAACATCATCGCCAGCTCGACCGCCCCCCGGTTCAGCGTGGGCAGGGCGCCGGGCAGCCCCAGGGTGAAGGGGTCGGTGAAGGTATTGGGTTCTGCGCCGTGATAGTCGGCCGGGCACGCGCTGAAGATCTTGGTGCGCGTCCTGAGTTGCAGGTGAACCTCTAAGCCGATGACCGCCTGATACGCCATGACACAGAGAATACTGCTGCGCCGTCACCTGAGCGGGTATGCTGCTCAGGCATTACAACCCGAGAGTTCTGCTGGAGGTCTACCCATGATCCGTTCTGCTTCCCTGTTGGTCTGCCTTGCTCTCCTGGGCGCCGCGTCCGGCGCCGCTGCCCAGGCGATGCCTGCCGCGCCCATGTCCCCCAAACTGTCCGGCATGCTTGGTGATCCCCGTCCCGACGCCCCGGCCCTGAGCGCGCGCGGCGCCTACGCCGTGGGCGTGCAGACCATCCAGATGGTCAATCCCGGTCAGCTCGACATCGTCAACGCTCCCAAGGAAGGGGCCATTCCCCGCTACGACCGCCCGTTGACGGCCGAAATCTGGTATCCGGCCCCCGGCCCCAGCGGCGCCGGGCGGGTCACCTACCAGGAGGTGCTGGGCAGCGGCCCCGGCGACCCCAAGCGCCCAGTCGTGCCCTTCACTTTTCAGGGCCGCGCCACGCGGAGCGCCCCCACCCGCACCCTGGGCGCGCCCCAGGGCGGGTACCCGCTGGTGATCGTGTCGCACGGCTACCCCGGCAGCCGGTATCTCCTGAGCTACCTCGGCGAGAACCTGGCCAGCAAGGGCTACGTGGTGGCGGCTATCGACCACACCGACAGCACCCATGCCGACCGGGGCGCCTTTGCGAGCACGCTGCTCAACCGTCCGCTCGACGACAACTTCGTGCTGGGCGAGCTGAGCAGACTCGGCGCGCCGGACAGCGGCAGCTTCCTGAGCGGCCTGGTCAACACCGACAACGTGGGCCTGGTGGGCTACAGCATGGGCGGCTACGGCGCGCTCAACACGCTGGGTGCGGGCTTCGCGCCGCAGATCATGCCGCTGGTGCCGCAGAACGCCCTGGCCGTGCGTCAGACCGGCGCCTACACGGTGGACCCGCGCTTCAAGGCGATGGTGGCCTTCGCGCCCTGGGGCGGCGACGCGGCCGTGAAATCCATCGGGGTCAACTTCGGCGCGCCCTTTGGCTTCTGGGACGCGGCGGGCCTGGCGGGCCTGAAGGTGCCCTCGCTGTTCATTGTGGGCGATCACGACGACGTGGCCGGCTATGAGGGCGGCGTCAAGTCGCTATTCGAGAACGCCGTGAACAGCGAACGCTACCTCCTGACCTACCAGAACGCCCGGCACAACTCCGCTCCCAACCGGGCTCCCGACGCGAGCTACGTGAACTTCGACGAGTTCATGCGCTACGCCGAACCCGCGTGGGACTCCGCCCGCCTCAACGACCTGAACATGCATTTCGTGACGGCCTTCCTGGACCTGAAACTCAAGGGGATGGCCGACCGCGCCACGTATCTCGACGTGAAGGTTCCGGTCGCGCAGGACGGCAAATACAGCCGCAACGCCGACGGCAGCCTCAAGCCGGACGATACCTACTGGCCCGGATTCCCCAACCGCACGGCCCTGGGGATCGAACTGCATAAGCTCATGCCCAAATAAATGGCGGAGCGAGAAGGGGAAGGAGAGGGCCACCGCCGCTCTCCTTCCCCTTCTCGCTGTGTGGATCAGGGCCTCACAGCCGGGCGCACTGGCCCTCGCGGTTGCCCTGCACGCGGTTGTTGGCGCCGCGTGGGACCGCCGCGTTGGCCTCGCACTTGAGGTCGCCCTGTACGGTCACGCGGTTCAGGCTCAGGGCGCCCCGGTTGCGTTCCAGTTCGACGTCACCTGCCACCCGGGTGTTAGACAGGCTGACTGCGCCGCCGCGTTCGGCCTCCACATCGCCCGCGACCACACTGCCGTTCAGAGTGATGCGGCCAAAGCCGTCCTCGGATTCCACGTTGCCCTCCACCTGCGAGTTGGTGAGGGTCACGCTGGAGCCGCGCCCGACCTCCACGTCGCCGTTGACGCGCACGTTGGTCAGTGTGCAGGTCGCGCCCGGCCGCACCTTCACGTCGCTGTTGACCGTACGGCCCGAGATGGTCCCGGAGCAGTTCAGGTCGGCGGCGCCCGCCGTGGACAGCGCGGCGAGGGGCAGGAGCATCAGGGCGGTCATCAGCAGAGGGCGCACAGAAGCACCGTAACGGCGCGCCGCATGTGACCTCTGGGAAGAACATGCAGGCGCGTTGAGACGCCCCGCCGGTCAGGTCGTGTGCACGGGTACTCGCGTGAAGGCCCACAGGGCCGCCAGAGCCGAGACGGCCCCCAGGCTGCCCAGCCCTGCCGGCAGGGCGCCGCCGAGGGCCTGCGCCGCCCCCATGACCCCCAGTACCCAGCCCAGGCTCAGCATGAAGCCCCAGCGGGTCGGCATCTTGCGCTCGGCGAGCAGCCACAGCCAGCCGAACATCAGGGCGTACTGGCCGAACTTCACGGCCTGCGCGGGTTCCAGGACCCCGGTCAGGCCCAGGAGGGTCAATAGACCCACCAGCCCGGCCGTCAGGAGGAGAGGTGTGGACGCAACGAGGGGAGACGGAGCACTCATGTCAGGGGTACGTGAACGGCCGGGTGGACGTTCCCGCAACCCCGGCGCTCCGGCCCCCGTACCTGGGGGCATGAGTGACCTGACGGGAAGGATCGGCGGCGCGGTGCACGGCTACGACCTGGACGCCCACTGGGACGGCGAGCGGCTCTCCGGGCGCATCGGCGGCCACATCCAGGGCAAGGACATCCGGCTGGGCTGCGGAGGTGGGCGGGTAGACGGGCGCGTCGGCGGCCATGTTCACGGGTTTGACGCTGCGGGTGACCTGGGGCCGGCGCGGGTGCAGGTGCGTCTGGGGGGCCGCTTCGACGGCGACGACGTGGAGCTGACCCTGGCCGCCGGCCGGGTCAGGGGGCGCTTTTCCGGGCGGCTGGACGGCAAGGACGTGGACCTGACCCTGAACCGGGGCCGCCTGCGGGGGCGTATCGGCGGGACCTTCGAGGGCAAGGACGTCGAGCTGGAGGTAGGGGATACCCCCACCGAGGTCGCGGCGCTCGCGGCGGTGTGCGCCTACAAGGTGCTCGAAGACGACCAGCAGGCCTCGGCGGCGAGCAACGCTTCGGGCGGGTAGGCGGCGGGAGACGCCCCCGGCCCACACTTCCCCGCATCTCTGTCTGCCGCACATTCCCCCGCCGGAGCGCGTGCTACTTTCCGCCCAACATGACTGCCCAGAGCGAAGCCACTTTTGCAAAGACGCTCGGCGAGCTGCTCCAGACGCCGGGATACGTGGGCCGTCAGCCCTTCGACGGCCGAGTTCGCCTCGTGCAGGACGAGGTCCGTGAAAACCTGACCCGCAAACTGCGCGCGGGCGAGGACCTGTTCCCCGGCGTGGTCGGCTACGACGACACCGTCATCCCCCAGCTCGTCAACGCGCTGCTGGCCCGCCAGAACTTCATTCTGCTGGGCCTGCGCGGTCAGGCCAAGAGCCGTATCCTGCGGGCCATCACCGGTCTGCTCGACGACGTGGTACCGGTCATCGACGGCGTGGACATGCCTGACGATCCCCTGAACCCGGTGGGCGCCGAGGGCCGTCACTTGCTCGAAACGCACGGGCTGGAGCTGCCCATTCGCTGGTTGCCGCGCGCTGACCGCTACGTCGAGAAGCTCGCCACGCCCGACGTGACGGTGGCCGACCTCGTGGGCGACGTGGACCCCATCAAGGCCGCCCGCCTGGGCACCAGCCTGGGCGACGTGCGCTCCATGCACTTCGGGCTGTTGCCGCGCGCCAACCGGGGCATCTTCTCGGTGAACGAACTTGCCGACCTCTCGCCCAAGGTGCAGGTCGCGCTGTTCAACATCCTTCAGGAAGGCGACGTGCAGATCAAGGGCTACCCCGTGCGCCTGGAACTCGACGTGATGCTCGTCTTCTCGGCCAACCCCGAGGACTACACGGCGCGCGGCAAGATCGTCACGCCCCTCAAGGACCGCATCGGCAGCGAGATCCGCACCCACTACCCCACCGACGTGCGCCTCGGCATGAACATCACGGCCCAGGAAGCCGTGCGTGACGAGGCGGTCGTGGTGCCGGACTTCATTGCTGAACTCATCGAGGAGATCGCCTTCCAGGCCCGCGAGGACGGCCGCGTGGACAAGCTCTCGGGCGTGTCGCAGCGCCTGCCCATTTCCCTGATGGAAGTGGCGAGCGCCAACGCCGAGCGCCGCTCGCTGGTGTCGGGCGACGCTCCGGTCGTGCGCGTCAGCGACGTATACGCCGGCCTGCCCGCGATCACGGGCAAGATGGAGCTGGAATACGAGGGCGAACTTAAGGGCGCCGATCAGGTCGCCAAGGACGTGATCCGCAAGGCGGCCGGGGCCGTGTACGCGCGCAATCACGGTTCGGCCGACACCCGCGAGCTGGAGAAGTGGTTCGAGGGCGGTAATGTCTTCCGCTTCCCGCAGGGCGGCGACGCTGCGGCGGCGCTCAAGGCCACCCGCGAGGTGCCGGGCTTGAGCGATTTCGCCGAGCAGGTGGCGAACAGCAGCGACGACGCCGTGCGCGTCAGTGCCGCCGAGTTCATCCTCGAAGGTCTGTACGGCCGCAAGAAGCTCTCGCGCGCCGAGGAACTGTACGCCGCCCCTGAGCCCGAAACCCGCCAGCAGCGCGGCGGCCGCTGGAACTGAGAAAAGGAAAAAAGAGGGGAGCCTGTGCGGCTCCCTTTTTTGGTTGTGGGATGTGGGGAGTGGGGAAGGCGGAAAGGCTTGTCGGGTGCGACTCGTAGAGGCGGCGAAAGCTCGGGCCATTCCAAACGGGCTGAGGGTGACCCCGAACGGAGCCGACGCCGCAGAACAGAGCCGCTCCGCCGACTTCCGGTACGACTCTTGCCGAGCGCAGCGCCTGGCTCCCCTGTCCCTCAGGGATAGGGGGTTGGGGAACCAGAAGCGTCAATCCTGCTCAGTACAACTTGTCCAGCACGTCATCCTTCATCACGAAGCTGTTCTCCTTGGCCGGGAAGGTCCGCCCCCGGACCTCGGCTGCATACGCCGCGATAGCCTCGCGCGAGACCTGTCCGACCTCGGCATAGCGCTTGGCGATCTTCTTGTGCTCGCCCTCGTACACGCCCAGCAGGTCGTGCGTGACGAGTACCTGCCCCCGGCAGTGCACCCCCGCCCCGATACCGATGGTCGGAATGGTCAGCCGCTCGGTGATGAGGCGGGCCAGCCGCGCCGGTATCGCCTCGAGCACGGCGGAAAAGGCCCCGGCGTCTTGCAGGGCCAGCGCGCCGTCCAGGGTGCGGCGCGCTGAGGCGTCGTCCTTGCCCTGCACGGTCAAACCGCCCTGCGCGGTGGCGGTCTGAGGCATCAGGCCGACGTGACCCATCACCGGAATGCCGTTGCGGGTCAGCGTGCCGACCACGTCCAGTACCTCGGGCGTCGAGCCTTCCAGCTTTAGGGCGTCGGCCCCCGTCTCCTGGATGACGCGGACGGCGTGGCGCATCGCGTCGTGGACTCCGGTGTGGTACGTCCCGAAGGGCAGGTCCACGACCAGAAAGGTGTTCGGCGCGCCGCGGCGCACGGCCCTGCCGTGGTGGATCATGTCGGCCAGGGTCACGGGGGCCGTGCTGTCGTAGCCCAGCACCACGTTGCCCAGGCTGTCGCCCACTAGGATCAGGTCCACGCCCGCCGCCTCGGCATGCCGGCCGCCGGGGTAGTCGTAGGCCGTGACCATTACCAGAGGGTCAGCCGAGGCCATCAGCTCGGGCACGCTGCGCTTGCTAGGGGACATGCGGCGAGGGTATCACCCAGAAGTTGCGCTCCGTGGAACGGCCTGCCTCACTGTCGGAGGTGCGGCAGAAGCCGCCGACCGGTCGGCGAGTCTTTGGGCGCGACGCGCACCACGGTTGAGCAGTCCACCACTTCGAGATCGGCCGTGGGACGATGCAGGAATGTTGGCGGACGATTATCCCGACCTGGAAAACTTCATGACGACCTGGTTCAACGACGCTTACGATTTCGAGGACCTCGGCGGAATCTTGAGCCAGATGATCAGGCTGAAAGTTTTCGATAACCTAGTCTGCCTTTCCAAGGAAATCAAACGCCTAGAGAGTGAAAACATCACCCTTGCCGAGGTCAACGAGTTTTTCAGGAGCATACGCGTCAGACGGCTGACCGAAAAGAGATATTCAGAGTTCAAGCGAAAGATCATCGTAGCGGCGGCACACGTCAGCCCCGATTTTAATTAGACCTGTTCGTCAGCTCGGGGGCCTCGACTTCTGCCGGCTACGTTCCCCGGCGTAGCGGCTCAGCCCCCCTTGATCACTTCGCCGTAGCTCCTGAGCAGCAGGTAGATGATCCAGCCCGTCACGGCGACGTACAGCCACACCGGCACCGTCCAGCGGACCCAGGCGCGGTGACGGCGGAAGTATGTGGCGGCGACGGGGGCCGAGATATTCCCCAGATTGCCGGCGGCCTTCAGACCCTTCCAGGCGTTCCACAGGGCGCCCAGGGCCAGCGGCAGGTTGGCGGCGGCCAGGATGATGTGGCTGATGAGCAGCGCGAAGTAGGCGCCCCGGTAGGGCCCGATATATTTCTTCTCGTAGCCCAGGCCCAGGCGGGTGAGGTACAGCACGAGAAAGATGGTCGCCAGCGTGCTGGCCGTGATCATGGCGCGCATGTGCGCCTCGCGGTTGCCGGTACGGATGAAATAGACGCCGATCACCAGGGCGATGCCGCTCAGCACGATGGTGATGACGGCCCACTGGTTGATGGTTTCGGCCATATCCCGGCCAGTCTAGGGCGCAGGTACCGGGGCAGGTGTCCGGCCCACGCGCCCGACAAAAGAGGCCCACCGGGACAGGGGGGACAATTTACCGGCCTGGGGGGCAGGTACAATGCCCTGTCAATGGCGTGGCCCTTTATAGAAGAAGTGGCCCGGAACGCAGAGGAAGGTGAACGAGCTTGAGCGGAACGCTGAAGGCCACCGGGCGCGTGGGCGCGGGTGCGGGCGTGTGGCTGCCACGGGTGGCCTGGGCGGCCCTGATCTACAACGTGCTGGTGATCTTGTGGGGCGCGGTCGTGCGCATCACGGGTGCGGGGGCCGGCTGCGGCGAGCACTGGCCGCTGTGTAACGGCGTGGTTGTGCCCCAGAGCCCGACCCTGCATACGGTCATCGAATTCAGCCACCGCCTGACCAGCGGGGCCAGCGGCCTGCTCGCCATCGGGCTGGTGGCGCTCGCCTTCGTGGGCACGGCCAAGGGGCATCCGGCCCGCTTTGGCGCCCTGCTGAGCCTAGGCCTGATCATTCTGGAGGGCCTAGTCGGCGGCGTGCAGGTGCTCCTCGGCCTGACCGCCACGAGCACCGACCCGGCGCGCGGCATCGTGCAGGGGGTTCACCTCGCCAACACCTTCCTGCTGCTGGGCGCGCTGCTGCTCACGGCGCTGTGGGCGTCGGGCGGTCCCCGGCTGCGGCTGCGCGGGCAGGGCCAGAGCGGCGCACTTGTGGGCGTAGGGCTGGCGCTGCTGCTCGTGCTGGGGATGGCGGGCGCGGTGACGGCTCTGGGCGATCTGCTGTTCCTGCCGGCTGACGGCAGCACCCCGGTCCAGACCGTACGCGGCGACCTGGGCGCTGTGAACCTCATTCAGAACCTGCGGGTCATCCATCCCATGCTGGCCATCCTGACAAGTGCGTACCTCGCGTGGCTGGCCGCGTGGCTGCGCCGTGAGCGGCCTGGCGCACAGGTCTCGCGCTGGAGCGCAGCGCTGTGGACCATGCTGGGCCTCCAGATGCTCGCGGGCTTCGCCAACATCGCGCTCAAGGCGCCGGGCTGGCTTCAGCTCACGCACCTGCTGCTGGCGTGCATCATGTGGCTCGTGACCGTGATGCTCAGCTACGCCGCCCTGACCGGCCTGAAGGCGGCGCGCCCCGCGCCCGCGCCGCTGCGGGGGGCCGCATGACCGCCGAAGCTCCGGTGGCGGCGGTCCGGCCCGCGCGCGCCACCTGGCGCGACTACCTCGCCCTGACCAAGCCCAAGGTCATCAGTCTGCTGCTCTGGACCACCGTCGCGGCCATGTTCATGGCGGCGCGCGGCTGGCCGGGGCTGGGGCTGCTCGTGGTCGTCACTCTGGCGGGATACGCCTCGGCGGGGTCGGCGGGCGTGTTCAACATGATCATCGACCGCGACATCGACCTCAAGATGAAGCGCACCGCCAACCGCCCGACCTCCAGCGGCCTCATCAGCACCCGTGACGCGGGCCTGTTCGGCGCGGCCCTCCAGGTGCTGTCCTTCCTTGCTCTGTGGGTCTGGGCCTCGCCCCTGGCCGCCTGGATGAGTCTCGCGGGCTTCGTGACCTACGTGGTCGTCTACACGATGTGGCTCAAGCGGAACACCTGGCACAACATCGTGCTGGGGGGCGCGGCCGGCTGCTTCCCGCCGCTGGTGGGCTGGGCGGCCGTGACCGGTGACCTCAACCTGTTCGCCTGGTACCTGTTCGCCATCATCTTCTTCTGGACCCCGGTGCACTTCTGGGCCCTGGCCCTGATGATCAAGGACGAATACCGCGAGGTCGGCATTCCCATGCTGCCGGTGGTCCACGGCGACCGCCTGACGGTGGCCCAGATCGGGCTGTACGCCATCTATACGGTCGTGCTGTCGGTCATGCCGGTGTTCTTCGGCGAGGTTGGACTGCTGTACTTCGTCAGCGCGGTAGCCCTGGGGGCGTGGCTGCTGGTGCTCTCATGGCGCCTCTATCGGCACGTCATGGGTGGGCAGGCGGTCGAGCGCCGGGTTGCCGTGCCGCTGTACCTCTACTCCATGCTCTACCTCGCCCTGCTGTTCGTGGCCGGGGCCGTGGATCGGGGCCTGTTGAGCTGATCGCCGGTCTCCTTCAGACTTCCCATGTGGCGGTCCCTCCGGGGGCCGTTTTTCGTGCGCCGGACCGGGGTGTGTGCCGGAGGGGTGAGAGGCGGCGGGGGACACTTGCCCACCCCTCAAGCTGCTCTCATGGGGGGTGTGCCTGACCGGTCGGTCGAGTGTTCGGCCCGCGTGCTCACACCGCAGACTCCGCCGGGGGGTCTGGGCGGCGCGCATTTCGCTGTGGGACGCTTTAGACTGGGGCGAACAGGAAAGGAGTGACGTTGAATACCAACCATGACCAGAGGCCAGGCGAGTCGCGCCGGCGCAGCGGACCGGGGCGTTTGCCCTGGACGCTCGCGGGCGCGGCCCTGGGCAGCCTGCTGCTGAGCGGCTGCCAGAGCAACCAGTCCCTCACGCTCGGCGACATGGCGTCGTCGTACAACCGCGAGATCCTCGGGATGAGCCTCTGGGCCATCGCCCTGTCGGTCATCATCTTCATCGGGGTGTCCGCGGCGCTCTTCTACACGGTGAACAAGTTCCGTGAGGAGAACAACACCGAGGCGCCCGCGCAGTTTCACGGCAACAACCGCCTGGAAGTCGTCCTGGTGGTCGTGCCGGTCATCATCGTCATGTTCCTCAGCGTCCTGACGGTGCGCAGCATGGCCCGCCTGAACCCCACCAGCAAGGAATCGGTCGCCATCGAGACCCTGGGCCGGCAGTTCTGGTGGAACTTTGCCTACCCGGCGTCGGCTGTCCAGGGCGGCGGCGTCGTGACCAACGGCAACGAGATGCTCATGCCGACCCGCCAGAAGGTCGCCATCACCCTGACGAGCGGCGACGTCATCCACGGCTTCTGGGCCCCGAACATCGGCGGTCAGCGCGCCGCCATCCCGACCGTGAAGAAGGTCTGGGAAGTGGACACCGACCGCGCGGGCGTGTACCAGGGCAACTGCTCGCAGCTGTGCGGCGCCTCGCACGCCAACATGCGTTACAAGGTCATCGCGCTTGACCAGGACCGCTTCAACACGGTCATGACGGCCGCCAAGGCCTACGTGGCCCCCACGCCGGCCGCCGGTTCGCCGGAAGCGGCGGGCTACGCGCTGTTCATGCAGGGCAAGTCCAGCACCGGCGCAGTCGCCTGCGCGGCCTGCCACCGCGTGCAGGGCACCCCGGCGGGCGGCGTCAGTGGCCCCGACCTGAGCTTCTTCGGCACCCGCCGCACGCTGGGCGCCGGCATGTGGGAAGCCATGACGGCCCAGCACTGGGAAGAACCCAAGGCGGCAGCAGAACTGCACGCCTGGCTCAAGCACAGCCCCGTGGTCAAGCCCGGCAGCCTGATGCCCCGCTATGACGGCGGCACCTCGGTCATCAACGGCAAGGTCACCAAGGGCGGCACGCTGACCGACGAAGAAATCGACGACATCGCCGCCTACCTGCGCAGCCTCAGGCTGCCCGAGGAAGCGGACTACTGGCGCGGCACGCCCGTCCACGGCGGCCAGGGAGTGGGTCAGTGACCGTACAACACGCTCCGACTCCGCAGCAGGTCGGCGCCGAGCGGCGCGGAGCCTGGGAGGTCATCAAGGACTACATGATGACCACCGATCACAAGAAGATCGGTCTGCTCTACATCATCGTCTCCATTCTCGCCTTCGGGATCGGGGGCATCCTGGCCGTCGGCATCCGGCTGCAACTCGCGCTGCCCGAGCAGACCCTGCTCGTGGGCAACACCTACAATCAGGTGCTGACGCTGCACGCCGCGCTGATGATCTTCTTCTTCCTCATTCCGGTGGGTCTGTTCGGGTTCGGGAACTACTTCCTGCCCCTGCAGCTCGGCGTGCGTGACGTGGCCCTGCCGCGCGTGAACACCTTCGCGGTGTGGCTGTTCATCTTCAGCCTCATCCTGGTGATCTTCGGCCTCGCCAACGGCGGCGCGCCGGGTGTCGGCTGGACCTTCTACTACCCGCTGTCGGTAGACGCCAACCAGACTGGCGTCTCGGTCCTTATGGTCGCGCTCATCCTCAACGGCATCGGTTCGCTGCTGGGCTCGGCCAACTTCGCCGCGACCATTGTGAACATGCGCACGCCCGGCATGAGCCTGTGGAAGATGCCCATCTTCGTGTGGAGCATCTTCGCCACCAGCATCCTCCAGCTCGCCTCGCTGGGCGGCCTGACCGCCGCCGCGATGATCACCTACCTCGAAATCAAGCTGGGCCTGAGCATGTTCAATCCCGGCATCGGTGGCGTGCCGGTGCTCATGCAGCAGTTCTTCTGGTTCTACTCGCACCCGGCGGTGTACGTCATGTTGCTGCCCTACCTGGGCATCGGCGCCGAGATCGCCTCGACCATGGCCCGCAAGCCGCTGTTCGGCTACCGCGTGATGGTCTACTCGATCCTGGGCATCGTGCTCGTGTCGCTGCTCGTGTGGCTGCACCACATGTTCGCGCTGGGCATTCCCGAAAGCTGGCAGATCGCCTTCATGATCGCCACGATGATCGTGGCCGTGCCCACTGGGGTCAAGATCTTCAACCTGATCGGCACCCTGTGGGGCGGGCGGATCCTGATGAAGACGCCCACCTACTGGCTGATCGGCTTCATCTTCAACTTCCTGATCGGCGGGATCACCGGCGTATCGCTGGGGATGGTGCCCTTCGACTATCAGGTCACCATGTCGTACTACGTCGTGGCGCACTTCCACAACGTGATGATGTTCGGCACGGCCTTCCTGGCGATGGGCGGCATCTACTACTGGTGGCCCAAGATGACTGGCCGGTTCCTGAACGAGAAGACCGGCATGTGGCACTTCTGGCTGTTCATGGTCGGCTCGTGGATGACCTTCCTGCCGCAGTACGTGCTGGGCCTGCTGGGAATGCCCCGGCGCTACTACACCTACCCCGAGGGCAACCTCGCCTGGACCGAGCTGAACTTCGTCTCGACGTTGGGCGCGCTGACCCTGCTCGCGGGCGGCATCGTGTTCGTCTGGAACATGTACCAGAGCATGAAGCAGCCCATCACTGCCGGGCCCAACCCCTGGGGCGGCTACACGCTGGAATGGACGGCCGCCAGCCCGCCCGCCGCGTACAACTTCGCCCACGAGTTCCCCCGCAACTTCCCGACCGAGCGTCCCCTGTACGACTGGGAACAGAGCGGCGAGACCCTGACTCCGGTGGACCCCAAGAGCATCCACCTGCCGCAGGACAGCATCTGGCCCTTCATGACGGCTGTCGGGCTGCTGCTCATGGGCTACGGTCTCTCGTTCGGCTGGTTCACCAACTACACCCCGGCCGGCGGCCTTCAGCCCTTCTTCGAGGCGTCTTTCGGGCACGTGCTGGCGAGCGTCGTGCTGTACCTCAGCTTCCCGGTGTTCTTCTACAGCCTGTTCAAGTGGGCGGGTACGCGTGAATACGCCGTGCCGGTCGAGCACCATCACCTGACCAAGTACGACAACGGCTTCATGGGCATGAGCTGGTTCATCATCAGCGAAGTGGGCCTGTTCGCGGTTCTCATCGCCGGCTACGTGTACCTGCGCGTCATCGGGGCCGCCGAGCCGCCCGCCCTGCGTCCCAACGTCTGGCTGGCCGCCGTCAACACCCTAATCCTGGTGACGTCGTCCTTCGTGATTCACAAGGCCGAGCAGGACCTGCACCACGGCCGCGCGACCTGGGGCCGCCTGGGCCTGTTCATCACGCTCCTGCTGGGCGGCCTGTTCATGATCTTCCAGGTGTACGAGTTCGCGCTGTTCGGCACCGAGAGCGACTGGAAACAGAACCTCTGGCAGTCGTGCTTCTTCATCATCGTCGGTCTGCACGGCCTGCACATCATCATCGGCGGCGTGGGTGTGGCCCTGCCGTACTATCAGGCGATGACCGGCAAGATGGACAAGTACAACCACGGCAGCATCGTGCCGGCCAGCCTGTACTGGCACCTGGTGGACGTGGTCTGGTTGCTGATCGTCGCTATCTTCTACGCCTGGTAGCCGCAGGCGCGCACCAGAAGAAGGCAGAAGGAAGCAGGGGGGAGGGCCGCAGGGTGGCCTTCCCCCACTTCGTTTTGGCGCATCATCGGGCATGACCGACAGCGCCCGTCAGTTCGATGCCCAGGCCGACCGTTACGCTGCGAGCGAGGTTCACCGCGCCGGGGCCAGCCTGCCCGTACTGCTGGAGTTCGCGGCCTCCCACCCGGACGATCTGGCTCTGGACGTGGCGACCGGCACCGGCAACACGGCGCTGGCCCTGGCGCCGCTGGTCCGCGAGGTCACGGGGCTGGACCTCGCGCAGAAGATGCTGGTCCACGCACGCGAGCGGGCCGCCGCCGAGAGCCGCGCCAACGCCAGCTTCGTGGTCGGGTCGGCCGAGGCGCTGCCCTTCGCGGACGGGTCGTTCACACTCGTCACCTCGCGCCACGCTCCCCACCACTTCCGGGACGTGGGGCAGTTTCTGGCTGAGGTCTGGCGGGTGCTGCGCCCCGGCGGGCGGCTGGTGCTGGCCGACCAGATCAGTCCCGACTCCGAGACGCGCCGGTGGATAGACCGTTACCAGACCCTGCGCGACCCCAGCCACTTCACGCAGCGCACGGCGGACGACTGGCGAGAACTGGCCGAGGCGGTGGGCTTCCGCTGGGCCCGGGACGCCGTGGTGCCCTATCGCCTGGACTTCATGTGGTGGACCGAGACGGCCGGCACGCCGGCGGCGGCGGTGGCCGAACTGCGCGCGCTGGCTGCTGATCTATCGCCCGAGGGGCGCGGGCGCGCTGGGCTGGAAGTCGGCCCGGACGGTGAGCTGCTGGCCCATACGGAGCCGATGTTGGTCGTGCGTCTGGAAAAGCCCGAAGACTGAAGGGGACCCTACTCCGCCTTCGCCTCACGGCCCATGAGTTCGCTCAGGCCGCGCTCGGGGGTCCACTCGCCTGCGCATACGCGCGCCACCGCCCGGACGATGGGCAGGTCGTGGCCGTGGGCGGTTGCCCAGGCGTCGAGCAGGCCGGCAGTCCGCAGGCCCTCGACGGCCTTGCCGCCCATCTGCGGGTTCTCGCCGCGCGCGATGGCCTCGCCGGCCGCGCGGTTGCGGCTGTGCGGACTGGTAGCGGTGGCGATCAGGTCGCCCAGGCCGCTCAGGCCGTAGATGGTGTCCTCCTGCGCGCCGAGGCTCACGAGATACCGGCTCATCTCGCGCAGGCCACGGGTGAGCAGCGAAGCCTTGGCGTTGTCGCCCAGGCGCAGGCCGTCTCCCAGCCCGGCGGCCAGAGCCATCACGTTTTTCAGGACGCCCCCCAGCTCCACGCCCACGAGGTCGCTGCTCGTATACACGCGCAGGCTGGGCGACATCAGGGCTTCCTGCACCGCCCCCGCCAGGGCCTCGTCGCGGCTGGCGACCACGGTGGCCGCCGGCAGCCCACGCCCGATCTCTTCGGCGTGGTTGGGACCACTCAGAACCGCCAGGCGCCCGAAGCCCAGGCCGGCGGCCAGATCACTCAATGCGCCGCCATCGGGGGCCAGTCCCTTGGCGCACAGCACCAGTCCCAGCGAGCGGGGTAGAGCGTCCAGCAGGTCTGGCACGCCCACGCTGGGCACCACGACCAGGGCGAAGGAGGCGCCCGCCACCGCCTCCTCCAGCCCGGCCGTGACCGTCACCTCCCCGGGTAGCGCCACCCCCGGCAGGTACTCGCGGTTCTCGCGGACCTCACTCAGCCGGCCCGCGAAGTCGGGGCGCCGCGCCCACAGGGTTGCCGGCCGTCCGGCGCGGGTGGCAGCGATGGCCAGGGCCGTGCCCCAGCCGCCCGCGCCCAGCACTGGGACCGGCACTGTGGTTGTGACCAGGCGGGACATCATCCGGCCTCCGGCGCCCAGGCGAATACCCAGATGCGCGGTGTCTCGGGACCGGGGTCGGCGTAGTCAGGGTATTCCACGATCTCCCAGCGCGCGAAACCGGCTACCGCGAGGAGCGGGGCCACGTCGGCGGGGTCGTAACCGCGCTCGCGGTGCGTCTCGACGAACTCGCGCGACTCGCCCGAGTCTTCCAGCACGCGGCAGAAGGCCTGTACCACGCCCAGGTCCGTGTCGGGGTCGTGGTGGTGTGACCAGTGATAGTGGACCTCTTGGCCGTTTGGGGCGGTCGCCAAGCCCTCGATGGCGTCGCCCTCCCACAGCTCGCGCACGCCCAGGCGGGTATTCAGGTCGCAGGCCAGCAGGCCGCCGGGGCGCAGGTGCGCCGCCGCGCGGGCCAGCGCCTGTCCCAGGTCGCCGGGGGTCAGCAGGTTGTTCAGGCTGTCGAACACGCAGGTCACGAGATCGAAGCGCGTCTTGTGGGGAGGCGTTCCCAGGGCGAAGGTCCGCAGGTCGCCCTGCTCGAAGGTCACGCGCGGCAGCCGCTCGCGGGCCAGCCGCAGCATCTCGGCGCTGCCGTCCAGACCTGTGACCTCCAGGCCGGCCACCACGAGTTCGCGGGTCAGGCCGCCCGTTCCGCAGGCGAGGTCGAGCGCCATGCGCGGTGTGAGGCCGCCGTCGCGGGCGTAGCTCAGGATGAAGTCGGCCCAGGCGTCGTACTCGACGTCCGCCATGATGGCGTCGTAGACCGCCGCCAGCGCCGTGAAGGGAGGGTGCTGCATGGCCGTCACTGTAGCGGCTGGGGGCATCTCCCAAGAGGTCCGTCAGCTTCCAGGCTCCCGAAGGCCGAAGATGTGTACGATATGAGAAAAAGGCGGCTGGACCGCCCTGCCCACGTCCCGGTACGGTGACGCTATGAACAAAATCATCCTGGCGGGGGGCCTGAGTGCCCTGCTCCTGAGTGCGTGCAGCGTGGTCGGTACCCGCAGCGCAGCAGTATCGGGACAGCTGCGCGGCTTCAGCGCGAACCAGAATCTGCGCCTCGCCCTCGTCGGGTACAACAACGGCCGATATACCGCCGACGGGACGCAGGCTCAGGTCGTCGACAAGTTCCTGACGGGCGGCTACACCCTGACCCTGCCGCGGGACGTGCCCTACGGCACATACCGCGTGATCGTATTCCGCGACGCCAACGACGACAACCGTTACAACGCGGGCGACACGGTCCTGAGTAGCTACAGTGGCAAACTGCTCATCTATGCCGAACGCGACAATGCCCTGTTCAATGGTACCAAGTACGGCTGGAACATCTACGACGGCAACAACGGCCATATCCAGACCACGCTGCTCAACAACTACGACCTGCAATCGGCGAACTGATCTTGTGGGTTGTGGCTGGACCGGGAGGCACGGCTAGGCTCCCGGTCCGGTTTGGGACTGGTTTAGACTCAGCGCACTGTCTTGCTGATCAGGGTATTCGTGTAGAAGTCGCCTGCTTTGGCCCCGGCCGGCAGTTTTCCCTGCTTGACCAGGGCCGCGACCGCCTTGGTCCAGGCTGCGGGATCGCTGGCACCCAGTCCGTTTTTCGCGGTGTAGGTACTGCTCATCAGGGGCACGCTGGCCCGCAGGATGTCCAGGCCGCCGCCCGTCGCCCCGAAGACCGGCTGGGCGAGCTTGAAGGCGCGGGCAGGGTCGCTCTGGGTGAACTTCAGGCCGCGCTGCGAGGCGCGCACCACCTTGCGGGCAAGGTCGCCGTTCAGGCTCTTGCCGGTCGTGATGAGCCCCGCACCCACCATCGGGTAGGCGCCGGTCACGTCAAGGGTGTAGACCTTCTGGCCCAGGGCGCGCAGTTGTACGACCTCGTTGTTCACGTAGCCGGCGGCAGCGTCCACCCGCCCGGCGCGTACGGCGTCGAGCTGCGTGAAGCCGATGTTGGCGAGCCGGACGTCGTTGTCCAGACCCGCACTGCCTAGCAGGGCCTGCACCGCGTTGTAGGTGCTGCCGTAGGGGCCGGGGATTCCCAGCGTCTTGCCGCGCAGGTCGGCGGTCGAGTTCAGGGGCTTGAGGCTGAAGACGGTCACAGGCGTCTTCTGGTACATCGCCATGACGTAGCGCACGTCGGCGCCCTGGTTGCGCGCGAACACGGCGTCTTCAGGGTCCCCCACCACGAAGTCGAGTTTGCCCTGAAGCAGGAGGGGCATGAGCTCGTTGACGTAGCCGTGCTGGAACTTGACGCTCAGGCCCTCGGCCTTGAAATACCCCAGCTTGTCGGCCACGTAGAAGGGCGTGAACTGCACGTTGGGCACGTAGCCCAGGCCGATGTTGACCGTGCGGCCGGGCACGCTCTGGGCGGCAGCCACAGACGCGCCGAGCAGGGCGAGTGAAGTGAGGAGAAGGCGGTGCATGGGGCGAGTATAGGCAGCCCCACTGACCGCTCTGTGACCTGTCTGCCCAGTCGGAGTTGCCTGAACGGCCGGTGAACACCGAGCAACCTGGCCCCCACCTTCCGGTCAGGGGACTGGCACCGGGCACAAAATGGGGTAAGATACAGGGTACGGCCTGAGCGGCGCGCGAGAATCTGCCGCAGCCGCCACACAGGACAGCCCTGCGCCAGAGCGGGGCACAAAGGAGCACAGCATGACGAATCCCGAAGACCAGCAGCAGGCGGCGGCGCAGACGCACGACGCGACCCCCGCAGAACTGCGCGACGTTCTCCCCGAACTCCAGGGTGAACCCGATGAGGACGCCGTTCTCGACGCCCAGGAAGCCGAAGCCGAGGGCACCGAACTGGCCGTCCAGGACGAAAGCGAAGAAGGCGAGGGTGAAGGCGAAGACGAGTACATCGACGCCGACGACCTGATCGACCTGCTGAACGAGCTCAAGACCATGATCGAGGCTCAGGGCAAGGAAATCCGTGGCCTGCGCCGCGAAATGCGTGAAATGCGCGAGTCGCAGGGCAGCCAGGGCGGCTTCCGCGGCGGCGACCGCGGCAGCGAGCGTCCCAGCGGCGGCGACCGTGGCGGCCAGGGCGGCGGCTTCCGTCCCCGTGAAGACCGTGGCGACCGCCCGAGCTTCGGTGGCGACCGTGGTGGAGACCGCGGCGGCTACCGTGGCAACGACCGCGGCGGCGATCGTCCGAGCTTCGGCGGCGACCGTGGTGGCGACCGCGGCGGCTACCGTGGCAACGACCGCGGCGGTGACCGTCCGAGCTTCGGCGGCGACCGCGGTGGTCAGGGTGGCGGCTTCCGTCCCCGCGAAGACCGTGGCGGCGACCGCGGCGGCTTCCGTCCCCGTGACGACCGCGGCGGCGACCGTCCGAGCTTCGGCGGCGACCGCGGCGGCCAGGGTGGCGGCTTCCGTCCCCGCGAAGACCGTGGCGGCGACCGTCCGAGCTTCGGCAACGACCGTGGCGGCCAGAGCGCCCAGGGCGGCGAGTTCCGTCCCCGCGAGGACCGCGGCGCCGACCAGGGCGAGTTCCGTCCCCGCGCCCGCGCCGACCGTGGCTGGACCAATCGCCGCACCGACGAGGAGTAATCCTCTCTGAGCAGGGCCGCCCTCCTCCGTGGGGGCGGCCCTGTCCATTGCGCTGCGGTAGCCTGCCGCGGGTTCCGGCGACGATTCGGGCGCCTGCCCTACCGTTCCCCATCCCCCGGGGGGAGGGGGGGAGGAGACCTCTCGTGGCCGCGCCGGGGGCGGGCTCTAGAACAGTTCGTCGAGAAGCTGGTAATAGGCGAGTTTGCGCGGGTCCACGAGGGCGCGGCCGTACAGGTCGAGGAACGCCTCGGCATGTTCGGCACCGAGGTTGTATGCGGCGCTGCGGTAAGCCAGCGCGAGGTCGGCGTGGCGGTCGGCGATGCCCGCGCGCCCCACGTCCACGAAGCCCTCGACGTACTCGCCTCCCACCAGCACATTGGGCAGGCAGGGGTCGCCGTGCGTCACCACGAGGTCTTCCTGGGCCGGGCGGGTGCGCGCCAGTTCGTTGAAGACGCTCGTGGCCGTGCGCCCCAGCCGCTTCTCGTCGAAGTCGGTCTCGTCCACCACGCCCGCTGCCACGCGCTCGCGGGCCAGGGGCAGCGTCACCCCCAACGTCATGGTGAACGGGCAGTCCCGCAGCGGCAGGGCGTGCAGTTCACGCAGCGCGCGGGCCAGCAGCGCGGCCATGCGTCCGGGGTGCAGCGCGGCGTCGGGGTCGCTCATGGGAATGCCCGGAAGGCGCGTCATGGCGAGGTAGTCGAAGTCGCCATCCGACTCCAGTCCCAGGACCCCCGGCACCGGCACGCGCCCGGCGAGATACCGCAGCCGCTCCCGCTCCTGCGGCAGCGTGCTGACCGGCAGGTCGCTGCCTCCGCGCGCCTGTACCTTCACCACGTGCCGTGACGAGCGCCACACGCCTGCCCCGCTTTGTCCCAGCGTGACGCGCTCCCAGCGGGCGGCGGGCAGCACGCGGCGCAGGCCAGCGGGCAGGGTCAGGGTAACGGGCAGGGTCATGAAGGGAAGATAGGCCAGGAGCGCACCCGGCGGGACCCGGACCGCCCCAGGATGGAGACGTGCCCCGTTCTCCGGTCAGGCCGGCCCCTCCCCACGAAGACTGGTTCAGCGTCGTGATCGGCCGCACGCGCTTCGTGGTGCTCATCGCCGTGATCGCCGTGCTGCTCGTCGCCTTCAGCCTGTTCCTGCAGGGGACCTGGGTGGCGCTGGAGACCATCTACGAGACGTGGCGCGACCTGTTCCTGCGCCGCGAGGACAGTGCCACGAGCGAACTGGCCGTCCAGTTTCTGGAGGTGGTGAGCACCATGCTCAAGGCGGTGGTGTTCTACATCATCGGGGTAGGGCTCTACAGCCTGTTTATCCGGCCGCTGAACCTCACGTCGGCGCTGGGGGTGGAGACGCTGGCCGACCTGGAGCAGAAGGTCGTGTCGGTCATCGTGGTGATTCTGGGCGTGACCTTTCTGGAACACTTCATCCGCTGGCAGGAGCCGCTGGAGACGTTGTATTTCGCCGGAGCACTGGCCCTGGCGGGCGGCGCGCTGGTCGCCTTTCAGTACGTTCACCGTCGCCAGGGCAGCGACCTGCAACAGCCCGAAGCCAAACTGCGGGCCCGGCGCGAACTGTTCGAGCGTGGCAACGAACAGCGTCAGATCCGGGAGCGCGACGTGCAGCGCGCCGAGGACGCCACCCGGGCCAAACTCGAGGGCCGGGTCGACAGTGACGAGGGCGGCGGGGACTAGCCGCCTCGGCCGCTCGCCTCCGCGGGTCCACCTTCCACTTTGGGAGACCCGCTGCGGATACACTGTTCAGAATGAAGGTTGGTCTGCTTGAATCGCGCGCGGCGCGCCTGTCGGGGTACTGGGCGGCATATCTGCGGGAACTGGGTGTGGAGTCGAGTGCGCCGGGTCTGGGCGACGACGAGGCCCTGGCCCTGGGCCGCGAGAGTCTGCCGCAGGAGCCGGTGACGGTACAGCTCGCCCTGGGGCGCGTGCTGGCTCTGGGCCGGGTAGACGCCGCCCTGGTGCCCCAGTTGCCGGCCGTGTTCGGGGACGCCTGGGGCGAGGCCCTGACCGAACTGCTGCCCCGGCGCCTGAGCGGGCTGCCGGCCCTGATCGCCCTGCCCGACCTGCCTGCCGGGCGGGACGAGATCGAGCGGGTGGCGGCCGAGATCGGCCGGCGGCTCTCGCCGGGGGGTGGGCGGGTGCGGTTGGCCCTCGACCGCGCCAAGCCGCTCGCGGCCGGGCCCAGGGCCGAGATGCCCGCCCTGACCCGCGCCTCGCACGCGACGGTCGGCGTGATCGGACCGCGCGCCCTCCTCGACGAGCCGGTGCTGGCCGGAGGCCTGCGCGCCGAACTCGAGAATCTGGAGCTGTACGCCGTCTACAGCAGCGACCTTCCTCTGCCCGAGGTCTTCAAGCGGGCCGAGCGCATGGAAAACGCTGCCCGTGCCCAGGACGGCGACCGCGAACTGTTCGGCGCGGCCTCGCTCCTCGCAGGCAAGAGCGCGGTGCGTGGGCTGCTGTTCGTGGCCCCAGCGCGCGACGGCGCGACCCGCGCGGCCCTCTCGCGCATCGCCGCCAAGCTGCACAAGCCCACGCTGCTCCTCGACCTCGACGCGGGGCAGGGCGGCGGCCCCGAGTTGCGCGCCTTTGCCGAGCGCCTCCAGAACGGTGTGGTCAGCCGCGAAGGCGGCGCGTGAAGAACTTCCGGCCCTGGGTGTGGCTCATCACCCCCGACCCCGCGCCCGGCTTCACGACGAACAAGCTGCTGAAGCTGGCGGTACGGGTGCTGCTGTTCGCCATCGTTGCCACGCTCATCAGCGGGGTGCTGGGGCTCACGCCGCTGCGGCCCTACCTGAACACGTGGTGGGGCAGCATGTTGCTCGTGTTCGCGCTGTACATCCCCTTCGCGCGCTTCATGACCATCGACACCTTCACGCCGCGCCGCGAGCCTCTACGCCCGGTCGGCGCGGCGGGAGGCCGCACAGTCAGCAGCGCCCAGCGCCGCAAGGACCGCAACCGCTACGCGGGCGTGCGCAAGAGCGGCCCCAAGTACGGCGGCCGGCGCTAGCCACAGCCCTGTTGGAAGGAGGCACACCCGGAGAGTGGGTGTGCCTCCTTCCTTTCGCGTTCAGCGTAGGCTGTCGGCCGTGACGGTCTTGATGGTCACGATGCTCGCCTTGGCGTCGGCTCCCAGGCGCATGACGAGCACGCGCGAGCGCATCCGCTCGCCGCTGGCATCGAAGGCCACCGGACCGGAGATGCTGTCGCACAGCAGCGCGCTCTTGTTCACGCAGGCCGCGAAGTTGACCTTGCGTACGGCGTCGCTGACCTGGGCGCGGGTGGGCAGGGCGCCGCCGGCCTTCAGGGTGGTGTTCATGGCGCTCAGCAGGGCGTTGGTGGCGTCGTAGGCCATCATGGCGACGCCGCTGGGGGCCGTCTTGTACTTGGCCTGGTACTGGCGCGCGAAGACCTCGCTGCCCGAGTAGGCGCTCACGGGTCCGAAACCGGTCGAGTAGACCACGCCGGTCGCGCTGCTGCCCGCCCGCTGGGCGAAGCTGGGCGAGTCGAGGCCGTCGCCGCCCATGAACACGGCCTTGACGCCCGCCGCCCGCAGCGCCTTGACGAGCGCCGAGCCGATGTCGTCGGTGCCGCCGTAGTACACCACGTCCGGGGTCGCCTCACTGACCCGCTTGACGGCCGCCGCGATGCCGGCCGGGTCGGAGGCGCCCGCGTAGCCGCCCAGGGCGATCCCCCGGCGCTTGAGGTTGGCCTGCAGGGTAGTCGCCAGTCCGTTGCCGTAGGCGGTGTTGTCGGAAATCACGAAGACGCTCTTGGCGCCGACCTCTTCCTGGAGGTAGGTCGCGGCGGCCACGGCCTGCGCACGGTCGGGGGCGACGACGCGGCTGAAGGAGTCCCAGCTGTGGCTCGTCAGGGCGTCGTTGGTGCTCGCGGGCGAGACGGTCGCCAGCCGCGCCGGCTCGAAGGCCTGGGCCAGCACGTTCGAGACGCTGGAGTTCAGGGCGCCGACCACGCCCATCACGCTGCCGTCGGCCAGAATGTCACGGGCGATGGTTCCGGCGCGGGTGGCCGAGGCCTGGTCGTCGAAGGGTGCCAGCATGAGGTCATAGCCCTGCGACTTGAAGGTGCGGACCTTGGCCTCGATGGCCAGTTCCGCGCCGCGCCGGACTTCGGTGCCGATGGGGGCTAGGCTGCCCGTGAGGGGGCTGACCGTCGCCACCTTGATGGTCGCTGCCTGCGCCACGCCCGGCAGCAGGGCGAGGGTAAGAAGCGTCAGGACGGTGCGGGCAGGGGTCGGCTTGGGCATGACCGAACCTATAGAGAACGTCTCCACGTAAGTCTTACGCCGCTTCGTTAAAGAAAAGGCGCCGCGCCGTGGCCGGGAGGCCGGATTGCCCCAGCAACTGCGGGATGTGTAGGTAGCATAACAGCCGCTTTTAGGGCGCGTGGCGCAACTGCGGCGCGGCTGACGGGGCACGCCTGCGCGCCGAGTCAGAAGGCTGTCATGCGCCCGCCCGCCAGCCGGGTCCACTGGCATTTCCAGTCCAGGCGTGTTATGTTATTTACATAAGGAGGCCGCTTCATGCTGCGTATCGAATTTGTGACGGATCTGGGAGCACGTGTCAGTGTCGAGGTCGAGGGCGCCGAAAAGCTGCTCGACGTGCAGCGCCAGTACGGCCGCCTGGGCTGGACCAGCGGCGAGGTGCCGCAGGGCGGGTACCTTTTTCCGCTGGAGAACGAACAGGACTTCGACTGGTCGCTGCTCGGGGCCCGAAAGTTCACCAACAGTGACGGCGAGGAGATGGTCATGCACCGGGGCCACGCCTACCGCCGCCGCGAACTGGAGGCCGTGGACAGCCGCAAACTCAAGCTGCCCGCCGCCATCAAGTACAGCCGGGGGGCCAAGAACACCGACCCCGAGCACGTCCGTGAGAAGGCTGACGGTGAGTTCGAGTACGTGACCCTGGCCATCTTCCGGGGCGGCAAGCGCCAGGACCGTTTCGCGGTGCCTGCGGGGCGGGCCCAGAGTCCGCAGGGAGGCGCCCGCCCCACCGCGCCTGGCGGTCCCCGGCCCCAGGCGGCGCAGGCTCCGGCCGGCCGGCCCGCGCCTGTGGCGGCCCGGCCAGCTCCCGCGCCGGTCGCTGTGGCCGACGAGGAAACCCCCTTCTGACCTGAGCCGAATCTGAACCCGCGCGCCGCCGCGCCCATCCGCTGGGCCGGCGGCGCGCGGCTGTTCACACCTTCAGTCCTGCGCCCGGCTGCCGAGGTCCACGATCACGCCGCGCACGTCGGCCGGCTGCCAGCCCTCGGGCTTGAGCTGCTTGCCGTCGGCGCGGCGCGGGCCGCTCGCCTTGCTCAGGTTGGCCCGGTGGACCTCGGCCAGCACGGCGTCGGCATCTATCCCCAGCAGGTCCAGCGCGCCGTAGGTCACGTACAGCAGGTCGGCGAGTTCGTGCGCGAGTGGGGTCAGGTCGCCCGCCGACAGGGCCTCGCCCGCTGCGATCCTCTCCGCGAGGGAGGCGAATTCTGCCTCGGTTTCGGCGTATTCCTCGGTGATCAGGGTGCGGCGCAGGGCCAGCACGTCGGCGCCGGGCACGGTCGGCCGGTTAGGGGGGGTCAGCCCGATGGCCCGGTGGAATTCGCGTAGGCGCTCGGCGTTCGTCCGGGCGGGGGAGGGGGTAGGAGGGGGGGCGCTCATGCGCCGATGCTACGCCGGGTCCCTGGGCGCTGTGCCCCCCACGGACCTGGAGGAGCAGGAGGAGTACGCTGACCCCATGACCCGACCCGAGGACCAGACAGGCGCGAACGCTCCGGCACAGGGCGAAGTGCTCATCAGTGGGCTGGACACCGGCCCCGACGCGGCCACGCGTGAGAATCTCAGCCCCACCGAGCGCCGCGTGCGCCTGGAGGAGCAGCGTCGCCCCGACCGGGAGCCGGAGGACGAGGACGGCTGAAGACTGCTGCGGACAGCTGACGCACCAAAAAACAGGCACCCCGCAGTTAGGGTGCCTATCTTTTTGCTGCTGATGTGGGGGTGAATGCGGGGGTCGAACCCGGCGGCGGCCTTGAACCGTCCACCTCGCGCGCCCGTTGGAACAGAGGTGGGCGTCTCCCTCCGGCCCCTGCCCCGCCGTCTTCTCGCTGGGCAGGCCTGCTAAGCCAGCAAGTATTATGCCCTGAACAGATTTGAGGCGCATGTGCCGAACATACAGATGCCTTAAGCAAAATGGCCGAGCTCTACTCTCTTTATTTCTATAAAAGCCTTTGCTATAATAAAATTATGTCCCTGACCGTGCGTGAACAGCAAGTGCTGGACCTCATCCGGGAGTCACCCATGAGTTCGCCTGAGGACCTCGCGCGGCGGTTGGGGATTTCGCGGGCGGCGGTGAACGTGTATGTCGGCCACCTCACTCGAAAGGGCGCGCTGCTGGGACGCGGCTATGTGCTTCCCCCCGCCCGCGCGGGGGTGGTGGTGGTCGGCGGCGCGAATATGGACATCAAGGCGCAGATCACCGGCGAGGTCATCGGCGCGACGAGCAATCCCGGCCGCGCCTCGCAGGCCCCCGGCGGCGTGGCGCGCAACGTGGCCGAGAACCTCGCGCGCCTGGGCACCGACACCCGCCTCATCACGGCGGTGGGCCAGGACCCGGCCGGCGACCTGCTGCTCGAGCGGACGGCGGCGGCGGGGGTGGACGTGGGGCCGGCGCTGCTCTCGCCCCACTGCGCCACCGGCACCTATACGGCGGTGCTGGACGCGGCGGGCGAACTCGTCGTCGCGGTGGCGGCCATGGGCGTGACCGACGAACTCACGCCCGAGGTGCTGCGCGCGCGCCGGGGCGTGCTGGCGGGCGCAGGCTGGATCGTGGCCGACGGCAACCTCGCCGAGGACGCCCTGGCGCAGCTGCTGGCGTTGGCGGCCGGCAACGGCACGCCGGTCGTCTTCGAGCCGGTCAGCGTGCCCAAGGCTGCGCGGCTGCGCTCCGCCCTCCTGGCCGGGCCGGTGCCCTACGCCGTGACCCCCAACCTCGGTGAACTCGCGGCGCTGGTGGGCCGGAACGTGCCCGACGAGCGCGGCGCCATCGCGGCGGCGGCGGCTGAGCTGCACGCGCTGGGGCTCACCCTGGTGTGGGTGCGCCGGGGCGGGCGCGGCAGCCTGCTCTCGGAGTCGAGCGAGGGAGGCGACCCTGCCGTCCACGAGCTTCCGGCGCTGCCGGCACAGGTGGTGGACGTGACCGGAGCGGGCGACGCCATGCTGGCGGCCTTCCTCGCCGCCCTCGTGGGTGGCCTGAGCCCCGCCGAGGCCGCCCGTCACGGCCACGCCGCCGCCGCCCTCACCGTCGAGAGCAGCCACACCGTCCTGCCGACCCTGACCCCCGCCGCCATCCGCGCGCGCCTCGCGGCTCCGTCCACAGACTTTTTTTCCAGCACCCCTGCCCACAGCACCCCCCTTCAAGGAGACCTGCCATGACCCTGACGACCAACCCTGCCCACGACCTGCTCGATCTGCACCCCGAAGTCGCCGCCGCCCTCGCGGCTGGGCAGCCCGTGGTGGCGCTCGAGAGCACCATCATCAGCCACGGTATGCCCTTTCCGCAGAACGTCGAGATGGCGCGCGGCGTCGAGGACGTGGTCCGGGAGAACGGCGCGGTGCCGGCGACCATCGCCGTGCTGGGCGGCCGCCTCAAGGTCGGCCTGACCCCCGACGAACTGCACCTGCTCGCCACAGACAAGAACGTGCACAAGATCAGCACCCGTGACCTGCCTGTCACCGTGGCCCTGGGCCGGCACGGCGCGACTACCGTCGCCTCGACCATGCGCATCGCGGCGCTGGCGGGCATCCGGGTCTTTGCCACGGGGGGCACGGGCGGCGTGCACCGGGGCGCGGGCGAGACGATGGACATCAGCGCCGATCTGCTGGAACTGGCCCGCACCGACGTGTGCGTGGTGAGCGCCGGGGTCAAGAGCATCCTGGATATCGGCCTGACCCTCGAAGTCCTGGAGACGCAGGGCGTGCCCGCCATCACGCTGGGCAGCGAGGAGTTTCCGGCCTTCTACTCGCGCCGCAGCGGCTTCAAGTCGCCCCTGAGCGTGAGCAGCGAGGCCGAGGTCGCCCGCGTCCTGAAGGCGAAGTGGGCGCTGGGGCTGTCGGGCGGCGTCATGCTCGCCAACCCCATCCCCGAGGCCGACGAGATTCCGGCCGACGACATGGCCCCCAACATTGAGCGCGCCCTGGCCGACATGGACGCCCTGGGCCTGACCGGCAAGGACACCACGCCCTACCTGCTGGGCCGCATCGTGGAGATCACGGGGGGCCGCAGCCTGGCGACCAACATCGCCCTGGTGCGCCACAACGCCGCCGTGGCTGCCTGCGTGGCCGCCGAGTACGCCGCGCTGGCCTGAGCTGAGCCGCGCCCCGACGCCCTGAGCACAGAGGACCGCCACCGAGGTTGCCCGGTGGCGGTCGTCTTGTCGGGCGAAGTCGGGTGGCGCCGGGCTGCCGCTGTCTGGACTCCGGCCCCCGTTACAGGGCGGCGCCCCACCGCGCTGGACAGGCGAAGTGGGGCGCCGGAGGAGAGGGTCAGGCGTGCTGCGGCGCGCTGCCCAGGGGCCGGCCCTCGGCGCCCTGCTCGGCGGCAACCTCGGCGTTCACGGGGGGCAGCACCTCGCCGTTCAGGACGCGGGTCAGGCGGGTCATGTCCAGCGCCTTCTCGCTGCGGGCCACGACCAGGGTCGCCACACCGTTGCCGATGATGTTGGTGATGGCGCGGCCCTCGCTCATGAAGCGGTCGATGCCCAGGATGAGCGCCAGACCCGCGACCGGCACGGTCCCCAGGGCAGCCAGCGTGCCCGCCAGCACCACGAAGCCCGAGCCCGTGACCCCGGCCGCGCCCTTGCTGGTGAGCAGCAGGATGCCCAGCAGCGCGATCTCCTGCCCGAACGAGAGGTTGACGTTGGTGGCCTGGGCGATGAACACGGCGGCCATGGTCAGGTAGATGCTCGTGCCGTCGAGGTTGAACGAGTATCCGGTGGGCACGACCAGCCCGACGACGCTCTTGTCGGCGCCGGCGTTTTCCAGCTTGGCCATCAGGCGGGGCAGCGCCGACTCACTGCTCGAGGTGCCCAGCACCAGCAGCAGTTCTTCCTTGATGTAGCGCAGGAACTTGAAGATGCTGAAGCCCGCCGCGCGGCAGATCAGGCCCAGGACCACGAAGATGAACAGGGCGCAGGTGAGGTAGAAGGTGCCCATCAGGGCGGCGAGCTGCTGGAGGCTGCCCACGCCGTACTTGCCGATGGTGAAGGCCATGGCCCCGAAGGCGCCGATGGGGGCGAGCTTCATGATGAAGCCCAGGATGTTGAAGACCAGCGTGTTGACAGCCTCGATGCCGTGCAGCACGCGCTGGCCGACCGCGCCCATCCGCAGCAGCGCGAAGCCCGAGAGCAGCGCGATGAGCAGCACCTGAAGCAGGTCACCCTCGGTGAACGCACTCACGAAGGTTGTCGGGATGACGTGCAGCACGAAATCCGCGACCGTCTGCTGGCCCGCCGCCTCGGTGTACTTGGTGATGGCCGAGGTGTCGAGCGCCGCCGGGTTGACGTTCATGCCGCGTCCGGGGCCGATGAAGTTCACGACCCACAGGCCGATGAGCAGCGCCAGGGTGGTCACGACCTCGAAGTACAGCAGCGCCTTGCCGCCCACGCGCCCGATGCGCTTGGTGTCGCGCATGCTGGCGATGCCGGCCACGACCGTACAGAAGATGATCGGCCCGATTACGACCTTGATCAGCTTGATGAAGCCGTCGCCGAGCGGCTTGAGCTGTTCGCCCACTGTCGGGAAGAAGTGGCCGACGAGCACACCGAGCACGATGGCGGTCAGGACCTGGGCGTAGAGACTGCGGAAGATTTTGGGCATAGGGGGCCTCCAGGGGCCAGGACGATGGCCCGGAAAATGGCGACGGCGCGGGGGTGCGGGGAACCTGCGGGGTAGGCTCGGTAAGTTTGGTTGGGCACAGTGTGTGCTCCAGACACCCCGCGCGGGTGGCCGGGCGGCGGCGCGGCGGCGCCCTGGTCCCATTGACAGCGTCCAGCACGGGTAAAACTAGGGACGCGGGCGGGGGATGATTCGTGCAGGAACTGAACACAACCCCCTGGCCGGCGCGGGCGTGCCACACTACCCTCACCGTGAGCCTTCGGCGATCCCGTTCCGCCGCGCCCCGCGTGCCGGCCCTGGCGCGCGAGGTGGCGTTGCCACATACCCCGCACCTGCTCCAGGTGCGCACGCGGCTCTTTCTGCTCACGCTGGGGGCTTTTTTGCTGCTGGCGCTGCCGCTGGCGGGGCTGGCGAGCGCGGCGCTGCTGCGCGGCGTGCACCAGACCTTCGCCGACCGGGCGCTGCGCGAGTCGCGGCTCGTCGCCACCCTGCCGCCCGTGGTCGCGGCCCTGAGCGGCAACGCGGCCGAGCGCGCCGGCCTGAACACGCTGATCAACCGCTACCGCCTCACGCTGGGCGCGGCCTACGTGGTCGTCACCGACCGCTCGACCCACCGTCTGACCCACCCGGAACTCGCGCGCATCGGCGAGCCGATGGTGGGCGGCGACTTCCAGAGCTTCCGGCGGGGCCAGAGCGTCACTGAGACCGTGCAGGGCACGCTGGGGCGCTCGGTGCGCGCCAAGGTGCCGGTCGTGTCGGGAAGCGGCGAGGTGCTGGGGCTGGCGAGCGTGGGGTTCTTGCTGCCGCAGGTGCGCGACGTGTTCTGGCAGGTCATCCGCGCGGCGCTGCCCTGGTATCTGGGGGCGCTGCTGCTGGCTCTAGGGCTGGCGCGCGCCCTGGCCCGGCGCATCGGCCACGAGATGCTGAACCTGGAACCCGAGCAGATTTCCGGGGCGCTCCTGAGTTTCCGGGCAGTCCTGAATTCGCTCGACGAGGGCGTAGTGGTCGCGCGCGCGGGGCAGATCCACGTGATGAACCCGCAGGCCCGCGCGCTGCTGGGCGTGCAGTCCGCCGAGCTGCCAGTGCCGCTGCCCGCGCCCCTGCGGGCCCTGCCCGACACGACCACGCCGCTCGACGTGGGGGGCCGGCCGCTGCTCGTCAGCGCGCGCGAGGTGGAGGCCGGGCCGCTGACACCGGCCGGGGCGGCCACGCAGGTCATCACGCTGCGCGACCTCGCCCGCGTACGCGAGCTGGCCGACGAGCTGACCCAGGCGCAGCGCTACGCCGAACTGCTGCGCGCCCAGACGCACGAATTCACCAACCGCCTGCACACCCTGGCGGGCCTGATCCATCTCGGCGAGACGGACGAGGCCCTGCGGCTGATCTATACCCAGGCCGGGCGGCACCAGGCGCACGCCGGGGCGGTAGAGCGGCTGCGGCACCTGCGGCTCGCGGCGCTGCTGCTGGGCAAGTACGACCGCGCCGCCGAGGTGGGCGCCGTCCTGACCCTCGACCCCCTGTGCGCCCTGCCGGCCGGGTTGCCCACCGGCGTGCCCGAACTGCTGGAACTGGCCGCCGGCAACCTCATCGAGAACGCCTTCGAGGCGCTGGCGGGGCAGCCCGGGGCCGAGGTGCGGGTGCTCATCGCCGCCGATCCCGAGGGCGTGGTGCTGGAGGTGCGCGACAATGGGCCGGGGGTGCCGCCCGAACTGCTGGAGGTGCTGGGCGAGCGGGGCCAGAGCAGCAAGGGCCGGGGCCGGGGCGTGGGCCTGTCGCTCGTGCGCACCCGCGCGCGCGCGCTGGGCGCCGAGCTGACCTACGACCGCCCTGACGATGAGCTGGGGCGGCCCTGGACCCGCTTCACCCTCGACCTGCCCCTGCCGGAGGAGACGACATGAGACGCATACGGTGTGTAGCGCGCACGACTTGGCCCCTGGCCGGCTGGCCCACTCCAGGCGCGGCGGGACAGCCTGTGGTGTACCCGCGCTTTCTGGAGGCCCGGTGAATCCCATCCGGACCCTCATCGTCGAGGACGACCTGCAGATCGCGGCGCTGCACCGCCGCCTGCTGACCGAGGCCGGCGGTTTCGAGGTGCTGGGCTACGCCGAGACGCTGCGCGTGGCGCGCGCCATGACGGCGACCCTGTCGCCCGAACTGCTGCTCCTTGACGTGCAGCTCCCCGACGGGCGCGGCCTGGACCTGCTGCGCGAACTGCGGGCAGGCGGCGCGCGGCTCGACGCGATTCTGGTCACGGCGGCCAGCGACACCGCGAGTGTGCAGGACGCCCTGGCCCATGGCGCGGCCGACTACCTCGTCAAGCCGGTGACTCCGGCCCGCTTCCGGCAGGGGCTGGAGCGTGCCCGCGAGCGCGCCGCGCTGTGGCGGCGTGAGGACGTGCGCCAGAACGATCTCGACGCCCTGTTCCGGGGCAGCCCCGAAAGCGCCGCACCGGGCCTGGACCCCGGGACCCTCCAGCGCGTACGCGCCGCGCTGCGGGCCGGAGGGTCCCACACGGCGGCGGAACTGGGCGCCGACCTGGGCCTGAGCCGCGTCACCGCGTGGCGTTACCTCGAACAGCTCGCCCAGAGTGGCGAGGCAATCGCCGAGACCGACACCGGCACGGTGGGCCGCCCGGCCAAACGCTACCGGCGGGTGTAGTGCTGCCCGGAGCGGAGGCAGGGGTGTTCCCGCCTGGGGAACGTCCCCCAATCCGCTTGGGGGGTGGGTGGTACGCTCAGGGGCGTTATGGACTCCTACGACGTTGTGGTGATCGGCGGCGGCCCGGCAGGTTACGTGGCGGCCATTCGTGCCGCGCAGCTCGGTCTCAAGACCGCCTGCGTGGACGCTTTCGAGCGCGGCGGCAAGGCGTCGCTGGGCGGCACCTGCCTGAACGTGGGCTGCATTCCCAGCAAGGCGATGCTCGACTCCAGCGAGAAGTTCGAGATGATCCGCCACGAGGCGGCCGACCACGGTATCGAGGTCGCGGGCGCCAGCGTCAACCTGGAGAAGATGCTTGCGCGCAAGACCGGCGTCGTGGACAAGCTCACGGGCGGCATCGCCTACCTGTTCAAGAAGAACAAGGTCACGTCCTTCTTCGGCCTGGGCAAGCTCGTGCGCCAGGAGGAAGGCGGCTGGGTCGTGGACGCCGCCGGCACCGAGGTGCTGGCCAAGAACGTCATCGTGGCGACGGGCAGCAGCCCGCGGGCGCTGCCGCTCGCCCCCTTCGGTGAGCACATCGTCGAGAACAGCGGCGCTCTCACGTTCAGCGCCGTGCCGGGCAAGCTGGGCGTCATCGGGGCCGGGGTCATCGGTCTGGAGCTGGGCAGCGTATGGCGCCGCCTGGGCGCGCAGGTGACTGTCCTGGAGGCCCTTCCCGGATTCCTGATGGCGGCCGACGCTGCCATCGGCAAGGAGGCCCTCAAGCAGTTCCAGAAGCAGGGCCTGGAATTCCACTTCGGCGTGAACATCACGGCCGTGGACCAGACCGACTCGGGCGTCACGGTCACCTATACCGAGAAGGATCAGGAAGTCACCGCGACCTTCGACAAGCTCATCGTGAGCATCGGGCGCGTGCCGCATACCCAGGGTCTGGGCGCCGAGGCGGTCGGTCTGGGGCTCGACCCGCGCGGCTTCGTGCAGGTGGACAGCCACTACCGCACCAACCTGCCGGGCATCTACGCCATCGGCGACGTGATCGGCGGCGCGATGCTGGCCCACAAGGCCGAGGAAGAGGGCGTGGCCGTCGCCGAGCTCCTCGCCGGGCAGGCCGGACACGTCAACTACGACGTCGTGCCCTGGGTGATCTACACCAGCCCCGAAATCGCCTGGGCCGGCCTGACCGAGCAGGGCGCCAAGGACAAGGGCCTGAACATCAAGACCGGGCAGTTCCCCTTCAGTGCCAACGGGCGCGCGCTGGGGCACGGCGACCCGCGCGGCTTCGTGAAGGTCGTGGCCGACGCCGACACGGACCGCCTGCTGGGCGTGCACATGATCGGGCCGAACGTCTCCGAACTCATCGGCGAGATCGTCGCCCTGATGGAATTCGGGGCCAGCAGCGAGGACCTCGCGCGGACTGTCCACGCCCACCCCACCCTGTCGGAAGTCGTCAAGGAAGCGGCCCTGGCGGCCGATAAGCGCTCGCTGCACATGTAAGCCGGGAGAGACGCCGGCCGCCTGGGTACTCCGCACAGTACATGAGGTGGCCGATCACGACCCACCAGCTCAGGCCCCTGCGGGGCTCGCTGGTGGGGCTCAGGTCAGGCCACGTCGCCAGGCTAGAGCCTGCCCGCAGCACCAGTGAAGGCTGTGACACGGGGCGCCCGCAGAGGACGGACATTCAACGTCGGGCTCTTCAGGGAGTGGGCATGAGTGGCCGCCAGTTTCCAGTGGTCCGTGCGCTGGCGGGCAGTGCCTACCATTAGAACTGCTCGTCCTCCCGTCGCAGGAAGCCGGGGAGCAGCCGCCCTGCCGGCCACTCTGGGGAGACCGACAGCGCGAATTGCGAGATGACTCCTGGCCCTGCTTGACGAACGGGCATTTCCCCTGTATCTTTCTGTGCGTGCCGGAAACGGTGCCCCTTGAAAGGCAGTTCAGGTAAGCGAAGTTCCTTCACAGGTACGAGCTTCCAAATAACTGAAGTGGTGTGGCCCCATCGTCTAACGGTTAGGACACTACCCTTTCAAGGTAGCGATACGGGTTCGAATCCCGTTGGGGTCACCAGCAAAGCCTCCGCTTCGGCGGAGGTTTTTCTTTGTCTTTCTGCCAGTGCGTAGGGACTCTTGGCATGGGGCTCCGAGTTCGTCGAAAGGTGTGCAGGGACGGGGTCAGTTCACGCGCGGCCAAAAGCGCCCAATGCCGCGTTATGCTCCCCCGGTTCCCGCTAGGCTGGATGGCCTAGGGTGGTCATGTTCGTCACTTTTCGCGGTCTGTGCCTGCTACCATCGGGACGTACCTGAAAGGAGGTGCTTGCACATGGATCACAACAACATCGGCCGCCGGCCCGCAACCCCGAGCCTTCTCAACGCAACCCGGAGTCCCCGTGTCCATATCCATGCTGCCGCATCCTCCCTACAGAGTCTCTCCCTGGCCTGAGCGGCCCAGACCATGAACGCCGGCTGGCGGCCCCGCGACGTGCAGGCCGAGCTGGAGGGTGCCGACGTGCGCCCCGAGCGCCGCGAGAAGTACAAGACCAAGAAGCCGCTGGGCCGCCGCCGGCTGGCCACCCTGACGGGAACGGAAGGCGCAGGCGACGCGACCATCCGGCGCCTGACCGAGCTGGGCCACATCACCGAGGTGGTGGCCGAACTTAAGAGCGGTAAGGAGGCGACGGCCTATGTCGCGCGCGGCCCACGCGGCAGCGTCCTGCTCAAGCTCTACCGCGAGTTCGAGGCCCGGTCGTTCAAGAACGACGCCATCTACCGGGAAGGGCAGACCATCACCGACGAGCGCGCCGCGCGGGCAATGACAGCCCGCAGCAAGAAGGGTCTGGAAATGCTTCAGGCGAGCTGGGTGAACGCCGAGTACGCGCACCTGTGGACCCTGTGGGCCGCCGGCCTGAGCGTGCCCGAGCCGCTGGTGGGGCCGCGCCCCATCGATTACGGCGAGACCAGCCCGGCGGTCCTGATGGCCCTCATCGGCACCGAGGACGAGCCGGCCCCCCGCCTGAGCGACGCCCGGCTGACCCCCGAACAGGCCCGCAGCGCCTGGGACCAGAGCCTGGACGGCATGGCCGGCCTGCTGCGGCTGGGGTACGCCCACGGCGACTACAGCACCTACAACCTCCTGTGGTGGGAGAACACCGTGACGATCATCGACTTTCCTCAGCTGACCACCCGAACGAATCCCAATTTCTCCGAGCTGCTGCGACGCGACGCCCAGAGCCTCGTGACCAGCTTCCGCAAGCACGGCATCCAGACCGACACCGAAACCACCCTACGCGAGGTGCAGCGCCGCGCGCAGGGACCAGCCCCCGCGCCGCGCCTGGTGCTGCCCTGAGCGTGCCTGTACGCAGCGGCGGCGGCGCGGTCCTGGCGGCCGAGATGGTCGGCGAAGGCCCGCCTCTGGTCCTGCTGCACGCCGGCGTCGCCGACCGCCGGGTCTGGGCGGCGCAGGTGGCCCGGCTCTGGGCAGACTACCGCCTGGTCACCTACGACCGCCGCGGTTATGGCGAGACGCCCGCCGTGAACGAACCCTACAGCGACGTCGCCGATCTGCTGGCTGTCCTGGACGCCCTGGACATCGGGCAGGCCGTTCTGGTCGGCAGCTCGAAGGGCGGCGAGATCGCTCTGGACTTCGCTCTGGCGTACCCCGGACGCGTGGGCGCCCTCGTGCTGGTCGGTGCGGCCATCGGCGGGATGCCGGTGCCGGACGACTGGGGCGAGGTGCCCGAGCGCCTCGGCCGGGAGATGCAGGCGGCCGCAGGGGCCGGCGACCTGGACCGCCTGAACGAACTGGAGGCGCAGCTCTGGCTCGACGGTGCGGACCCGCCGGGCCGCGTGCAGGGGCCGGTGCGGGACCTCTTTCTGGAAATGAACGGCACGGCTCTGCGGGCGGCGCAGGAAGGCGGGACCCCCCCCGACCAGGACGCTTATGCGCGCCTGCCCGAAATCGCCGTGCCGACCCTGCTCGTGGTGGGCAGTCTGGAACTGCTCCACCTGCGGGCCGCCAGCGAACACGCTGCCCGCGTGATGCCCCGCGCCGAACTGCACGTCGTGCCGGACACGGCGCATCTGCCGGCGCTCGAGCGGCCTGGAGCGTTCGGCGTTCTTCTGGACGCCTTCCTGGCGTCGCTGCCCGGTGGCCCAGAGGCGTAGCCGCCGCACGGGGTGACTGGCGACTGCGGACCCGGGGTGCGCCGGTCACGGGTCAGGGCCTTACGGGGCTATCCACAGTCGCGCGCCTTGGCCCAGCCGCTAGGCTGTCGCCATGCCTCGTCCCCTGAAGTTCCTGCTGGCCCTGTTGCCCTTCCTGCTGGTGTCGAGCGCGGCCCGGCGGCCTCGTCCGGCGGCGGCCCATGAGTAACGTGCTGATCGTGGGGGCGGGACTGGGCGCCCTGGCCCTGGGCGCCGATCTGCGAGCGGCGGGCGTGGACGTGCGCCTGCTGGACAAGTCGCGTGGCGGCGCAGGCCGGGCGGCGACCCGGCGTGTACGCCTCGAAGACGGCCGCGAGGCCCGGCTGGACCACGGCGCCCGCTTCTTCACGGCCCGTGGCGAGCGGCTGCGCGCGCTGGCGCAGGCCGGCGAGGAGGCGGGCTGGCTGCGGGCCTGGGCCACCGGCTTCCCGACCTGGGAGGCCGGCGAGATCCGGCCGGACGGGGGCGGCGAGCACCCGCGCTACGCGCCTGTGGACGGCCTGAGTGCCCTGAGCCGTCATCTGGGTGAGGGACTGGACGTGGCCTACGGCGTCACGGCGGCGCGGCTGGAGCGTGTGGGCACGGGCTGGCGGGTTCACGACACCGCGGAAGGCGTCCACGAAGCCCGGCGGCTTGTCCTGAATCTGCCGGCCGCGCAGGCCTCGGCGCTGCTGGGCGACCACGCGTCGGAACTGCGCGCCGCCTTCGCCGGGGTGACCTACGATCCGTGCTGGGCGGTGGGAGCGGTGCTGGAGCAGGATCTCGGCGCCGACTGGCCTGCCCTGCGGTTCAGGGGCCACCCGGCCCTCGACTGGGTGGCCCGCGAGCACACCAAACGCCCTGCTGGCCACCCACCTGCGCTCATGGTCCACGCCCACGCCGATTGGTCGCGGGCGCATCTCGAAGACCGCCCGGAGGACGTGCAGGCCGCGCTGCTGGCCGCCGCTGCCGAGGTCGTGGGCGACTTCGCGGTGCTGCAGACCTTCGCCCACCGCTGGCGTTACGCCCAGCCCGCGCGCCGGGCGGCGGGAGCCCATTTCTGGGACACCGAACTGAACCTGGGCGCCTGCGGCGACGGCTTCACCCCCGATAACCACGGTACGCGGGTCGAGGCGGCGCTGCTGAGCGGCTGGTCGCTGGCTGCTGCCCTGGGGACGGCGTGAAGGCGCTGCGGTCCGTCCTCTATGTGCCCGGCGACAAACCGCGTGCCATCGAGAAGGCGCGGACGCTGGGGGCCGACGCCGTGATCCTCGACCTGGAGGACGCCGTGGCCCCCGAGCACAAGGAGGCGGCGCGGGACAACGTTGTAGCAGCCCTGCGCGTGCCCTGGCCGGTGCCGGTGTTCGTGCGCGTCAACGGTCTGGGTACGCCCTGGGAGCACGAGGACCGCGAGGCTGCGCTGCTCGCCGGCGTGGACGGCCTGGTGCTCCCCAAGGTCGAGGATGCCCGCGCCGTGGCCGAACTGCACCTGCGCGTGCCTCTGTGGGCCATGATCGAGACGCCCCTGGGCGTGCTGGCTGCCCCCCAGATCGCGGCGGTCCCCGGCGTGGCGGGCCTGATCGCCGGGACCAACGACCTCGCCCGCGTGCTGCGGACCCGGCCCCATGCGGAGCGCGCGCCGCTGCTGCACGCGCTCTCGGCGGTGGTGCTCGCGGCACGCGCCCACGGCAAGGTGCCGCTGGACGCCGTCTACAACGACGTGCGTGACCCGGAGGGCTTCGCGCGGGAGTGTGCCGGGGGCCGCGCGCTGGGTTTCGCGGGCAAGACGGTCATTCATCCGGGGCAGGTGGCACTCGCCAACGCGGCCTACGGCGTCAGTGAGGACGAGGCCCGTGAGGCCGCCGCTCTCCTCGCCGCCTGGGACGAGGCCCGCGCGCAGGGCCGGAGCGTAGCTACCTTCCGGGGCGCGCTCATCGAGACTATGCATGTCGAGGAGGCCCGCGAGACGCTCGCGGCGTGGATGCCCCCGGAGTCCGGCCCGGCGGCGCCGTGACCCGCCTGACGCCCGATTTCCTGCGGCGGCGCAACGCCCTGTGGGCCGAGCTGCGCGCCACGCCGCCGGAGCACCCAGCGTTCGAGGCCACGCTCGGGCAGCTCATGGCCCTGGTGGGCTGGAGCCGCGCGCAGGTGCTCGCCGGGCTGGGGCTCAGCGAGGCCGAGGTGCCCGCGCCGAACGGTTAGCCTTCGGTCGAGGCTCCGGGGCGGGTGGTCCACACCGGCTCGGGCGCGATGGCCTCGGCGGGGGCCTTGCCGGCTTCCAGGCCGCTGCTCCTCACGGTCTGGAGGGGGCGCACGCGCATCTCAGGCGCGCACTCGATCTGGCACGAGAGGCGGGCCACGTTGAGCAGCTCCTTTTCGGTCAGCTTGTCGTACTCCGCGACCGTCATCAGATCGGGTTCGCCTTCCAGAAATTCGACGCGGCAGGTCGTGCAGCGCGCCACGCCGCCGCAGCGGTGCAGGATGTCCACCCCGCCGCGCTCCAGCGCCAGTACGAGCCGCTCGCCGGCGCGCGCCGTGATCTCGCCGTAGTCCTCGACGTAAATGCTCAGGGTCTGTTCGCCGCTGCTCTGGGTCATGGGGCGAGCATGACACATCGGCCCGGCCTCAGCTCCCGGCAGTGTCCAGAAAGTCCAGCAGGAGATGGTTCACCCGTAGCGGCTCGTCGCGCATCACCCAGTGGCTGGCGCGCGGCAGCCGGACCACCCGCAGGTCCGGCACCCAGCGCTCCAGCCCGTCGGCGAGTTCGGGCAGCAGCGCCGCGTCGCGTTCGCCCCAGATCACCAGGGTGGGGACGCGCACCTCGCCCCCCTGTCGGCCGCCGCCCGTGCCGGCCACCCGCATGGCGCGGTAGTAATTGATCATGGCGCCCGCCGCTCCGGGCTGGGCCCAGGCAGCCTCGTACTCGCGCAATTCCTGCGGCGTGTAGGCGTCGGGGTTCGTGCCACGCAGCGCCCAGCGCCCGAACTGCGGCAGCGCACGCTCGGGCAGCCAGGGCAGCTGGAAAAAGCCGATGTACCACGATTTCTTCTTCTGCGCCGGGTTTCTGAGGACCTCGCGGAAGCGTCCCGGATGCGGCGCGTTCAGGATGACCAGTTTCTCGACGACCTCCGGCTGCCGGATCGCCAGGGCCCAGGCCACGATGCCGCCCCAGTCGTGGCCCACCACCCGCGCCCGCGTATGGCCCAGCGCGCGGATAAGGGCCGCGACGTCCTCCTGCAACAGGCTCACCTTGTAGGCGGAGGCGCCCGGCGGCTTCTCGCTGAGGTTGTAGCCGCGCATGTCGGGGGCGACCACCCGGAACCCCGCCCGGGCGAGCGGCCCGATCTGGCGTTCCCAGGCCCGCCAGAACTCGGGGAAGCCGTGCAGCAGCACGACCAGCGGGCCGTCTGCGGGGCCGGCCTCCACCACATGCAGGCGCACGTCGCCCGCCATGACGCTGCGTTCGGTCCAGCCCTGGGGTAACTCGGTCATGCGCCTAGTCTGACCCACCCGGCGCGCCCACGCTGGACTGGCCTCCGGACTGCCGGGACAGACTGGGCGCGTCGCCGTCCAGCAGCCGCCAGGCGGTGACGTCCAGCAGGCCGCGCGGCGTGAGCTTCAGGGCCGGAATCACGCTCAGGCCCAGGAAGCTCAGGGTGGTGACGGGGTAGGGCAGGCGGCAGCCCAGCGCGCGCGCCGCCGCCGTGACCTCGCCCAGGCGTGCGGCGGCTTCCTGCGGGGGCAGGTCGGTCATCAGGCCCGCGTAGGGAAGCGGCAACTGCGCGAGGACCTCGCCGCCCGAGACCACCACCGCCCCGCCGCCCAGCGCCGTCAGGGCCCGGCCCGCCGCGCGGATGTCCTCGTCGCTGCCGCCCAGGAAGGCCGCCTGGTGCGCGTCGTGCAGCACGCTCAGGCCCAGGGTGCCGCCGGTGAGGCCGGTGCCCGAGGTCCAGCAGGTCGCCCACTCGCCGCGCCCGTAGCGGTCGGCCACGACCAGCCGCGCGTCGCCGCTGCCCGGTGCCCCCACCCCGGTCGTGATCTGGTCGGGGCTGACCTCCATCACCGGCCAGTGGGCGGGCACCCCAAAGCGCGCAGCGTCCCAACCCGTGCCCAGGTCCACGCCGCCGCCGGGCAGAGGAGGCGTGGACGTGCCGGGACGGGCCTCGGCGCCGCCCACGAAGGTCTCCAGGACTCCGAAGTCGTGCAGGTTGTCCAGCAGCACGAAATCGGCGTGGTAGCCCGGCGCCACGAGGCCGTGGTCGTGCAGGCCCCAGTACTCGGCGGGGTTGCAGGTCACGAGGGCCACCGCGTCGGCCGGGTGCAGGCCGCCTGCCACGCACGTACGCATCAGGCGGTCGAGGTGTCCGAGTTCCAGCAGTTCGTCCACGCTCACGTCGTCGCTGACGAGCATCGCGCGCCGGGGTCTGTTGCGCAGCACCGGGAGCAAGGCCTGGAGGTTGCGCGCCGCCGAGCCCTCGCGCACCATCAGCCACAGGCCGGCGCGCAGACGCTCGCGGGCTTCCTCGGGCGTGGTCGCCTCATGGTCCGAGTGCAGCCCGGCCGCCGCGTAGGCCAGCAGGTCGCGCCCCGTGACCCCCGAGGCGTGGCCGTCCATGCGCAGGCCCGAGGCCCGGCCCGCCGCCAGAACGGCCCACACGTCTTCGTCGCCGCCCAGTACGCCGGGGTAGTTCATCATCTCGGCCAGGCCCAGCACGCCGGGGCGGCGCAGCAGTTCGGCCACCTCGGCGGCGCTCAGTACGGCCCCGCCCCGCTCGAAGCTGCTCGCGGGCACGCAAGACGGCACCGAGCCGTACACCCGCAGCCCCGAGGTCTGCCCGGCCTCCAGCATCCAGTCTAGGCCCCGGCCACCGAGCACGTTCACAACCTCGTGCGGCTCGGCAACCACGCTGGTCGTGCCCCGGCGCAGCACCGCGCCCGCGAAGCCCGCCGGGGTCAGCAGGCTGGATTCGATGTGGACATGCCCGTCCATGAACCCCGGCGAGAGGTAGGCCCCGCGCGCCTCCAGGGTGCGGGCGGCGGGCGCGCTGCCCAGGGCCCCCACCGCCGCCACGCGGCCGTCGGCCACGAGCACGTCCGCCTCGTAAAGTTCACCGGTCGCGGGCTGGACCACTTGCGCGCCGCGCACCAGCAGGTCTCCCGCTTCCTCGCCGCGCGCGACCCGCACCACCCGTCGCCGGTCAGAAGACTCGATCATGACGCAGTCTAGGGGGAAAATTAAGACTTGCACAGGGACACGGGGGAGGACCGGAACGGCGCGCAAGCCTGAGCTTGCGCGCCGTTCCGGGGAACACTCCGGAGGTCAGTGCATCGCCACGGGAGCCGGCGCGTCCTCGCCCGCCTGGTGGCGGCGCAGCGGCACGACCGGCAGGAAGGCGGTAAGAATCAGGCCGACCAGGATGATCCAGATGCTCGTGGAGATCATGTGGCGCACGGCGGCCGTGAAGCCCTGTTTCATGCCGCTGCTGACCTGCGCGGCGAGCTTCTTGGCCTGCGCGTCGAGGGTCTGGCGCACCTGCGCGAGAGCCTGGGTGGTGGCCTGCGCCGTGACCTGCGGCTCGCTCGCCAGCAGGCTCTGTCGGACTTGGGCAGCGGTCGCCTGCGCCGCGCCGGGCGTGGCGAGGGCGGCCGCCGGCAGCGCGCGCAGCTGCGTCTTTAGAGCGCCGGGCGTACTGCCGGAAGCCAGCAGCGCCTGACGGCCCGCCTCGCCGCGGTTCAGGGCCCCGACCACGGCGTCCGCCTGAGCAGTCAGCTGGGCGCGCACCTGCGCTGCGACGCCGCCATTCTTCAGGGTCGCCTTGAGGTCGGCCGGAATCTGCGGGTTTTGCAGCAGGGCCTGTGTGGCCGCCGCGTCTCCCCTAAATGCCTTCTCGATCTGGGTGTACTGGGCGTCCACGGCCGCCTTGATCTGCTTGTCGGTGTCGCTGCCGCCGCTGCTGGCGCGCATCTCGCCGAGGTTGATGTTCTTGGCGGCGTTTTCCATGCCGGGGACGTTGGGCAGGTAGCGGGGCAGTTCGCTCTGGAGGTTGTTGAGCAGCAGGGTGCCGAAGATTGCCGCGCCGATGGTGCTGCCGATCTGCCGGAAAAACTGGCTGCTGCTCGTCGCCACGCCGATCTGGCTCGGGGCGACGGCGTTCTGGATGGCGATGTTGAACAGGCTCATGGCCGGTCCCAGCCCCAGGCCCACGATGAACATGCGCCAGCCCAGGTCGGGGCGGCTGGTGCCCACCGTGATCTGAGCCAGCAGGAACACGCCCACGATCAGGATGACCGTGCCGCCCAGCAGGAAGGGCTTGTAGTTGCCCGTGCGGCTCACGAGGTTGCCGGCGGTGATGCTCGACAGGATCAGGCCGGCCATCAGCGGCAGCATGGCGAGGCCGGAGTTGGTGGCCGAGACGCCCTGCACGGTCTGCATGAACAGCGGCAGGAACATCACGATGCCGATGAAGGCCATATTGATGACGAAGCTCGCGAGGTTGCCGAAGGTGAAGGTGGGGTTGCGGAACAGCCCCAGCGGCAGGATGGCGTCGGGGTTGCGGCGCTCGGCCAGGATGAACAGGACCAGGCTGACGGCGCTGACGGCGAACAGGGTCACGACCCGCGCGCTGTCCCAGGGGTAGGTCACGCCGCCCCAGGTCAGGGCGAGCAGCAGCGGAATGGTCGTCATGACGATGAGCAGCGCGCCCAGAAAGTCGATCTTGCCGGCCGCGCGGTGCGACAGGCTGGGCATCTTGGCAATGATCATGAACAGGGCGACGGCCCCCAGCGGCAGGTTGACATAGAAGACCCAGCGCCAGCCCTCGATGAAGTAGCCCAGCACCGAGGCGCTGCCGTGGTCCGTGAGAAAGCCGCCGATGATCGGTCCCAGCACGCTGGACAGCCCGAACACAGCGCCGAACAGGCCGCCGAACTTGGCGCGCTCGGCCGGCGGGAACATGTCGGCGATAATCGCGAAGGCGCTCGTGAACAGCGCCGCGCCCCCCAGCCCTTGCAACGCCCGGAACACGATGAGCTGCAACATGCCGCCGCCGAACAGATTGCCCAGGAACGGCTCGCCGCTCATGCCGCACAGCACCGAGCCGAGCAGGAACAGCCCGATACCCAGGATCAGGATGGGTTTGCGGCCGTACAGGTCCGAGAGCTTGCCGTAGATGGGCACCATGACGGTGCTGGCGAGCAGGTAGGCGGTCGTGACCCAGGTGTAGTACTCCAGACCCTGAAGCTGCTCGATGATGCGCGGCATCGCCGTACTAACGATGGTCTGGTCGAGGGCCGAGAGCAGGAACACGACCATCAGCCCAACGAGCGTGATGGTCTTTTCCTGGGGGCTAAAGACGCGGGCCGGAGTGGGTGCAGTGGCCGTCATGCCTGTTCCTCCCCGCTGTTCAGGGCGTGCAGGGCGTCGTTCAGGGCGCGCAGCTGCTCGGGCCGCAGCCGCGAGAGCCGCCGCGCCACGTGAGTGTGGACGGTGCACTGGGTCTGCTTCAGCAGGGTCAGGCCGGCCGGGGTCAGGCTCAGGCGGGTGCGCCGCGAGTCCTGCTCGTCAATGTGGCGCTCAAGCAGCCCGCGCTTGCTCAGGTCGTCGAGGTAGCGGCTGAGCAGCGTGGGCGGCAGCTTGAGCTCCTGCGCGATCACCTTGGGGTACGTCAGGCCGCTCTCGATGGTCTTGAGAATGAGGAAGCTGCGGGGGTCGGTGTCGTGCGCCTCCTGCAGCAGAGGCTGGAGTTGCTGGCCCAGGGCGCGGTTGAACTGCCACATGGCCTGCAGAAACTGGCTCGTTTCCTCGGTCTCGTGGGCGGGGGGTGGAGAAAGCGTCATCCCCTGAATCTACCTCAATAGTTGACTGAAGTAAAGTAGATACTGGAAGCAATAGCTGTGATGGCAGAACTCTGCTTTATAGCGGGCAAAGTATCAGCCCTTCCAGCGGGTGCGGAGCAGGGGTCAGCGGCTCTTGAGTCGGTCGAGCAGCGGCGCACGCTCGCGCAGCGCCTGCCCAAAGGCCTGGGCATCGTTGAGGCGGGTGGGGGGCGGGGCCGCCGGTCGCCGCGGCGACTTGCCCGGCCCCAGGTGGTCCAGGCCGGCCCCCCCGAAGCGCCGGGCGCGGAACATGCCCGGATGCTCCTCGAATACGGCCACCACCGCGTCGGGCAGCGCCGCCAGATGCGCGGCGAAGGTCCGCTCCTGCGACAGCTCGGCGTGTCCGGCGCCCTCGCCCAGCTCACCCAGCAGGCGGTCAATCAGGGCGAAGACGCGCGCGGCGTAGGCCTCGACCTCGGCGCGTGGGGGCAGGTAGCCCCGGTGGATCACGCGGTTGCGGAAGTCGGCCCCCAGCGCCTGACTGCCCAGAAAGTCCGGCTCTCGGCCCTCGCGCAGCAGGTAGGCGAGGGCGAACATGCCCACCTGACGCTCGGACTGGCTGGCGACGTGCCGCCAGGTGCGGTCGAGAATTGCCTCGGCCCCGGCGAACTCCTGTCCAGTCGCCGCCGCGCGTTCCAGCGTGGAGGCGCGCACGTAGAACTCGAAAAAACGTTCCAGCGCCGCCGCGAAGCTCGCCACCGCCTCGCGGGCGTAGCCGCCCAGCAGCGCCTGGGTGCCCAGGTCGAACAGTACCTCGAACTTGTGTTTGCGCACGAACAGGCAAAACCGGCCCCCGCAGTGGGGGCACTTCAGGTCGTGGATCAGGCTGTCGGCGAACTCGACCGGTTGCGGCCGGCCGCAGTGCGGACAGGTGGCGGGAAAGGGCACTGCAGCGGCCTGCGGTTCAGGGCAGCGCCGTGCCGGCCGGCGCGATCACGTAGCTCAGGCCGCCGCTGTGCGAGAGCCACAGCCGCTCAAAGGCCGCGCGCGGGTAGGGCCGGCGTACCGTGTCGTTGCCGGGGGCGGCGGGGTCGTTCAGGACCGGATTGCCCTGGGGGTCGAAGCCGACAAGCACCATGAGGTGCCCGGTGCTGCTGGGAATCGCCGCGCCGGGCAGCTCGCCCTTTTTCCAGCCCAGGCTGACGGCCAGCGGCACCCCGGCGGCCGTGAAGCGCTCGGCGGCAGCGAGGCTCGGCAGCCGCGTGACGAAGGCGCGCATCCCGCGCTCGCCCGCGTAGGCGGTGTTGAAGGGCCAGTTGCCGGTGCCGTCGTATGCCCTGTCGTGCATGCCCTGGGCGGCCTGCGGAACGGTCACGTCCACGCCGTAGCTCGCCAGGATCATGCTGACGCTGGTGGGGCTGCACCACACCTCGCCGCCGCCCGGATAGATCATCTGCGAGCGCTGCGGCACGTTCACGAGGCGGCCCCAGGCGCGCCGGTCGCTCGCCTGTCCCGCGCCCGACGTCAGACGCACGCGGTCGCTGGTGGTCAGGGCCAGCAGCCGCAGCGCCGTGCCCTCGCCGCGCAGGGTCACGCGGTACTGCGCAGACGCCGCCGGGCGGGTCAGGCGCAGGGTGTCGGTCAGGACCTGCCCGGCGGCGTCCTTCTGGCCGTCCTGGCTCGTGCGGCCCTCGGCGGCGCTCCAGCGCCCGAAGGAATACCAGCGGGTCCAGCCGCCACCCGCGAGGCCCGCACGGACCTCGACCGTCACGCTGCCTGCCGCGCCCGTCACGCTGTTCCAGGAGGGCACCAGTTCGTCGAAGGCCGGGAGAGTCAGGGGCGCGCTGGTCAGGGAGCCTTCACGCACGCCGGGGGGCAGGATGAGGGTGTCGCCGCGCAACTGCGCGCCGCGCAGCTCGGCGCCGGCCCAGTCGGCGGCGCGTTCGTGCAGGGTGGTGGTGCTGGCAGGGAAGGTCATGGTCGAGGCTCCAGCGGGCGCACCGGCCAGGAGACACAGGGCCAGCACGCTGAACAGGGGGGATGGGCGCATGAACAGCGTCACTGTGGCATGTGGGGTAGGGGAAGCGGGTGAGGAGGAAGGCTCCGGACAGTGTGGAGGGCGGTCGTGGGGGAAGAAAGACGGACCCCGCCGGGTCGGGCCGTGCGCCGTGGTGGGCAGGAGAACGGCCCGGTGCTGCCGCCTGCGCGCTACTCCCCACCCTGCATGTACAGGAACGCCTCGGGCAGCGCCTCGCGCCACGTGATCCAGTTGTGGCCGCTGGGATACTCGCGGTACTGGTGGGCCAGGGCGCGGTCGGCGAACAGCCCGGCCATGCGGCGGTTCGGACCGGTGAGCCACTCCAGCGTGCCGGTATCCAGACTGGTCCGCAGGTGGGTGGGCGGCGCGGCGGCGAGCTGCTCCAGCAGCCACTCGCCGGCGGTCGTCGTATCGATGGTCCCGCGGGCGTCCTGCGCGCCCGGCCGCGCGATGAAGGCCCCGCTGTGGCTCACCACCCGCGAGAACAGTTCGGGGTGACGGCTGCCCAGGTACAGCGAGATCAGCCCGCCCAGGCTCGCGCCCCACAGGCCGCGCGTGCCCGGCGTCACGTATTCGCCCTCCACCCGTGGGAAGACCTCCTGACGCAGGAAGTCGAGGTAACGGCCGTTGAGGTAATACTCCTCGTTGCGGTCGCCCGGTTCGACGAAGACCAGCACGGCGCCCGTCGCCAGCCCAGCCTCCACCGCGCGGTCCATGACCTCGCCCAGCTTGCCGGTGCGGTAGAACGCCACGCCGTCCTGGACGTAGTAGACCGGCGTGGGGCGCGCGGGGTCGTGGCCATGTGGCGTGTAGACGATGGCCCGCCGCGTGCCCGAAAAGACCTCGCCCTCCCAGGTCAGGCGGTGGGCGGTGCCCTTCCGGGCGGCGTCGGCCCGCAGCCACAGCGGGTGCCGGGCGTACTCTCCGACCACCGCCGCGCGCGGGTAGGACCACCAGGGATTCAGGGACTTGTGCGGGTTGTCGGGGTCGGCGAAGGCCTCGCCCACCGCGTCCACCCAGGCGTACTCGATCCAGGCGCCGCGCGGCAGCCGCAACGTGATGGGCACGCCGGGCGACGCCGGCAGGGGCGCCTGCTTGCGCCAGTCGGTAAAGTCGCCCACCAGCCCGGCAGCGCCCGCCGGGGGCGTGAACGTGACCTGTTGTCCCTGCACCGAAACAGCCATACCGCGAATTGTAGGGCGCAGGCCGGGGACCTCGGCTCAGCCGGCCAGAAAGGCCCTCACTCTCGCGGCCGTTTCCCGCGCCAGAGGAGGCGGGCCGGCGGACCAGCGCGTGAGGGCAACCGCGCGCAGGTAGGCGTGGAGGGCCGCGCGGCCCCGCTCCGGCACGGCGGCCCCGGTCAGTCCAGTCAGGACACCGTAGGCCGCGTGCCACGCCGCGTCGTCCCAGGCTCCCTGCGCCAGCGTGAGGTAGCGGTTCTCGGTCGAGATCAGGGTGCCGCTGCTCAGCAGGGCTGCCGTACCGAGCGAGAAGGTCAGGCCTGCGGCGGCGTACAACACCTTGCCGGCGTCGCCCGCGTGCAGGCCGCCCATCACCTTGTGAATCTCTTCGGCAGCGTCCGTGACGAGGACGGCGGCGCGGGCCTGGGCCACCGGTTCGAGCTCGGCCCAGTCGAAGGCCCGCGCCCGCGCCTGAAGCGCTGCGAACACGGCGTCTGGGTCATGCAGGGCCAGGCCCGTCTGAAGGGAGGTCAGGTTCCAGAGGGCCGCTTCCGGCTCTGTGAAGGCCTGCTCGCGCCGGCGCACCGTGCGGCGTTCCACGCTGACCAGTCGGCCTTCCCGGTACGTCACCGTGTTCCGCGCGAGCCGGTCTTCGGTCATGAGCACAGAGAGGTCGAGGTCGCTCCAGGCGTCGCTCTCTCCACGTGCCTGACTGCCTGTGAGAAAGACCGCCTGCACGCCCTCCTCGACAAGCAGTTCTGCCAGCAGACCGGACATCTGGGGGGACGAAGGAGAAGTCATGGCTTCAGCATCGCGCCGCCGGAAGGCCAGATCATCTGCCAGATGGCGGGGTCACCGGGGACAGTGGACGAGACCCCGCTCCGGTGGGTCAACCCCCAGACCCCAGCCGTGACTCAGGTCCGCTCGGCCGGCGTCTGCTCGGCTGGGGTCTGGGCCCCGTAGCCCCGGTACTCCTCGCGCAGTTCACGTTTCAGGAATTTGCCGGTCGCCCCGATGGGCAGGTGGTCGGTGAGGACCGTCGCGTCCGGTAGCCACCACTTGGCAAAGCGCGGGGCCAGGAAGGCCAGGAGCTGTTCGTGGGTCACCGTGTGGCCGGGACGCGGCACGACCACGGCCAGCGGGCGCTCGTCCCACTTGGGATCGTCCATGGCGATCACGGCGCACTGCGCGACGGCCGGGTGGGCCATGATGGCGTTTTCCAGGTCCACGCTGCTGATCCACTCGCCGCCCGACTTGATGAGGTCCTTGGCCCGGTCCTGGATGTGCATGTACCCGCGCTCGTCCAGGGTGGCGATGTCACCGGTGTCGAACCACTCCTCGCCGTCCAGCGTCAGGAAGCTGCTCTGGCCCGAGCCGCCGAAGTAGCTGCTCGCCACCCACGGTCCGCGCGCCAGCAGGCGGCCCATCGTCTTGCCGTCGTGGGGCAGGCGCTCGCCCGACTCGCTCACCAGTTCCAGGTACACCAGCGGTACCGGGCGGCCCTGCTTGGCGCGCAGGCTGTACCCCTCGTCGCTGCGGGGATCCACGCCGGGGGGCACGGTGCTGGCGGTCCCCAGCGGATGCGTCTCGGTCATGCCCCAGGCGTGGCGCAGGGTCAGGTTGTGGCGTTCGTCGAACGCCCGGATCATCGCTTCGGGCGCGGCGCTGCCCCCTACGATCAGGCTCTCCAGGCGGCGCAGATCATAGGGCGTGCCGGCCCCCGCCGCGCGGTCGAGTTCGCCCAGCAGGCCCATCCAGATGGTCGGTACTCCAGCGGTGATGGTTACACCCTCGTCCTGCATGAGGGTGGCGAGCGACTTGCCGTCCGAGAACACCCCGGCGTAGACCTGCGCCGCGCCGTACATGGCGCAGGTGTAGGGCAGACCCCAGGCGTTGACGTGGAACATGGGCACCACCGGCAGCATCGTGTCGTTCTCGCCCACGTTCAGGGCGTCTTTGGGCGCGCTGGCCAGCGAGTGCAGCACTGTCGAGCGGTGGGTGTACAGCACGCCCTTGGGATTGCCGGTCGTGCCGCTGGTGTAGCACATGGCGGCCGCGTTGTCTTCACCCAGCTCCGGGTACCGCGCCAGAGGTTCGTGCGCCGTAATCCAGGTGTCGTAGTCCTGCGTTCCGGGGAGGGGTTGGGGCGTCGGCCCCAGCACGAAAATATGCTCCAGCTGGGGGCAGGAGGCCTTCAGGGCCGGAATCATGGCGGCGAAGGCGTTCTCGATGAGGAGTACACGGTCGCCCGCGTCGTTCAGGATCCAGGCGACCTGCTCGGGGTGCAGGCGGATGTTCACGGTGTGCAGCACGTAGCCGGCCGACGGCACCCCCAGGTACGCCTCCAGGTGCCGGAAGGAATTGACCGCCAGCGTCGCCACCCGGTCGCCCTGCGCCAGCCCCAGGGTGCCCAGGGCCGCGCCCAGCCGTAGCGCCCGGTCAGCCACCGCGCCGTAGGTCGTGCGGTGCTTGTGGGCAATGGGCTGGCCCTGCGCGTCCCGCCCGGCCGCCAGCAGGCTGACCACCTCGCGCCCGGCATAGATGGTCCGGGCGCGCTCCAGGATGAAGGGGATGGTCAGCGGGACGTGCATCATGTTGCCTTGCATAGAAAGGACCTCCGGAGAAAGGGGGTAGGGTCAGGCACGGACGCTGACCGGCAGAACTGTGGGTGGGCACAGTGTAGCCGAGGGCACGCGACAAAAGAAAAAACCTCCCCGAAGGGAGGCTTTCAGTGCAGGAGGGTTTAGTAGTTGATGCCCTGGACGACTTCGCTGACGTAGCCGTTCTTGTCGATGACCGAGGCGTGGTAGGCGAACAGGCCGCCTTCGAGCGCCTTGATCGAGGCGAAGGGAGCCGACTCGGTCGCCGAGATCAGGAACAGGGGGGCGAGGTTCTGGGTGCCGCCCACGTTCAGGTCGTCGCTGGTCAGGTCGGCGGTGCCCTTGCCGATACGGTTCAGGGGGTTGGCCAGCAGGACTTCCTGGTAGAAGCCGCCCTGGAGCACGTTGGCGGGGTTGAAGCCCACGGCGGTGCGGCCGCTGTTCAGGATGTCGAGCGCGTGAACGGTGCCGACGGGGCCAGTGACGGGGTTTTCGTCGATGGCGTTACCGAAGTTCAGGAACTGACCGTTGGCCTGCTGGCGACGCACGAACAGGTTGTCCTCGTTCAGGGTCACGAGCTGGGGACCGGCAAAGGTCACGCCGATGTCCGAGCGGTAGCTGCTGACGTTGCCGGCGTAGTCGCGCACGGTGGCGATCAGGTCGAGCTTGCCGTTGGCATTGGTGGGGCGGAAGAAGCGGTAGTTGGTCTGGTTGGTCGCGGCGAGCTGCACGGCGCGGCCACCGAAGGCGCTGCCGTTCGTGTCGCGGGCGAAGATCTGGGCCGAGCCGAGCAGGCCGGAGATCGAGTCGTCGGCGCTGACTTCCAGCGTGCTCTGGCCGTTGGCCGGCACGGTGTCCAGCTTCTTGCTGAAGCGCACGTTGGCGGGGCGCTGGTTGTCGATGAAGATCGAGACAGGAGCAATGGTGCCGGTCGCGGCGTTGCCCAGCAGGTCGGTCGAGGCGTCCGACGCGAAGACGACCTTGGACTCGTTGGCGTCCAGACCGTTGACGTTCAGGTACACGCAGTCGCTGGCCGTGATGTTGCGCAGCGCGGTCAGGGCCACGAGGCGGCCGCTGGCGTTCAGGGTGTACAGGCGGTTGAGGATGGGCTGGCCGTCGATGGTGACCGAGGTAGCGTTGCCCGAGACGCCCACGCCCGTGCCGTCGGTGGCGGTCGTGATGTTCAGGTTGGTGACGTGCGCCAGGCCCGAGATGTAGTTGCGGCCCGCGGCGGTCGTGACCGAGTCGTACAGGTCGATGTTGCCCGCGTCGGCGCCGATGGCGTCAATCTTGCAGGTGCCGCTGGGCAGGCCCGCGGCGTTGGGACGGGGGCTGTAGGTGGCGTCGATGCCGCCACGGTTGAACTCGTCACGGACTGCGCCCGTGCCGGCGTCCACGACGGTGATGCTGCCGGCGCCGTTGACGGGGCCGGTGTTGTCCACGTTCAGGACGAACAGGTTCTGGGCGGTGATGATGCTGCGGTTGCCCAGCTGGTCGTAGGCGACGGCGTACACGTCGTACGCGCCGTCAGCCAGGGTGGTGGTGTTGACCGAAACCTGGTAGGGCGAGGCGTAGGCCGTGCCGATCAGCTTGGAGGTCGCGGTGTCGGCGACGCCGTTCTTGGCGTTCGAGTCGGCGTACCACTCGATGCGCTCGACGCCGGAGGGCAGCACGGTGGTGCCGACGGGGTTGTCGCGCAGGGTGTCGATGTTCTGGAACGCCAGCGTGATGGTGCCGTTGACGTAGTTGCCGAGCTGCTGGGTAAGCGCGGGGCTCAGCTTGCTGACCGGGATCACGTCCGGGACCTGGGGACCGAGGTTGTCCGGGATGAGGATGGTCGACGCGGTGGTGTTGCTCGTGCCGGTCCAGTAGCGCACGACGACGTACTGCTGCTCGCCCTGGCGCAGGTTGGCGGTGTTGATGTCCAGCGAGCCGCTGGCCGTGTCACGGCTGTCGTAGATGCGGTTCTGGGCGTTCAGGTCGCTGGTGGTGCTGCTCAGGAACACTTCGAAACGGTCGGCGCCACTGTTGGCGTTAGGGACGACCGTGATGATGCCCTTGGCGTAGGTGATGGGCGTGACTGCGCCGTTGATGTTCTGCTCGATGGTGAGGAGCTTGCTGTCACTGCCCTTGGGCGTCAGGCCCACGGCCGTTGCGACGACGGCGCGGTAGGTCAGGGTGACGCTGGTCGCCGCGTTGGTCACGACGACGGTGGAGGCAGCGCTGGGGGCGTTGAAGCCCGTAACCGTACCGCCCGTCACCGTGTAGGTGCCTGCGGGCAGGTTCACGACAGTACCGTTGGTGACGTTCGTGCCGTTGTAACCCGACACGACGTTGTTGCTGCTGTCACGGATGGTAATGGGAGCCGAGGGCACGCCGACCAAGTTGATGGTCACAGCCTGGGTCGTGGGGACGACGACGCCCGTCGCCGTGTAGGTGACCGTGGCGGTCGTGTTGGCACCATTAATGGTGACGACCTGGTCGGCCGGGGTGTTAAAGCCGGTGACGGTCGAGGACGACAGGGTGTAGGTGCCGTTGGCGAGGCCGGTCACGGTGCCGTTGCCGGTCACGGTGCCCACGACGGTGCCGGCGGCGTTCTTGACCGAGACGGTGCCGTTGGCGCCGTTCACCGTGATGCCGAGGCTGTAGGTCGTGATGGGGTTGACGGTGCTGCCGCCAGTGTTCTGACCGCAGGACGCGAGGGTCAGGATGCCGGTGAGGGCCAACAGAGCGATGTTCTTATTCATACTTCCTCCGGGTACAGCTATGGATCTTCTACCGGCCTGCCTGCGTTCTTGCCTGCTTTTTCGGGGACTTCGCGGGTCCAGTTGCCGAGTTTCCTGTCCGCGACCTTCCCCGTCCCTGCGTGCCAGATGACGCACGTTAGCCCAGGATGAAATCCTTATGGGAGTATAGAGATGCTCATTTCAGGGTGTCAAGAAGAAATGCCATGCGGCAGGTGGAATTTGATGCTATAGACGCGCCATAATGCGTCAGACTCCGGTCATGTTCACCCTACTCAGGCAACACAGCGGCTCTCATCTAAGACCGAAAGGGTGATAGGGAAAGAGCTTTTTCATTTCCTCTCATCTTTTGTTTGCGTTGCAGAGTAGGGGCCGACAAGGTGGGTTCACGCACCTTTAACTCTTTCTCTCATCTGGCGCTGCCGGGCTCGAGCCAGGGCCGGGCGGCGCCGGCTTCTCCCGAAAGCGGGGTTCATTCCATTTCGGAAGCGGGATGCTGGCCCAGCAGATACAGCTCGAGAATCTGCACTGCCGCAGCCTCATCTTCGTCGGTTGCCCCCAGGGCCCGGGCGCGCTGGGTGGTAAAGCGCTCGTCCTGGTAGCGGATCTCATAGCCCTGCTCGTGCAGAACGCGCCCGAAGGCCCGCACGCGGTCGGCCGCCGGGCTGTGCGCGCCGTCAGTACGCAGTGGCAGCCCCAGCAGCAGTACGGTGGCTCCGGTGTCCTGCACACGGAGCCTTACCGCCTTGAGATCCAGCGGCAGCCGCTTGCGGTCCACGCTGCCGCGCCCGAACGCCAATCGGCCCCGGTTGACCGCGAAACCGATACGCGACTTGCTCACGTCGAGCGCCAGAACTACGGGTAGGGGAGCAGGGATCGCTTGGGGGGCGCCGAGGTCGGGGGCGGTCATGTGCGGGCGAGTGTAGCAGTCCCCCTCCGGCCAGGGCGTTTCCCTGCGCACTTCTCACGCTACGCTGGAGCCATGACCGAACAACCTGTGGTCCTCACGGACACCCGCGCCGGCGTGCGTACCCTGACCCTGAACCGGGAAAGCCGCCTGAACGCTGCCAACGACGCCCTGCTGCTGAGTCTCATCGAGGCGCTTCAGGCGGCCGACGCCGACCCGGCAGTGCGCGTGGTCGTCATCACGGGGGCGGGCCGGGGGTTTTGCGCGGGCCAGGATCTGGGCGACGTGTCGGGGCGTGACATGACCTTCACCGAGCACCTCCAGCACACCTACAACCCCCTGGTGCGGACCATCCGGGGTCTGGGCAAGCCGGTCGTCACGGCCGTCAACGGAGTGGCGGCAGGAGCCGGGGCCAGCCTCGCCCTGGCCGGCGATATCCGGCTGTGGGCGCGCTCGGCGGTGCTTATCGAGGTGTTTTCCAACATCGCGCTCGTGCCCGACAGCGGCAGCACGTGGTTCCTGCCCCGGCTGGTGGGCTACCACCGGGCCTTTGAGCTCATGGCCCTGGCCGAGAAGGTCGGCGCCGACGACGCCCTGCGCCTGGGCCTGTGCGAGGCCGTGTACCCCGACGAGACCTTCCGGGAGGCGGTGCAGGCCTACGCCGAGCGCCTGGCCGCCCGCCCCGCCAACGCCCTGCGCCTGACCAAGCAGGCCCTGAACGCCGCCATGACCGGCACGCTGGACGAGGCCCTGGACAAGGAGGCCGAGTTGCAGCAGCTCGCCGGGGACCACTGGGAGCACCTGGAGGGCGTGACCGCCTTCAAGGAGAAACGTGCGCCCGACTTCGTGCGGCAAGAGGGCTGAGGTCCGGGCAGGCGGGGGGCCAGGGTGATGTGCCCCCGCCCGCGCCCTACGCCAGACTGCGCCGGCCCCGGTTCTCGGCCTCAATGGCGCGCTGCAACTCCTGAATCTGCTTGAGCATCCCGAGTTGCTCGGTGGGCGCCGCGCCGGCCACCTGCTTTTTCAGAAGGTCGACCTCGGCGCGCATGGAGTCGATGCTCAGGCTGACTTGGATGTCGTCCACGGCCGCAGCGGCGTAGGCCCCGACCTTCTGCTCGTACTGCTCGGAGTTGGCGCGGCCGATGGTACCGGCGTCGCGGCCCTCGAACATCAGGCGGATGAGTAGCGGCTCCTCGGGCTGGCCCCGGAACACGTCGAGGATGTCGTCGGGGCTCTGGGCGCCGCGCGCAGCGAGCATCACCTTGCGCACCGCCTCGTTGCGCCAGGCCGTGGTGCCGTCGAGTTTGGCGAGCAGGCTGGGGTCTACGAGCAGTTGCCGCAGCAGCGCGAGTTCGTGGTCCTCCTCGGTGCGGCCGCTGCTCATGCCCGCGAGGTGGGTGTCGGTCAGGGTGCGGCGCTTGGCCTTTGAGCCGATCCATTCGAGCAGCGCCGTCTCGCGGATGCCCAGCAGTTCGCAGGCGGCGGCGCGCATGGCCCCGGCGATCTCGTCGAGGGGGTCTAGGTTCTGCATCCGGGGCAACAGGGCCATCAGCACCCGACGCTTGCCCTCGGGTGTGTCCAGGCCGTGTGCCTCGACCGCCGCCTGCACGCGGTAGTGCACCTCGTCCAGCCCCGAGCGCAGCGCCCGGCGCAGTTCGGCCTCGTCGCCGGCCAGCAGGGCGTCGGCGGGGTCCTTGCCGCTGGGCACCGAGGTCGCGCGCACCCGGAACTTGGCGCCCAGCACCTGATCCAGACCCGAGAGGGTGGCCTTGAGCCCGGCCTCGTCGCGGTCGAACAGCAGCACGATGCTCTGCGCGCCCTGGCGTTCGAGCAGCGTGGCGTGTTCGGCGGTCAGGGCGGTGCCCAGGCTCGCCACCGCCGAGGTCAGGCCGTGCTGGTGCATGGTGATCACGTCCATATATCCCTCGACGACCACGACCTCGGCCGCGCCCTCCTTGAAGTGGGTGCGCGCCTTGTCCAGCCCGTAGAGCAGCTCGCCCTTCTTGAAGGCGTCGGTCTCGGGCGTGTTGAGGTACTTGGGTTTGGAATCGTCGAGGACGCGCCCACCGAAGCCCACCAGCCGCCCGAGGTGGTCGCGGATGGGAAACATGACCCGGCCCCGGAAGCGGTCGTAGATGCGCCCCGACTCGGGGTTCTCGGTGAGTAGGCCGGCGTCCAGAAGCTGGCGCTCGCTGAGGCCGCGCGTGCGGGCGTGCTTCAGGAGGCCGTCCCAGCCGTCGGGGGCATAGCCCAGTTCGAAGGCCTCAATGGTCGCGTCGGTCAGGCCCCGGCGGCGCAGGTAGTCCAGGGCCGGGCCCGGCAGGTGATCGCGGAAATAGCTCAGGGCAAAGGCGTTCACGTCGTACAGGTCGCGGCTGCTGCGCTCACCGTACTTGGCCTCGACCTGGATGCCCGCCTTCTCGGCCAGTTTGCGCAGGGCGTCCCCGAAGGGCAGGTTCTCGGTGCGCTGCACGAAGCTGAAGATGTCGCCGCCCGCCTTGCACCCGAAGCAGTAGAAGTAGCCCTGCTCGGTGTCCACCTGAAAACTGGGCGACTTCTCCTTGTGAAAAGGGCACAGGCCCTTCATGCGGCCCTTGCCGGCGGGGGTGAGGCGCACATACTCGCCCACGACCTCCGCGATGTTCAAACGCGAACGAACGTCTTCTTTGGTGCCCACTGTGGTTGCCTCACCTCCCCGGGTGTCCGGTAGACGGGCAGTGTACTCCCCCGGCGCTCAGGTGTCATGAAGGTGGAAGAAGTGTGCTGGACACGGTTTTTATGCCGGTATAAGGGAGGGAGGCTCTGGTGGGGGGACCCATGTGCCTGGGGGGCTTCATCATTTCGGGTGATGTTCCCGTCAGGCCCGTGCGTTACGCTCGGGACATGAATGTGACGCGTCATTTCAGCGACACGCGGACGGACGAAGGCCGCGTACGATTTCTCGTTCTGCCCGGCCGGGTGACCCTGATGGCCGAGGGCCAGGGGTGGCAGTCGAGCACCCTGCACGACACGCTGGACGACGCTGCTCTGTCGCTCGCGACGCTGCCGCAGGTGGGCGGCGATCTGTACCGCCGCGCCCTGGACGACTTGGACCGCCGGATCGCGCTGGAACAGGCGGCCTAGAGCCGGCAGGGCAGCGCCGACAGGAAAGAGGCCGCCCCGGCATGGAGGCGGCCTCTTTTGTCTGCGGGAGTCAGCCGCGCTGGGGCACGGCGCACTGGCCGTCCTCGCAGCCTTCGGCCACCTCCGCGCTGCCCAGCAGGGTCAGGGGGGCGGGATGCGTCTCGGCCCAGACCTGATTGAGCGCGCCCAGCAGTACTTCGGGCGACTGCGCGCCGTTCACGCCGTACTTGCCCCCCAGCACGAAGAAGGGCACGCCGCTGATACCCAGGGCCTGCGCCTGCGCCTCGTCCTGCCGGACCGCCTGGGCATAGTCGCCACTGTCCAGGGCCGCACGGGCCTCGGCCTCGTCCAGCCCTGCTTCAGTTGCCAGGCGCACGAGCACATCGGGGTTGCCCAGGAATTCGCCTTCGGTCAGGTATGCGCGCATCAGGCGCTCCTTGAGGGTGTCCTGAAGGCCCTTCTCGGCCGCGAGATGCAGCAGCTGGTGCGCCTGGAAGGTATTCGTGAGCTGGGTCCGATCGAAGTGGTAGTCCAGGCCGTCCTGCGCCGCCACGCCGGTCATGTGGTCCATCATCTCCTGCGCCTGGTCGGGGCTGCGGCCGTACTTGCGGGCCAGGCCGTCGCGCATGGACACGGGGCTGCGGACCGGCGCGGAGGGGTCGAGCTCGAAGCTGTGCCAGACCACCTCGACGTTCTCGGGGTGCCCGAACTGCCCCAGGGCTGACTCGAAGCGCCGCTTACCTACGTAGCACCAGGGGCAGGCGATGTCCGACCAGATGTCCACGCGGAGCTTGTCGGGGCCGGAAGGGGAGAACTGCGTCATACCGGCACGATAAACCGCTTTGAAAAGCAAAGCAAGCGATCGCCTTACAAAACTGGGAGTTTACTGGGTCAGTCAGACGCGGGCCTCTTCGAGCGGCGAGGCCCGCACGTTCCGGTTTCCTGACCTATCGCTGGGAGCTCTAGCTCACCCACTCCTGCAGGCTCTTAACCCCCAACTCCTGCCCCTGCGCGGCGGCAATCGCTTTGGCGGTCCACTCGGCGCCTTCGCGGGTGCTGACGATCGGCACGCCGCGTTCCAGAGCGGTGCGCAGGAGTTCGCTACCTGTCACGTCAATTAGGAGTGAGGGCAGGGTGTCGCCGTCCTGTTCCCGGAGCACGCTCAGACCTGCACCTTCCAGCGTGGCGGCCACGTCGTCCAGTCCTTCGCCCAACAGCAGGGCCGTGCCACTCAGGGGCAGATTGCTCTTGGCCCCCAGCTCGGCGCGGTAGTACGCGAGGTACGGGTCGGCGTCGATGCCCATGCTTTCGCCGGTGCTCTTCATCTCCGGCCCCAGCACCGGCAGCACGCCCTTGAACTTCAGGAACGGCAGGTGCACTTCCTTGACCGAGTACATGGCGGGCACGGGCGTCTCGGTCAATCCGATCTGCTCCAGCGTGTGCCCCACGGCGATCCGGGCGGCGCTCTTGGCGAGGGGGTGATTCACGGCCTTGGATACGAAGGGCACCGTGCGGCTGGCGCGCGGGTTCGCCTCCAGGATGTAGGCCACGCCGTCCTTCACGGCCCACTGCACGTTCATCAGGCCGCGCACACCCAGTTCCAGGGCGAGGCGCTCGGTATCACGCTTTACGCGGGCCATCAGCTCCGGGCTCAGGTTCACCGGGGGCAGCACGCAGGCGCTGTCGCCCGAGTGGACCCCGGCCGCCTCGACGTGCTCCATGATGCCCGCCACCACGGCGCGTTCGCCGTCGCACAGGGTATCCACATCAAGTTCCAGCGCGCCGTCGAGGAACTGGTCGAGCAGGATGCTTGGCTGCCCCTCGACGGCGGCATACACCTCGTCCAGATAGGTGCCGAGTTCGTCCATGCTGCGCACGGTGCGCATGGCCCGCCCACCCAGCACGTAACTGGGCCGCGCCATCAGGGGGAAGCCCAGACCGGCGGCCAGTTCACGGGCCTGCTCGGGCGTCTGCGCCACCTTGCCCAGCGGCTGCGGCAGGCCCAGGCGTTCGCACAGGGCATTGAAGCTCGCGCGGTCCTCAGCCTCGTCGATGGCGGCCGGGCTGGTCCCGATGATGGGCGCGCCCGCCGCTTCCAGCCGCCGCGCCAGCTTGAGGGGGGTCTGGCCGCCGAGTTGCACGATCACGCCCACGGGCTTCTCGTGCTCGACGATGTTCATCACGTCCTCGAAGGTCAGCGGCTCGAAGTACAGGCGATCGGCGGTGTCGTAGTCGGTGCTGACCGTCTCGGGGTTCGAGTTGACCATGATGGTCTCGTACCCGGCGTCCTGCAAAGCCCACACGGCGTGCACGGTCGCGTAGTCGAACTCCACGCCCTGCCCGATGCGGTTGGGGCCGCTGCCCAGGATCACGACCTTGGGCTTGTCGGTAGGCCTGACCTCGTCCTCCCACTCGTAGGTCGAGTAGTGGTACGGCGTGTGCGCCTCGAACTCGGCGGCGCAGGTATCCACCGTCTTGTAGACCGGGGTGGCCTTGGCCTCCTTGCGGATGGCGCGCACCTCCAGCTCGCTCAGGCCCACGACCTCTCCGATCCGGGCGTCCGAGAAGCCCAGGCGCTTGACCTCGCGCCAGATCTCGTACTTCCACTCGCCGATGGGACCGAGGTCCAGCAATTCCTTCTCGGCGTCGGTGATCTCCTTGAGCTGCGACAGGAACCAGCGGTCGATCTTGGTGGCGTCGAACAGCGCGTCCACACTCTCGCCCCGGCGCAGCAGTTCCAGCACGGCTTCTAGGCGGCGGGGGTTGCCGTACAGCAGGCTGCGCAGGCCCGCGTCGTCCATCGCGGCGTACACGCCCCGGATGTCGCTCTCAGTGCTCCGCATCGCCTTTTGCAGCGACTCCTTGAAGGTGCGCCCAATCGCCATGACCTCGCCCACGCTGCGCATCTGGGTGCCCAGTGCGTCGGGCGTGCCGGGGAATTTCTCGAAGGCGAAGCGCGGAATCTTGGTGACCACGTAGTCGATGCTCGGCTCGAAACTGGCCGGGGTGACGCGGGTGATGTCGTTGGTGAGTTCGTCGAGGTGGTAGCCCACCGCGAGCAGCGCGGCGATCTTGGCAATGGGGAAGCCGGTCGCCTTGCTCGCCAGGGCGGAGGAACGGCTCACGCGCGGGTTCATCTCGATCACGATGACGCGCCCGTTGTCGGGGTTCACCGCGAACTGGATGTTGCTGCCGCCCGTCGCCACGCCGATCTCGCGGATGATCGCCAGGGACTGGTCGCGCAGGCGCTGGTATTCCACGTCGCTCAGGGTCTGGGCGGGGGCCACCGTAATACTGTCGCCGGTATGCACGCCCATCGGGTCGAAGTTTTCGATGCTCGTGATGATGATCACCGTGTCGGCGGTGTCGCGCATCACCTCCAGCTCGTATTCCTTCCAGCCCAGGATGCTCTCTTCGAGCAGCACGCTCGTCACGGGGCTGTCGCGCAGGCCGCCCTCCGTGATCGCCAGAAATTCCTCGTAGCTGTGCGCGATGCCGCCGCCCGTGCCCCCCAGCGTGAAGCTGGGCCGGATGACGATGGGCAGGCCGATCTCCTTCTGGTACTCGATGGCCTCGGCCATACTGTGCACCATCTGGCCCTTCGCCGTCTCCACGCCGATCTTCTTCATGGCGGCCTGGAACAGTTCGCGGTCCTCGCCCTTCTTGATGGCCTCCACGCCCGCGCCGATGAGTTCGACGCCGTACTTCGCCAGGGTGCCGCGCTCATGCAGGTCCATCGCCAAATTCAGCGCCGTCTGGCCGCCGAGCGTGGGCAGCAGGGCGTCGGGCTTCTCAGCGGCGATGATCTTCTCGACGAACTCGGGCGTCAGCGGTTCCAGATAGGTCGCGTCCGCGAGGTCGGGGTCGGTCATGATGGTCGCCGGGTTGCTGTTGACCAGCACCACGCGGTAGCCCTCGGCCTTGAGGGCCTTGAGGGCCTGCGTGCCCGAATAGTCGAACTCGGCCGCCTGTCCGATCTGGATGGGACCGCTGCCGAGAATCAGGATGGTCTGGAGGTCTGTACGCTTGGGCATTCCAGAAAGGGAGTATGTCACGGCTGAGGGGCGGGGGTGTCAAGGCGGGCTGCAAAGTTATGCAGCGGCGCTGTACGCGGCTGGACCCCAAGGCGGCAGTTGCTACCCTGGGCTATGGCCTACGTTCTCGAAGGATTGCTGCTCAGTCCTCTCCCGGCGCAGCTGGCGGCCGAGCGGGGCTTGCCGACCGTGGGATTGTCCGGCGACGTCACGCTGCTGCCCGTGACCGAACGCCTGCTGGGGAGCCTGCCCGGCGAGAGAACCCCGGCGTCGTTCCCGCACGAGTTCTGGAAGCTCGACCGCGCCCTGGAGGATCTGGCCCAGGAATTGTCCGTTGCCGGAAGGGTGGCCTATATCGAGGTGGACTTTTTCGGGGGAACAGGCACCCAGGACGCGGCCGTCTGGGAGGCTGGGGCGCTGTGGATGCCCCCGGTCCATACCGAGGGGAGGGGGGCGGTCAATGCGGCGCTGCGTGCCCTGGGCGTCGTCCCCGGCGGCGCGCTCGACGAGTTCGAGGCGGTCGGTCTGATGGGTTCAGGTCGGGAGAGGTCGACCGAAAGCTGGGCGAAGCTCTGAGCCGGAAGTTCGGGTTGGGGACGATCCGGACCCAGACCTACTTGTTGCAGGTCAGGTCGAATTCCATGTTGTAGACCTTCGCCAGCGGCAGCTTGGCCTTCTGAAGCTCCCTGACATTGTCGTCGCTGGGCCGGATGAGCAGGCGGGTCCACCCCTTCTGCGTGGTGTTCTCGGTCGTGGTCTTGAGGGTGATCTTGGCCCCGGGGGGCAGGGTCTCGATCCAGTTTCCGGCGTAGTTGCGCAGTGGCAGGGTGTTGTCGGCCTTGTTGGCAGCCACGACGTCGCCAGGCGAAAAGGCCATGAAGTTGTGCAGGGGCTGCTTGCTGGCGTTGGCGAGCAGCAGGGTCGCGCCGAAGCGGTCGCCGTCCCAGAAGGTATTCAGCAGTTGAACCGTATAGACGCCGTTGAACAGCGTGTCGCCCACGCAGCCCTTGACGGCGCTGATCTTCGGCGTCACGCCCCCGGCGGTGATGGCTCCTACCCGCCCCAGATCGTCGGCACGCAACTGGTAGTAGGACACGCCGTTCCGGGTGATCGGGATGGCCTTGAGCGCCACGCCGTTGATGAACACCGTCTGGGCAGGCGCCGTCTGGGCGGCGGCCGTTCCGGCCAGCAGCAGGAGCAGGGTGGTCTTGTTCACGATGCCGGATATGCGGTGGCCCTTTCCAGAGTTCCGAGAAGTCCCGGACCGGGTTGTCAAAGGAACGGGGAGGCGAAGAAATGGGGCTGCCGGAGATCGCCCCGCCCCGCACAATGAATCATGCTCATTCCTTCCCGCGCCCTGACCGACGCCCTGAACCAGCGGACCTCGGTGCTGTGCGGGCTGCTATTGCAGCTGCGGTGGGCGGTGGGCCTGTGCGCCGGTCTGACGGTGCTGGCGGGAAGCTATGGCCTGGCCCCCCTGCGCTCCGGCGTGGCGGCGCTGTTTCCGGAACTGGCCGGGCCACTGGAGCTGGCGGTGACAGGTCTGCTGGCCCTGCTGACCGTGGCGGCCGCGCTGCTGTGCTGGGGCAGTCTGGCTGCCGGTAGGGCACTGGCGGCAGTGGCGGCGACCCTGTCCGGCCGAACCGGGGCGGAGGACAGTGCCCTGCCCCTACGCCGCTGGCTCCGCACATTGACCGTCTGGCAGTGGAGCGGCGCCCTTTTGGGACTCGTCGCGGGGGCGTTGCAGGTGGTGGTGTTCACCGTCCTGCTCGCTTCTGTGGCCCAGTCGGCCTCGGAGGCGCTGAGGCTGATCTGGCCCACGGACTCGGTGCAGGAGAGCCCGGCCGAGACGGCGCGCCAGATGTTTCCCTTCGCGCTGATGGGCGGGACCTTGAGCACCCTGCCGGTACTCGTGCTGGCGGGCCTGACCCTGGCGGCCGTCCGGCGGCTGTTTGCCCGCATCGGTGAAACCCTGACCGGGTCCGGGGCCGCCTCCAGCGCCGAGGCTGGGACCAGGGTGCAGGCGGCAGCCGGAGTGGCCGCGGGGTGGATGCAGTTCTGCCGCGTCGCGCTGGGGCTGGGTGTGGTCCTGGGCCTGCTCAATGTCCTGTTCTCCCTGCCCAACCTGTTTAGTGGCAGCGGGCCGGGCGAGACCATACAGCTGGTGCTCGGTTCGCTGGTCCTCGTCCCCCTGGGCTGGCTGTACACCGTCTTGTTCCGGCTGGCCGGGCACTCGCGTCTCTTTGCGCTGGAGGCAGTCTCTGTGCTGGGGCCCCCTCACTGGGGGCAGGCGCACATGAGCGCCCCGGCGCAGGCCGGGCAGGTTACAAAGGACCCATGACTTTTCCCTTCCTTGCGCCCACCACTGCGGACGTGCAGCGCCGCAGCGCGGCCCTCGGCAGCTGGCTGACCCAGCTGCTCTGGCTATACAGCCTCTTCAGCGTCCTCGGTATCGTGGGGCTCGTCGGCTCGGCGGCCACCCTGCTCGCGGCGTCGGCCCTGCCGGGCGCCGGCGCGCCCGGAATTCCTCTGCTGATCGCCCTGGTGCTGGCCTCCGGACTGCTGGGCCTCGTGAGTCTCGTCCTCTATGTCCTGGCCATCCGCGCGGCGAAACGGGTGCTGGGCAGCGTGGCGGGAGCAGCCGAGGACCGGCTTCCGGCCACGCTGGATCAGGACGTGCGGCGCCTGAACACCTGGCTCACGTGGGGGCAGTGGGGCATGGTGGTAGGGGCCGTGCTGGGTGTGGCCCTCAATGGGGTCACCTCCGCAGCCTTCTCGGAAATGTCCAGTGAGGTAGGACTTCCGGTGGGCGTGACGGTCGTCGCGGTCGCGATCGGCAGTCTGCCCTCCATCGTCCTGAACTGGCTGATCCTGGCCTCGGTCAAGCGGTTCTTCGCGCGCGTGTCGGTGCGGGCGCGCGGGGCCCGGCAACCGGTGGGACCGGCGGCAGGTGCGGCGGCCGGCTGGCTGATGTTCGTGTACGTCTTCCTGTGGATCGCGGCAGGTCTGAGTGTGCTGGGGTTCCTGCCTGCCCTGCTTCTGCCGGCGGTCCTGGGGTCCAGGGGGGGCAGCGAGGCCGCCCTGGGCGGGGGAGTCGTGTTTCTGATCGGAGCCCTGGCCCTGGCTGTGGGGGGCTGGTTCTACAGCCTGTTGCTGCGGCTGGTGGGGCACTCGCGCCTCTTCGCGCTGGAGGTCGCCGCCCTGCTCGACCAGCCGCGCCCAGGCGAAGCGGCGCCCGTACCTGATCCCTGGTTGGGCGTTCCCGACCTCCGCTGAGCGCCCCAGGGCACAGGGCTGTGCAGTCCGGGCCCGGACGCGCCCTGTCCGGGCGGCGCACACTGCGCTTCATGCCCGAACTGCTGCCGCGTGCCCGCGCCTCGCAAGAGAGTATTTTCGCCCGCATGAGCCGTCTGGCGGTTCAGCACGGGGCGGTCAACCTGGGGCAGGGCTTTCCCTCGGACGCGCCCCCGGCCTTTTTGCTCGACGCTGCGCGCGGAGCGGTGGGGCGGCTCGACCAGTACGCGCCCCCGGCGGGACTGCCTGCCCTGCGGGACGCCATCGGCGCCGACCTGGGGGTGGACGGCGCCGACGTGGTCGTGACCTCGGGCGCGACCGAGGCCCTAAATGTGCTGGCCCTGTCCCTGTATGGGCCCGGTGACGAGGTGCTCACGCTGGAGCCGGTCTTCGACGTGTACGTGCCCCAGGCGCGGCTGGCGGGGGCCACGCCAGTGACGGTGCCCATGCGCCTGGACGCCCAGGGCTGGGGGCTGGACCTCGCGGCCCTGCGTGCGGCCGTCACGCCGCGCACGCGGGCTCTGCTGCTGAATACCCCCCACAACCCGACCGGCGCCGTGTTCACCCGCGCCGAGCTGGAGGCGGTCGTGGCCCTGGCCCGCGAGCACGACCTGTGGATCGTCAGTGACGAGGTCTACGACGAGCTGTATTTCGGTGTCCCGCCGGTCCCACTGCGCACCCTGGCTCCCGAGCGCACTTTCACGGTCGGCAGTGCGGGCAAGCGTTTGGAGGCGACTGGCTGGCGTGTGGGCTGGATCGCCTGTCCGCCGGATACGGGGCTCGCGGGGAATGTGGCGGGCATCCGGCAGCAGGGGTCCTTCTGCGCGCCCACGCCCCTGCAGGCGGCGGTCGCGGCGGCGCTGCCCGTGGCCCGGCAGGAGGGCTTCTATGCCGGGCTGCGCCAGGAGTACGCCGGGCGCATGGCCCTGCTCGCCGGGGGGTTGGAGGTGCTTGGGGCCACGGTCTACCGGCCGGACGGCACCTACTTTCTCACTGCCCGGCTGGGTCAGGCCGCTCCCGACGCCGAGATGCTGGTGGGGTCAGGCGGGGTGGCGACCATTCCGCTGGAGGCCTTCTACCCCCTGCGCGCCGCGCCGCAGGGCATGGTGCGTCTGGCCTTCTGCAAGTCGCGCGAAGAGATCGGGCGGGCGCTGGAGCGGCTCTCGGTGGTCCTGGCCCCGGCCTGACGCCTCCGTGAGAGCCCCCCCAAACTGCGGCGCGGATTCCCTAAAGAAAACGGCCCTGGTCCGGTAGAGGGCAGGCTGGCACAATTTCTCTCATGAAGAAGATGTTCCTCAGCCTCCTGGCCCTCGGCGCCGTGTCCAGCGCCTCGGCCGCGACCTCTCTCGGCGGCTCCATCGGTTCGGGCGCTGCGCTGCACTACCAGGTGGACAACGACGCCGTGTCCTCCACCCGTTTCGGCCTGAACCTCGATGCCACCAACTTCAACTTCAATACCCTGTCGCTGGGCGGCACCGTGGATTACCTGCGGAGTGCGGCTCCCGGTTCGCTGGGCGGCCTGAACCCCTACTACGGCCTGGGCCTGGGTGCGGGCGTGTCGCTGGGCGGCACCAACGCGGTCAGCGTGTACCCCCACGTCCTCGGCGGCCTGAGCTACAACGTCACGGCTCCCCTGAGTGTCTTCGGTGAGCTCAACGCCGGCCCCAGCATCACGGTGGGCAGCAACACCAGCGTCTTCTTTGGGATCGGCGCCCGCATCGGCGTGAACTACGTCATCGGCAACTGAACCCTATCGAGGTCCCCGCGCCCCGGCCCCGAGCCGGGGTTTTTCGTGTTGCAGGTGGCCGCCCAGTCCAGACGCCCCGCCTTGACCCTCTCCGGCCCACTTGCTACCCTGAGTGCATAGCTATGCGCTTCGCCGCATATCCATACACCTCATGCAGACCCCGACCCCCCGACGCTGACGCTCCGCCTGACCTCTCGACAGGTCCAGGCGGCGCCTCCGTGCCGGGGGCTCCGCGCTGCCCATTCATCCCCATCACACTCACAGGAGACAATGACCCTCATGGCGACCGAACAAGGCAAAGACAAGATCGTCCTCGCGTACAGCGGCGGCCTCGACACGAGCATCATCCTCAAGTGGCTCCAGACCGAGAAGAACTATGACGTGGTGTGCTTCACCGCCGACCTGGGTCAGGGCGACGAGGTCGAGGAGGCGCGGGTCAAGGCGCTGAACACGGGCGCGGTGGCGGCCTACGCGCTGGACCTGCGCGAGGAGTTCGTGCGCGATTACGTGTTCCCCATGTTCCGCTCGTCGGCGCTTTACGAGGGCTACTACCTTCTGGGCACGTCCATCGCCCGTCCTCTGATCGCCAAGAAGATGGTCGAGATCGCGCAGAAGGAAGGCGCGGTGGCGGTATCGCACGGCGCGACCGGCAAGGGCAACGACCAGGTGCGTTTCGAGATGACCGCCTACGCCCTGAAGCCCGACATCGTGACCGTGGCACCCTGGCGCGACTGGGAGTTCCAGGGCCGCGCCGATCTGGAAGCCTTCGCGCACGAGCACGGTATTCCCGTCCCCACCACCAAGAAGGACCCCTGGAGCACCGACGCCAACATGCTGCACATCTCCTACGAGGGCGGCGTGCTTGAAGACCCCTGGACCGAGCCGCCCGCGCACATGTTCAAGCTGACCGTCTCGCCCGAGGACGCCCCGAACGAGGCCGAGTACGTCGAGGTCGAGTTCCTGAACGGCGACCCGGTGGCCATTGACGGCGAGAAGCTCTCGCCCGCCGCCCTGCTGACGAAGGCGAACGAGATTGGGGGCCGGCACGGCATCGGCCGCATCGACCTCGTCGAGAACCGTTTCGTGGGCATGAAGTCGCGCGGCGTGTACGAGACGCCCGGCGGTACGCTGCTGTACCACGCCCGCCGTGCCGTCGAGAGCCTGACTCTGGACCGCGAGGTGCTGCACCAGCGCGACGCCCTGGGGCCGAAGTACGCCGAACTCGTCTACAACGGCTTCTGGTTTGCCCCCGAGCGCGAGGCCCTGCAGGTCTACATCGACCACGTGGCCCAGAGCGTGACCGGCACGGCCCGCCTGAAGCTGTACAAGGGCAACTGCACGGTCGTGGGCCGCAAGGCGCCGCAGAGCCTGTACGACAAGGACCTCGTGAGCTTCGAGGCGGGCGGCGACTACAACCAGCACGACGCCGGGGCCTTCATCAAGCTCAACGCCCTGCGGATGCGCGTGCAGGCGCGCGTGGCCGCCAAGGCGGCCCAGCAGGACCAAGAAGGCTGAGCATGAGTGACCTGCGCGCGGTCGTCCAACACCATCTGCCGGACCTGCGGACCCTCTCCGAGGAGCGGGCGGCCCACCGGCCCGGCTCACAGGTCTGGTGGGCCAAACAAATGCCCGGCCACCTGATCGACAGCGGCGTGAACCACCAAGCGCGCGTCGTCCGGGCGGGTGCGATCGGCGGCGGCGAGCCGATCACGCTGGACTTTCTGGCGCTGGACGACGTGCGCCATCCGCTTCATCACCTCGCGCAGATTTCGGGCGGGGTGGGAGCGTGACCCTCCCGAGCTACGCCCTGCGCCCGGCGACCGTCGCCGACGCGGCCCTGATCCAGTGCCAACGTGACGCCATGTTCACCGAGATGGGGCAGGACCCGGCGCGGCTCGCGCAGGTGCACGCGGTCGGGGCGACGTGGCTACGCGGCGCGCTGGGCCGGGGCCTGTACACGGGTGTGCTGGCCGAGGCCGGTGCGGAGGTCGTCGCCGGAGCAGGCGTGCTGTGGCAGGACCTGCCGCCCAACGTGGACACCAGCCTGACTGTGCGGGCCTACATCCTGAACGTGTATGTGCAGCCGGAGCACCGGGGCCGCAAGCTCGCGCGCCGACTGGTCGAGCATCTGCTGGCCGAGTGCGGCGCGCGTGGGGTGCGGCTCGTGTCCCTGCACGCCTCCGATGCGGGCCGGTCCACCTACGCTGCCCTGGGGTTCATGCCGACCAACGAACTGCGGCTGGTGTTGCCGGGGGAGGGGGCGGCGTGAGTCGGCCCACGCTGCGCGCTGTCACCCCCGCCGATCTTCCGGCTTTTCACGCCGTGATGATGGCGGCGGGCATGGACCCCCGGAGCAGCTGGAGCCGCGTGACGGTGGAAGACCTGCGGGCATCGCTGTTCGCGCCCGACTCGGGGGGCTTCGTCGCTCAGGGCGGGGCAGAAGTAGTCGGCGTCGTCGGCTACCGGCCGGACGGCTCCTGCACCCTGACCCTGAACAAGCTGGCGACCCTGCCGGCTGCGCGCGGTCACGGCACCGGGCGGCAGCTCGTCGCGGCGGTCGAGGCCCACGCCCAAGCCGGGGGCTACAGCCGGGTGCTGCTGGCGGTCAGTCAGTACAACCTGGACGTGTTGCCCTTCTACGAACGCCTGGGCTACCGCCGCAGCGCCGAACCCTACGCCCACGCCCACCCCGCCAGCCCGCCTCCGGTGGTGCTGGTCAAGGCACTGCCCCCCGCTCCGGCGGGTACCTCACAGGACGACGCATGACCCATACGCAGGACAAGAAACTCTGGGGCGGGCGCTTCGCCGAAGCCACCGCCGAACTCGTCGAACTCTTCAACGCCTCGGTCGGCTTCGACCAGCGCCTCGCCGAGCAGGACATCCGCGGCTCGCTGGCGCATGTCGCCATGCTGGGTCAGGTCGGCATCCTGACCGCCGAGGAGGTCGCCCAGATCACGGATGGGCTGAACGCCGTCCTGGCTGACATCCGCGCCGGAAATTTCGAGTGGCGCCTCGACCGCGAGGACGTTCACATGAACGTCGAGGCCGCGCTGCGCGACCGCATCGGGCCGGTGGCGGGCAAGCTGCACACCGCCCGCAGCCGCAACGACCAGGTGGCGGTGGATTTCCGCCTCTTCACCAAGGAAGCCGCCCTGGACCTCGCCGAGAAGACCCGCGCCCTGCGGGCCGTCATGCTGGCTGAGGCTGAGAAGCACCTGGAGACTGGCGTGATTTTGCCCGGCTACACGCACCTCCAGGTCGCGCAGCCCATCCTGCTCGCCCACTGGTTCATGGCCTATGTGGCGATGCTGGAGCGCGACGAGGGCCGGTTCCGCGACGCGGCCGAGCGCATGGACGAGTCGCCGCTGGGCAGCTCGGCGCTGGCAGGCACGCCCTGGCCCATCGACCGCTTTGCGACCGCCGAGGCCCTGGGCTTCGCTCGCCCGACCGCCAACAGCCTCGACGGGGTGGGCAGCCGCGACTTTGCCATTGAGTTCCTGTCGGCCTGCGCGATCCTCTCGGCGCATCTCTCGCGCCTGTCGGAAGAACTGATCCTGTACTCGACCTTCGAGTTCGGGTTCCTGACCCTGCCCGATTCTCATACCACCGGATCGAGCATCATGCCGCAGAAGAAGAATCCCGACGTCTCCGAGCTGGCACGCGGGAAGGCGGGCCGCGTCTTCGGCAACCTGATGGGCCTGCTCACAGTGGTCAAGGGCACACCGCTGGCCTACAACAAGGACCTCCAGGAAGACAAGGAGGGCGTGTTCGACAGCTACGACACCCTGAGCATCGTGCTGCGCCTGTACGCCGAGATGATGCCCAAGACCGTATGGCACGCCGAAAAGACCTGCGAGGCCGCCGCCCGGGGCTACTCGACCGCGACCGATGTGGCCGATTTCCTGGCCCGGCAGGGCGTTCCCTTCCGCGAGGCACATGAGGTCGTGGGCGGACTGGTCGGGCTGGCGAGCCGCAGTGGCCGGCAACTGTGGGAACTGAGCGACGCCGAACTCAAGGCCGCCCACCCGTTGCTGAACGCCGACGTGGCCGGGTCGCTAACGGTCGAGGAAAGCGTCAAGGCCCGCCAGAGCTACGGCGGTACGGCCCCCCAGCAGGTCGCACGGGCCATCGCCGACGCGAAGCGGGCGCTGAAATAACGGCTATGAACATCACTCTTCCCCTGGACGGCAGCCTGTTGCCCCGGCGTGAGCGCGAGTGGGCCGGCTGGCTCGCCCGTCCGCACGAGAACCCGCTCAGCACCCGCGCCGACTTTGCCAGTGGGGAGGTCGTGCTCGAAAACGACCTGTGCGTCTATACGCAGGATGCCCGCTACGCCGACGGTCTGCCGTACTCCGGATTGATCGTCACCCGGCGACTCTGCGAGACCGTCTTCGACCTGACTCCGCAGGAAGCGGCCGCGGTTCATGCGCTGCTGGCCGAGGTACGTGACCTGCTGGACAAAACGGTGCAGCCCGACGGCTACACGGTGGGTTGGAACGTTTATCCGGCGGGCGGCCAGCACATTCCGCACGTTCACCTGCACGTCATTCCGCGTTGGAAGGCGGACGCCACAGCCGGTGCGGGCCTGCGGTATTTCCTCAAAGCGGCCCGGCAGGAGACGGTGCGGGAAGCCGAGCGACGACCTGGTTCCTGATGCTGACCCTCGGTGCCCGTTCCCCCCGTTTTCCAGGAGACCCCATGACCCTCACCAACATGCACGTCAAGCTGCGCCAGGCCGCGCCTGAAGATTTCCCCGTCATTCTGGAGCTGCTGGAGCGCTGCGGCCTGTTCACCACCAGCGTCACCCCCGCGGGCGGCACCTACTGGGTCGCGGAACTCAACGGTGTGCCGGGCGGCTGCATCGGGCTGGAGCACGGCGAGGGCGCGTCCCTCATCCGTTCGACCGCCGTGACCCCGGAGGCCCGCTCGCAGGGGCTGGGGCGCGCGCTCGTGCAGAGCGCCCTGACACATGCCTCCTTGCGCGGCGACCGCGTGGTGTATCTCTTCAGTCAGGAGGCGGGCGACTACTGGAAACGGTTTTCCTTCGTGCCTGCCACCGTGGCCGACATCGAGGCGGCCCTGCCGGACGCCCCGCAGGTGCGCAGCGGCCTGCTGCGCGGCTGGATCCACGAGGAACAGGTCTGGCGGCGCGACATTCCGCAGCCGCGACAGGCGGCGGAACCGGCGGGGGCAATCGGGTGAGCTACTCAATTGACGCACCCGGCGCGGGGGTGCGCTATTCTCCGGCCACACCCAAACCCGCCGCGCCAGAGAGATCCGGCACGACCTTTTCAGGAGGCTCCGAGCATGACCGACGCCAATGTCAGCATTCGACTTGCCAACGACACCGACCGCGATACCGTCATCCGCGTCTTTCACGACGCCGGCCTGGACACGGACGCCGCCCTGGCCCAGGGCACGACCTACTGGGTCATGGAACGGGGAGGCCAGGCCATCGGGGCCATCGGGCTGGAACACGGGGACGGTGCCTCGCTGCTGCGCGGGGCGGCTGTGGTGCCGCAGGCCCGGCAGGGCGGCCTGGGCCGGCGACTGGTCATGAGCGCCATCAACTACGCGCAGGGCCGGGGCGACCGGGCCATCTACATGTTTTCCAAGGGGGGCGACTGGGGGTCCTTCGGGTTTACGCAGGTGCCTCTGGCCGTCGTGATGGGGGATATCCCCGACGCACCGCAGATTCAGGCCTACCGCGCCAAGGGCGAGCGCCCCGGCGGCACCACCTGGATGCGGCAACTGGGGGCCTGACCGGACACGGGTCCCGCGGGCGGCGGGTAGCAGGGCAATTCTGTGACCGCCTGACCTCCCTAGCCCGGCAGGGTCGCCCATGACCCTGTCTCTCGATTCCATCGCCGTGCCGGACCTGCACCCGCAGGCGCCGCTCTCTACCCGCAAAGCTCGCCTCAGCGACATTGAAGCCATCCACGAGCTCATCGGCTACTGGGCGGCGCGCGGACTGATGCTCGTGCGGTCGCGTGCCCTGCTGGCCGAGACCATCCGCGACTTCCACCTCGTGCTGGCCGAGCCACATGAGGACAAGCCGGGCGGACTGGCGGGCGTGTGCGGCCTGCATATGCTGGCCCCCGACCTGGCCGAGGTGCGTGGGCTGGCCATCCACCCCAACATGCAGGGGCGCGGCCTGGGGCGCGACCTCGTGGCCGCCTGTGAGCGCGAGGCCCGTGATATCGCGCTGCCGGGGCTGTTCGCCTGGACCTATCAGCAGGGTTTTTTCGAGAAGTGCGGCTTCACGCGCATCGACAAGACCAACCTGCATCCCAAGGTCTGGAGCGAGTGCCAGCGCTGCGCCTTCTTCGAGAACTGCAACGAGATCGCCATGTTCCGGGCGCTGGAATGAGGTGCGCTCAGATGTGCCCCAGGAGGGCCCGGCCCGCCGTTAGGATGAGGAAGATGAACTCACTTGCCTCCCTTCCGGTGATCACCCTGACGCTCGGCCTCGCGGGGCTGGCGGGCGCACAGACGGCGCAGCCTCTCGCGGCCTCGTTGCCCGCGGGCGCCCTCCTGACCCTGGAGACGCGGAACGCCGAACCCGCCCTGGAACGCCTGACCGGTCTGCTCTCGGGCGCGGTCGTGGCGGCGGGCGACCTGTCCGGCGACGAGGAAGAGGAAGGCAGCGCCGAGTCGTCGGTGGGCGCGGTGCAGGCCGTCCTGGGCGACCTGCTAGGCCGCGAGGGTGTGGCGGGTGTTTTTGCGGTCCAGGGGGCGCGCGGCACCTTCTCGCCCGAACTGCTCGCGGTGGCGCGGGCGGGCGACCTGTCCGGCGAGCTGCTGGGGGGTGGCCTGCCGGACAAGCCCGGCGCGCGGGTGGGCAACTACGCCTTCTCGCGGGTGGGCAAGGTCTTCGCGGGGCAGGCGGGCGAACTGGTGTACGTCTCGACTGACAAGACGCTGCTCATGAGTTACCTGGGCCGCCTGAGCGGCAAGGCGGCGCCTACCCTCGCGGCCTCGGTGCCCTACGCGGCGGCCACGCGCGCGGCCGGCCCGCAGGAGCTGAGCCTGTACGCCAACTTCAGCGCGGTCGCCAAGGTGGTGCGCTCGCAGCTGGCGCGCACCGGCCTGCCCCGGCTGCTCTCGCCGGTCGTGGACGCCCTGGACACCCTGGGGCAGTACGCGGGCGGCCTGACCACCACCGAAGAAGGGATGACCACCGCCTCGGCGCAGGTCGTCAACCCGGCGGGCAAGGACGCCCCGCTGCGCCGCATCCTGGGGGCCACCACCGACTTCGCCGTGCAGGACATCATTCCGGCCGACGCCGAGTCGGTGCAGGCCAGCGCCTGCGCGCCCGAATCGCAGGCCTACCTGGGCCGCTGGCTGACCCGCCTGGACCTCTTCGAGCCGTTCGGGTTCCTGACCGACAGCCAGCTGGCCAGCCACCTGGAGCGCTCGGGCACCTACCTGGGCGGCGAGTGCGCGCGTGTCTCGCTGGCCGGCGGCACCCTAGCGGGACTAGACATCAGCGACCCGGCGGTGAGCCTGCGCTACGCCGTGACCTACCAGCGCGTCACTGACCAAGCGGCGGCCGAGGCCCACATGCCCGAGTACGCCCGCAGCGTGAACGAGGCGGTCGAGGGGCTGCGCGGCAACTTCAAGACCCTGCTCGGCTCGTCGCTGGGCGCGCTGTCGGGCCTGGGGATGAGCGGCGGCGGTCTGTCGGCCGCAGAGCTGGCCGCGCTCACCCGCGAAAGTGCGGGGACCAGCCTGGACGATCTCGACGCCCTGCTCGGCAAGCTCAAGCTGGTGTACGGCTTCCGGGACGGCTACCTCATCACGGCGTTCAGTCCCGAGGCGCTGGCGGCGGCGATGGACCCGGCCACCCCGGCGCTGGGCCAGAGCGAGGCCTTTGGGGCCGCTGGCCTGACCTTGACCGGCAGCGGCGGCTGGAGCTACCAGCCCAACCTGCCCGAAATCAGCGGCGAGGCGCTGGCGAGCGCGCTGCCCGAGGACGACGAGACGAGCGAGATGATGGCGCCCTTTACGGACGTCGTGGCCGATTTGGTGAATAGATATGACGGCATGACCTCACAGCGCAGCGTGCAGGGGAATGTCATCATCGGCAAGGCCAACGTGCGCTACCGCTGGTAACCCTGCCCGGAGTATTCAGGGGGAGCCAGGAGCAGGCACGCGGGCCGAGCCATGAAACGCGTCCGGAGAGGCGCGAATGGGGAGGAAGCAGACATGATCAGAAAAGAACGGGCCATCCTGGCTCTGGAAGACGGCACGGTGTACCGCGGCTACGCCTTTGGCTACCGCGGCGAGACGGTGGGCGAGGTGGTGTTCAACACTTCCATGACCGGGTATCAGGAGATCATGACCGATCCCTCGTACAACGGGCAGATCGTGACCATCACCTACCCGCACGTGGGTAACTACGGTGTGGCGATCTACGACATGGAGAGCAACAAGCCCTACGTGCGCGGGTTCATCTCGCGCGAGTTCTCGGGCGAGTACAGCAACCACCGCGCCCAGCAGTCGCTCGAAGCCTTCATGCAGCAGTACGGCGTCGTGTCCATCCAGGGCATCGACACCCGCGCCCTGGTGCGCCGGCTGCGCGAGGGCGGCGTGGTCAAGGGCGTCATCGCCCACCGCTCGTACACCCATCCCGAAGACGCCTACGGCGAGTTCACTCCCGCCGAGGAACAGGTCTACGTGCAGCGCGCCCGCGACCACCAGGACATTGACGGGCACGACATGACCAAGGAAGTCACCACGCCGCTGCCCTACGCCTTTCCCACGCTGCGGCAGGGCAAGCGCGTCGTGCTGATGGATTTCGGGATCAAGCACACCATCATCGAGCGTCTGGCCGAGGTAGGGATCGAGCCCATCGTGGTGCCGGCCCACACCACCCCGGCGCAGATCATGGCGCTGCAACCGCACGGCCTGTTCCTCTCGAACGGTCCCGGTGACCCCGCTCCGCTGGAGTACGCCCACAAGACCGCGTGGGAGATGATGGGCCTGCTGCCGACCTTCGGCATCTGCCTGGGCCACCAGATTCTGGGCCTCGCGGCAGGCGGCAAGACCTTCAAGATGAAGTTCGGGCACCGGGGCGGTAACCAGCCGGTCAAGAACCTGCTGACCGGCAATGTCGAGATCACGGCCCAGAACCACGGCTACGCAGTGGACATCGACTCGATTCCCAACGGGGCCTTCGTGGCCACGCACGTCAACCTCAACGACGGCACGCTGGAGGGTATGGCCCACAGCCGCTACCCGGTGTTCAGCGTGCAGTACCACCCCGAGGCCAGCCCCGGCCCACACGACAGCCGCTACCTCTTCGACCGCTTCATCGAGGAGATCGACGCTTTCGACGGCGGCGACGGTTCGCCCATCGTCAAGGCGAGCGCGGGGCGACTCGGCGTCTGACCGCCCTGCTCCTCACAAACCTTTTCTAGAGTGTTCGGTGTGGCTGTCGACGGCGCACCGAACTTCCTTTTCCCTGTCCACCGGCCGGCCGCCCACGGGGGCGCCTGGCGGCGGCTGACCCTGGGGGCCGCGCTCGCCCTGCTGCCTTCCGGGCTGCTGCCGGGCGGGGCCGCCCCGGCTCCGGCCCCGGGGGCATCTTCACCGTCGGTGCGCTTCGTCATCACGCAGACGCTGGTCCGGCCCGCCGCGCAGGAGGGGGGCGCGGACCGCTACCTCCCCTCGCCGGCCTCGGTGGTACCCGGCGACCTGCTGCGCGAGGAGGTCGCCGTGACCAACGTCGGCGCGGCGGTGCTGCGGGGCGTGCTCGTTGCGGTGCCGGTGCCGGGGGGCACGGCTTACGTAGGCCGCGCGACCCCGGCGGCGTCCGGCTGGACCCTTCAGTTTTCGGAGGATCGGGGCCGGACCTACGCGGCGCGTCCGGCCCATACGGTCAGCACGGTGGACAACGGCCGGACGGTCCAGCGCAAGGTCGCGGCGCCGCCCGAGACCTACACCCACGTGCGCTGGACTGTTGCGGCCCTGCGCCCCGGCGAAACCCTGAAGTTCAGTTTCCGGGTGCGAGTCCGGGCCGCCGGGGCGCAGGGCGCGGGCTGATCCCGGCCGGCGCCGCAGCCCCTGGATGAAGAAAAGGCCGGAGCCGCCCCCAGGAGCCAGAACCTATCCTGCGCGGGAAGGACCGCCCACATGACCCCGCCGGGGGCGGGTGCCCGGCGCGGCGCTCTCCTCCGGCTCCAGCCCCGGAGGCCCCATGAGTGACCAGCCCGACCTGTTCGGCCACAACGACCCCGCCCCGTCCTCACCCGACGCGTCCAGACCCGTGATTCCAGCCGGGCTGCCGGCTTCGTGGCGTGACGCGCTGGCCGATGAATTCGCCGCGCCGTATTTCCATGCCCTCAAGGATTTCCTGGTCGAGGAACGCCGCACCCATACCGTCTATCCTCCGGCCGCCGACGTCTTCAATGCCCTGCGCTTCACGCCGCTGGAAAACGTCAAGGTCTTCATCCTCGGCCAGGACCCCTACCACGGCGCCGGGCAGGCGCACGGCCTGTCCTTCAGTGTGCGGCCCGGCGTGCGCGTACCCCCCAGCCTCCAGAACATCTACAAGGAGTTGCAGACGGACCAGCCTGGGTTCACGCCGCCCCGCCACGGCTACCTGCGGGCCTGGGCCGAGCAGGGCGTGCTGCTGCTCAACGCGGTGCTGACCGTGCGGGCGGGCGAGGCGAACAGCCACGCGGGCAAGGGCTGGGAGCCGTTCACGGACGCGGTGATCCGGGCGGTGAACGCCAAGCCCGAGCGGGTGGTCTTCGTGTTGTGGGGGGCCTATGCGCGCAAGAAGGCCAAGTTGATCACCGGCAAGCAGCACGTNGATCCGGGCGGTGAACGCCAAGCCCGAGCGGGTGGTCTTCGTGTTGTGGGGGGCCTATGCGCGCAAGAAGGCCAAGTTGATCACCGGCAAGCAGCACGTGATCGTCGAGTCGGCGCACCCGTCGCCCCTGAGCATGGCGCGGTTTATGGGGAGCCGGCCATTCTCGAAGGTAAATGCGGCGCTTGAAGAGGCGGGGGAGACGCCCATCAACTGGCAGCTGCCCCTCAAGGTCGACACCGAGTAATGCCGGGCCGCACCGATCTGCTCGCCGAGGACTACCTGCGCCGCGAGGGCCACGATCCCAAAAAGTTCCGTTACTTTCACCCCGACGGCACGCCGTACCGCGACAAGGCCGGGATTGCGCGCATCGCCGCGCTGGCGGTGCCGCCCGCCTACGAGGACGTGTACGTGGCCCCGGACCCGGACGCCGAGGTGCAGGCCTTTGGGCGCGACGCCGCCGGGCGGCTGCAGTACCGCTACCACCCCGACTTCGTGGAGGCGGGCGCGCTGAAGAAGTGGCAGCGCCTGAGCCGCTTCGCCGGGGCGCTGCCCACCCTGCGGACCGTAACCGGCAGCGACCTGCGCCTCAGCGGCCTGCCCCCGCGCAAGGTGCTGGCCCTGATGACCCGGCTGCTGCATGTCGCGCGCTTCCGGGTGGGCAGCGATATCTATGCCCGGCAGCACCAGACCTACGGCCTGAGCACCCTGCGCCAGCGTCACGTGAAGGTCGAGGGCACCACGGTCGTCTTCGACTTCAAGGGCAAGCACGGCGTCTTGCAGCACAAGGCGGCGCGGGGGCGCACCCTGAGCAGCAATATCTCGCGCCTGCTCGAATTGCCCGGCCCCTGGCTGTTCCAGACGGTCGGCCCAGAGGGCGAGCGCCGCCGTATCCACGCCGCAGAACTCAACGCCTACCTGCGCGAGGTCATCGGCCCCTTCACCGCCAAGGATTTCCGGACCTGGGGCGGCACGCTGCTCGCCGCCGAGTACCTGGCCGAGGAAGGCGTGCGGGACACCGAGCGCGCGGCGCGGCAGGTGCTGGTGGACTGCGTGAAGTATATCGCGGCTGACCTGGGCAATACGCCGGCCGTCACGCGCGGCAGCTACATCTGCCCGGTCATCTTCGACCGCTACCTGGCGGGCAAGGTCCTTGACGACTACGAGCCGCGCACGGCCAGGCAGGAGGCCGAGCTCGAGGGCCTGACCCGCAGCGAGGCCGCCCTGAGTCGACTGCTCGCCAGCGAGAAGACGCTGAGGGGCCGGCGGCGTGGGGCGGCGACTGCCTGACTTTCCCTCAGCCTGGCCTGCGGCCCCCTTCTGGACTGGAGGGGGCCGCATCTTGCGCTCAAAGATGGAAACAGGAGGCGGCTTCAGGACAGTCTTTTGTGGGTTGTCGAACTGGAAATGAGCATTTGACTAGGTTTTTTTAGACAGAGTGCCAAGAAAGCCTTATGCTGGCCGTATGCAGGGATGCGACTCTTGCAAATTGGACGGTAAAAAGGAGACGCCATGAAATTGATCACGGCGATCGTCAGACCCGAACGGGTCCAGCAGGTCAAGGAGGCGCTGTTCCAGGCCGGCATCAGCGGCCTGACCCTTTCGCGGGTCAGCGGGCACGGCGGCGAGCAGGAGATCGTGGAGCACTACCGCGGCACACGCGTGATGGTCGAGTTCCATGACAAGGTGGAATTCCGCATGGCGGTCAGCGAACCGTTTGTGGACATCGCCATCGAGGCGATCTGCAAGGGCGCGCGCACCGGCGAGGTGGGCGACGGCAAGATCTTCGTGCAGCCCATGGAGCGTGTCGTGCGCATCCGCACCGGCGAGGAAGACAACTCGGCCCTGACCCCCGTCAACGAAACCCGGCTGACTCCCGTCTGAGGACGGCCCCTGTACGGCTAAAACCGGCAGTACGAGACAGGCAAGACAGGAGGAAGTGACCATGCGCAGACTCGACCGCACCACCGCCCTCGCGGCCGCGCCCCTGCTGGGACTGGCGCTCGGCGGCGCCGCCCTGGCCCAGGGCACGGCGACCCCGCCCCCCACCCTCGACAGCGGCGACACCGCCTGGATGCTCGTCTCGGCGGCCCTGGTGCTGCTGATGACGCCGGGGCTGGCCTTCTTCTACGGCGGCCTGACCCGCGCCCAGAGCGTCCTGAACACCATGATGATGAGCGTCGTGTCCATCGGGCTCGTCGGTGTGCTGTGGATGCTCGCGGGCTACTCCATCGCCTTCGGGCCGGGCGGCAACGCCTTTATCGGCGGCCTGTCCAACCTGGGCCTGGAGGGGTTGCAGGGCCAGGTCACCGGGACCATTCCCAGCTACGTCTTCGCGGCCTTCCAAGCGATGTTCGCCATCATCGCGCTGGCGCTCATCTCGGGAGCGGTCATCGAGCGGATGCGCTTCGGGGCGTTCGTGCTGTTCGGCGCCCTCTGGAGCCTGCTGATCTACTCGCCCCTGGCCCACTGGGTCTGGAGCAGCGACGGCTGGCTGTTCAAGGACGGCGCGCTGGACTTCGCGGGCGGCACCGTCATCCATATCTCGGCCGGCATCTCGGCGCTCGTCGCCGCCTTCGTGCTGGGGCCGCGCATCGGCTACCCGCGCAACGCCCACATTCCGCACAACGTGCCGCTTGTGCTGCTGGGCGCGGGCCTGCTGTGGTTCGGCTGGATGGGCTTCAATGCTGGGTCGGCCGCCGCCGCCAACCAGACCGCCGGCCTCGCCTTCATCACCACCCTGATCGCCCCCGCCGCCGCGATGCTCACCTGGCTCGCCTGGGAATCCTCGCGCGCCGGCAAGCCGACCGCTGTGGGCGCCGCCACCGGGCTGGTCGTGGGTCTGGTCGCCATCACCCCGGCCTGCGCCTTCGTCAGCCCCTGGGCCGCCGTGATCGTCGGGGCCGCCGGAGCCACCGCGAGCTACTGGGCTGTGCAGCTCAAGCACCGCCTGCGCGCCGACGACAGCCTCGACGTGTTCGCCTGCCACGGCGTCGCCGGGATCGTGGGCGCCCTGCTGACCGGCGCGCTGGCCTTCACGACCGGCAGCGGCAAGCCCTGGGGCGAGCAGATGCTCACGCAGATCATCAGCGTGGTCGCCAGCGTCGTCTGGGCGGGCGTCGGTTCCTTCGTCCTGCTCAAGCTCGTGGGCGTGATCATGCCGCTGCGGGTGCCGGCCAGCCAGGAAGTCGCGGGCATTGACCAGAGCGCCCACAGCGAGCAGGGCTACAGCGAGAACGAGACTGGCCTGGGCGCTCCCGTCTTTCTCGGCGGCGACTGAGCACCCCCTAGCACCACCTGCGATACCAGAACCTCCACGTTGCCCCGCCACCGACCGCATCCCCGGTGGCGGGGTTTTCCATGCCGGTCTACAGCAGGATTACGTCCACCTCGTCCCCCACTTCCACCTGCTGGCCCTCGGGGACGATGACGAGGGCGCCCGCGTCGCTCAGGGACCGCAGCACGCCGCTGCCCTGTCGGCCGTAGTCGCTGACCTGTCCGCCCGTGATGTTCGCGCGCCAGAAGGCGGTCTTATCATTCAGGGTCCGGAAGGGAGTCGCGGCGCGCAGGCGCAGGGTCTGCACCGGCTGGCCGGTCAGCGCCGGGCGCACGATCACGTGAAAGACCACGAGGCTGCTCACCGGGTTGCCGGGTAGCCCGAACACCGGTAGGCCCTTCCAGCCGCCGAGGAGTGCGGGACCGCCGGGGCGCATCCGCACCTTCCAGAACGACACCCGGCCGTGGTCGATCAGGAGGTCGCGCATGAAGTCGTATTTGCCCATGCTCACGCCTCCGCTGCTCAGGAGCACGTCGGCGCCGCCCGCCCGCGCGATGGCGTCCTCCAGCGCCTCGGGGCGGTCGGGGGCGTGACCCAGCGGCACCACCTCGCAGCCCGCCTCACGCAGCATGGCGCCCAGGCCCACGCTGTTGCTGTCGTAAACCTGCCCCGGCTGCAGCGGGGTGCCGGGGGCGACCACCTCGTCACCGGTCGAGAGCAGGGCCACGCGCAGCCGCCGCCGCACCATGACCTCGGCGTGACCCAGCGCAGTCGCCAGCGCCAGCCGGGGCGAGGTGAGGGGCAGCCCCGCGCGCATGACCACCTCGCCCGCGCGGAAATCGCCGCCCTCGGGGCGCACGTCGCCGGGACTGGCGGCGCGCAGCAGCTCCACAGCGTCCGTCCCCTGGTCGCGGAGTTGCTCGACCGGGCAGATCGCGTCGGTGCCGCGCGCCATCGGGGCGCCCGTGTAGATCCGCACGCACTCGCCCGGTCCCACCTCGCCGGTGAACGGCTCGCCCGCCCGGCTCTCGCCCACGACCTTCAGGAGCACGGGGGCCGCCTGGCCCGCGCTCCGCGTGTCGGCCTCGCGGCAGGCGACGCCGTCCAGCGCGCTTTCGGTGGCCGAGGGATGGCTGACCCGTGCTGCGAGGTCCTGCGCGAGAACCCGGCCTAGGGCCTGCGAGACCCCGACTGTCTCCGTACCGGGGTCGGGCAGCAGCGCCGCGAGCATGGCGCGCGCCTCCTCGACACTGACATGCTTGGGGAACGCGGGCGGAACGGGGGAAGCAGGCAGGGGCATGAGGGCCAGCATAAAGGCGCCGGTCCCTGCGGCACAGAAGGGGCTTGATAGACTTGGGCGTACAGCGCCGCTGGCCCCGACCGGGCCGGGGCGAGGAGGAACCACCTATGAACATCACCCAGGACAAAGTCGTCGAACTCGAATACAAGCTCACGGTAGACGGCGAGGTCATCGACCAGAGCGAACCCGGCGAGCCGTTGGTGTACCTCCAGGGCCACAACAACATCATTCCGGGCCTGGAGCGCGCGCTCGACGGCAAGCAGACCGGCGACAGCATGCAGGTCGTTGTGCAGCCCGAGGATGGGTACGGCGTGCGTGATGAGGACGCTATCGAGGACCTCGAACGCTCGGACTTCGAGGACGACATCGAGGTCGGCGCGACCTACTACGCCCAGGCCGAGGATGGCAGCGTGCTGCCCTTCACCGTGCTTGCCATCGACGGCGACACCGTGCAGGTGGACTTCAACCCCCCGCTGGCCGGGCAGGTCCTGAACTTCGACGTGACGGTCCTGAACGTGCGCGACGCGACCGCCGAGGAACTCGAGCACGGTCACGCCCACATGGAAGGGATGGACGAGCACTAAACCCCACGGACAGGGTGGGAAGCGAGGGGCCGGTTCCTGGTCTCCGCTTCCCACCCGCCTTTGTCATCAGAGCCGGGGAACACCGCGCCGTACTACACTGCAGGAGAGATGCCGCTGGAAACCGGGACGCTGCTGGCCGGCCGCTACGACCTGCGCGCCCTGCTGGGCGAGGGGGGAAGCGCGCAGGTGTTCCGCGCCGGCGACGCCCTGCTGGACCGCGAGGTGGCGGTCAAGGTCATGCACGCCCACGTGCCCGAGTCCGACCGCCGCCGTTTTCTGCGCGAGGTCCGCACGCTGGCGCGCCTGACCCACCCCGGCGTAGTGTCGGTGCTCGACTTGGGCGAGGAGCCGGAGGGTGGGCGGCCTTTTTTCACCATGCCGCTGCTCACCGGCGGCCCGATCACGGCGCTGGGGCCGCTGGAGGACGCGCCGGGACCGCTGGCGCGCTTTCTCACGGCGGCGGCTTTCGCGTCGCGGGCGCTGCATTTCGTGCACGCCCAGGGCATCGTGCACCGCGACCTCACGCCCGGCAACGTGCTACTCGACGGCGCGGGACTGCCGCGCATCATGGACTTCGGCCTGGTGGCCCTCTCGGAGCACACCCGGCACCTCACGCGCAGCGGGGTCACGCTGGGGACGCCGGCCTACATGGCCCCCGAGCAGGCCAAGGGCACCGGCGTGGACGCCCGCAGCGACCTGTACGCGCTGGGAGCGGTGCTGTACCGCGTGGCGTGCGGCAGTCCGCCGTTCGTGGGTGACAGCGACCAGAGCGTGCTGTACCAGCATGTCTACGAGGCCGCGCCCGACCCGCGCGAACTCAATCCGGCCATTCCCGACGCGGTGGCGCAGGTGCTGCTGGCCCTGTTGGCCAAGCGGCCCGAGCGCCGGCCTGACAGCGGCGAGGTGCTCGCGCACCTGTGGGCGCTGGCGCGGCGCGACGTGTGGACCGCCCACGCGCGCGGGCAGTACCGGGGCGGGCGCGTGCGCAGCGGCGAACACCCCGACGGTCCGGCCCGCGCGTCCCGGTTGCAGGAGGCCTGGAGCGTGCCGCTGCCCGGCGAGGTGACGTGGCCGGCGGCGGTGGTGGGCGAGGGGGACCTCGTGGCTGTGGGCACGCGCGGCGGGCAACTCGTCTTGACCCATACCTCGGGCCGGCCCTACGCAACCTTCGCGGCGCGTGACGAGGTGACGGCCCCAGCGACCTTCCTGGGGGGGCACGTCCTGTACGGTGCCTGGGACGGCACCCTGCGCCGCGCCGAACTGCAGAGCGGCCAGGAGGTCTGGCGTCACCAGGCCCGCGCCGAGTTCACGGGCGCGCCGACCGTCTGGGCCGACCGGGTGCTGGCTGCCAGCCGCGACGGCCACCTGCACGCCCTGAACCTGCGCACCGGCGAGCTGGCCTGGGCCTACCGTACCGGGGGGCCGCTGGCTGCCAGCCCGGTCATCTGGGCAGGGGCCGCGCTGCTGTGTGACGAGGACGGCTGGTTGCACGCCATTGACGCCCGCAGCGGCGGCCCGCTGTGGAAAGTCGAGGTGGGCACGGTCCACGCGACCCCGGCCCTGTTGCCCACCGGCCCGGCCGAGGCCACACTCGTCATCGCCACCTGGCCGGGCGAAGTTCACGCCCTGCGTCTGAGTGCGGCGTCGGGGCGCGCGGCGCTCAGGGCCGACGAACCCATCCTGTGGACCTACGACCTGGAAGACGAGGTCTGGGCCTCGCCTGCCATCGCCCGTTCGGCAGTGGCGGCGCCTCTGCTGGCCACTGCGGCGCCTGCCGAGGTGGCGCGTGGTCCGGCCGGGGGGCATGGGGTGGTCGTGGTGGCCGGGTGGGGGGGGGTGGTGCGGGCCCTGCGGCTCTCGGACGGCGAGGACCTGTGGGCGCACGCGCTGGAGGGCCGGGTCACGGCCAGCCCGGTCATCAGCGGCGGGCTGGTGTACATCGCCTCCGAGCTGGGCGAACTGGCGGTGCTCGACCTCGCCACGGGCGCGGTGCGCTGGACCCGGCGCGAGCGCACCGGCGTGCAGGCCACGCCTCTGGCGGCCGGGGGCGCGCTGTACGTGGCCTTCATGGACGGCACCCTGCGCGCCTACCGCGACGCCACCCCGGCCTGGACGGCGGGCGGCGTGCGCGAGGACTGAGCCTCGCCGCGGCGGCCCGGCGGAGGGTCCAAAGGCCCCTTCCGCGCCGCCCGGACCGGGAAGCGCCGACCCTCCTGAAGTCTGCGCGGCTTCTCACCCGCGGCGCATCCGCCCCGGCGCGCGGAAGGACTAGACTCGGCGGCAAAGCGGTGTTCACGCCCGTTCTTCCCCTGGAGGTCCACCCCATGCCCAACCTCGGTCCCGGAGAAATCCTCGTCATTCTGATCGTCGCGCTGCTCGTATTCGGGCCGCGCAAACTGCCCGACCTCGGCAAGAGTCTGGGGGGGGCGCTGCGCGAGTTCCGCCGCAGCACCCAGGGCCTCAAGGAAGATTTCGACGGCGCCATGCGCGACGCGCCAGCTGCCCAGGCTCAGCCAGCTCCGGCCCAGCCCGTCACCCAGGTCATCGCCGCCCAGCCCCAGGTGGTCATGGCGCAGGCGGTCACACCCCAGGCCGTGACGCCCAGCGAGCCCCGCCAGGGCTGATAGCCCGGCGGATTTTCCGGCGCCCGCGCCGCCCCCACGGTGAGTTCCCGGGGGCGCGCGGGCGCCGGCGGTCTGGCGTTGTAAGCACGCTGCAAGCGGGGGCGGTTATAACAGTGGGGATGGTGTCTCCTGCCTCTTCCTGCCCGCCGCGCCGACCGGACCCCGCGTGAACACCGCCCTGCTGGTGGCCCTGTTCGTGGTCACGCTGCTGCTGCTCATCCGGATGTCCGAGCGCACCCTGAGCGCGGTTCTGGCGGTGGCAGGCACCGTACTGGCGTTGTTCCTGATCGCCGTGAACCTGGGCGCCACCGAGGGCGACCTGCTGAGGCGTCTGGCACGGACCCAGGGGCTGCTCGTCGCGGTGGTGACCCTGCTGGGCGGCGCGGCCTTCACGCTCGGAGCGCCGCAGCTGCCCCGGCTGCGGACCGGTGGGTTGCGGCTGCTCGAACGGGCGCGCCCGGTGCGGGTGCAGCGCACCGCCAAGCCCACGGCGCCGGCCCCGCGCGCCCCGACCAGCCTGACGGTCAGTGACCTCCACTTTCAGGAGTACGAGGTGCTCGACCGCGTAGGGGTAGGCGGCATGGGCAGTGTGTACCGCGCCCAGCGCAAGAACGACGGCAAGGTTGTGGCCCTCAAGGTGCCGCAGGAGAAGTACCTCGCCGACGCCAAATTCGTCAAGCGGTTCTACCGCGAGGCGGAGGTGCTCAAACGCTTCAGCCACCCCAACATCGTGCGGGTCTACGACTACCGCATGCAGGACCCCGAGCACTACATCGCCATGGAGTTCCTCGACGGCCAGAGCCTCGAAGCCCTCCTCGAGGAACGCGAACTCGGCTTCGACGAGAGCGTGCAGATTCTGCGGGCGCTGTCCGACGCCCTGCGCCATATCCACATGCAGAACGTGGTGCACCGCGACATCAAGCCGGCCAACGTGATGGTCACGCAGGGCGCCCTGAACGGCGGGCAGCTGCGCGACGGCGGAGTCAAGCTCATGGATTTCGGCATCGCGGTCGGCAAGGTCCTGACCCGCCTGACCATGACTGGCGCGCGGGTGGGCACGCCCATCTACATGGCACCCGAGCAGGCCAAGGGCAACCGCGTAGACGCCCGCAGTGACGTGTACTCGCTGGGCCTGCTGGCGTACGAGATGATCACGGGCCAGACCGCCTTCCGGGGCAGCTACGAGGCGGTCGTGCATCAGCAGGTGTTCGAGTCGCCCAAGCCTCCCAAGCAGGTCCGACTGGACGTGCCGGGCAAGTTCAGCGACCTCGTGCTGAACATGATCGAAAAAGATCCCGCCGGCCGCCCCACCCTCGACGAGGTGATCGCGCGGATCGACGCCGGGGTCCTGAGCGACGAGACCTTCGACGATCCGGTGGCGCTGGCGATCAGTATTCAGGAGCGGCACGGCACGCTGCGGCTGCTCGACCTGCACGGCAAGCTGCGCCTGAGCCTGCGCGACCAGTCGAGCGGCGAGGCTGGGCTGCCGGGCGCGCCGGGGGCCATCGTGGGCGACCGTCAGGGCCACCTGTATATCGCCCTGGTGGACCTGCGCCAGGGCAAGGGCGGTCCCCTGATCCGCAAGCTCGATGCCCAGGGCCGCGAGGTGCTGGCCTTCGGGGCCTACGGCTTGGCCGAGGGTGAACTGCTGCGCCCGGTGGGTCTCGCCATGATCGGCCAGGAACTATATGTCCTAGACGCCGAGTCGCACGCCGTGAGTGTGTTCACCGCCCAGGGCAAGTTCGTGCGGCGGTTCGGCGGGCGTGGCAGCGGTATGGGGCGGTTCGGGCAGCCGGCTGCCATCGCGGCGTCGCCGGCCGGCGAAGTCTACGTGCTCGACCACGGCAACTGCGAGGTGCAGCGCTTCACGGCGCAGGGCGAGTACCTCAGCCGCTACGCCTTCCGGCTCGACAAGGGCAGCGAGGGCCTGCGCCCCCTGGAGGGCCTGAGCGTGGACGCCGCCGGCAACGTGTACATCGTGGACAGTGTGGCGCGCAAGCTGCGCCGGGTAGGCGCCGACGGCAGCTCCGGCACGGCCTTCGCCCTGGAGACCCTGGTCGGCGAACCGGCCGACGCCACCTGGCTGCTTCAGGTCAGCGCGGAGGGACAGATCTACGCCGTGCGCCAGGGCGGACAGGTGCTGCGGACCTACTCGATGGCCGGCGACTTGTTGACCTCGCGTGACATGTACGCGCCCGTCATGGCGATGGCCCTGCTGGAACGTCCCCGGGCCGGCAGCCCGGCCCATGCCTGAGCCGGGGCCGGGGGCCAGTCCCGAGGCCGGACTGTACCTGTACAGCCGCCTGGGGTGCCACCTGTGCGAACAGGCCGAGGAACGTCTGGAGCGCTACGGCTTCGTATACGAGCGGCGTGAGGTCGGCGGCGACCCCGAGTGGGAGCGCCTGTACGGCCACGACGTACCGGTCCTGACCGACCGCGCCGGCCGGGTGCTGCTGCGCGGCGTGTTTGGTCCCGGCCGGCTGAGCGAGGTGCGGCTGCGGCTGCGGCGTGAGGTGGCGGGACCGGGCGGCACCGGAAACGTCTAGCCCGCCGTCTGCTATGCTCCGGAACGCTATGGAACGCACTTTTGCCATGATCAAGCCCGACGGCGTCCGCCGCGGCCTGACCCCCGAGATTCTCGCGCGCATCGAGCGCAAGGGCTACCGCGTGGTGGGCCTCAAGCAGATGGTGATCTCGCGCGCGACCGCCGAAAACCACTACGGCGAGCACCGCGAGCGTCCCTTCTTCGGCGAACTGGTGAGCTTCATCACCGGCGGGCCGGTCGTCGCCATCGCCCTGGAAGGCGAGAACGCCATCGCCGGCTGGCGCGGCATGATGGGCGCCACCAACCCGGCCAACGCCGCCCCCGGCACCATCCGTGCCGACTTCGCCACTACCACGGGCGAGAACGTCACCCACGGCAGCGACAGCAGCGAAAGTGCCGAGCGCGAACTGGGTCTGTTCTTCCGTCCGGAGGAACTGCTCTAAGCGTCTTTCCGGCTGCCCCGGCCCTGGCCCGCTGTGGTCCTGGCCGGGGCGTTTTCGTAGTTCGCGGTGGCGGTGAAAGTCAGACTTGCGGCGTGTCGTGGCCCCCATCGGGGGCGGTCGGCCGAAAGCGTGGGCACTCCGGGAGGGAGCTGTTACTCTTCTCTCGGTCTGTCAGAGCCGGGCCCGTGACAGGGGAGAAGGTCCGCGTGGCAGTGGATGAGGGGAGAACGGCGGCTCGGAGGTCTTTCGGAACGGGGCCAGCGCGGCGGCCCTCCTCCGGCGCGGAGCCGGGAGAGGCAACTGGAGGAGGGGGCAGGGCGCAGCGGCCCCGCGCCTATGGAAGCCCACGGGCGGGGGTATGGCTGTGGATGTTGAGCGGAATCTGCTGTGGCACCTGCGCGAACGCCTCCGTCTGGGGCTGTGTGCCGCCGTGCTGCTGCATTTTCTGTTCCTAGCGGGCCAGTCACAGGACGGCACGGCGCAGCTCCGGGCCTTCGTCGCCCTGGTGGCCCTGCTGGGCGTGGTCCTGAGCTCCCTGAGCCTGGCCCGCCAGAAGCCCGGTCGCCTGCTGGCCGAGGTCGTGTGGGCGCTGCCGGCCCTGCTGCTCGTGACGCTGTGGGCGGCCCGGCTGGGGCAGCGGGGGGCCAGTCCGGACGAACTGCTGGTGTGGCTGGGGGTCATCGTGCTGGCGCTCTTTGTCTTCCTGGGGTCGGTGCTGGGCACGGCCTTCGCGGCGGCGCTGGGGCTGCTGCTCACGCTGGTGCTCGTGATGTGGCCCCCGACCGGCGAAGCGGCGGACCTGTGGCGTGCGGCCGGGCTGGCCCTGCCCGCCGTCGCCGTCCTGGGCTTCAGCCTGATGCGCTTCACCGAGGTGCATCTCACGGTCTATGCCGAGACGAGCAGCCAGTTGCGCGCCGCACGTCTCGACGCCCTGACGGGGACCCTGGGCCGCGCGGCGCTGGAAGAACATCTCGGCAAGACGGCCGTCTATGCCCGGCGCAGCGGCACGCCCCTGAGCATCATCGTGACCGACATCGACCGCTTCAAGCAGGTCAACGATCAGCACGGTCACGGCGCGGGCGACGACGTGCTGCGGGCCTTCGCCAAGCGGCTGCGGCGCAATGTGGGGGGCCTGGGCGGGACGGTGGGGCGCTGGGGCGGCGAGGAATTTCTGATCGTGTTGCCGGGCGTGCCGCGCACCGACGCCCTGGCCCTCGCCGAGACGCTGTGCAGCGAGGTCGAGCGCAGCGCTCTGGCGGGGCTGGCCGTGACCGCGAGTTTCGGGGTGGCGGCCCTGCGCGGCGAGGCCGACTCGCCCGCCGCGCTGTTCGCCCGCGCCGACGCCCGGCTCTACGAGGCCAAGGCTGCCGGGCGCAACACGGCGCGCTGAGCTGTTAAGGGCTTCAGCCCACGAAGGAGGCGTCACTGTGAACCCCCGGACGCGTGCCCTGGGGGCTCAGGGCGTGAAGGCGGGAAGCAGCGTGGGCTGAAGTTGCGTGACGTAGCCGCGCGTCAGCAGCCGCAATTCGCTCTGGCCCGGCAGCACGAGCACGTCCTTCAGGCGGCCCCCCTGGATGACAGTGCCCGGTCCCTGCTCCGTCTGGACGGCGCGGCCCTGCCCGGCAGCGAGGTCGGCGGCTGAGAACTGCGCGCCGCGCACGGTCATGATCCAGGCCAGGGGGCGCAGGTCGCTGTCGTACTCCACCTGCACGCTGCTGGCGGGCAGGGGAGGACGCCGGTCCCAGCGCACGCGGCGCACGCCGTGGCCCTCGCGGGTGCGGGCGTCGGCGCTGGAGTCGTAGGATCCATTGGCGGTGAACAGCACGCGCGACGTGAGGTCCTCGGCCGCCGGCTGTTTCTGACAGGCTCCGAGCAGCGCGCACAGCATCAGGGCCGCCAGGGCCGCGCCCCGGTGCGGCGGGAAAAGGCGTTTCACCCGGCCACCATACGCCCGCGCCTCCGGGACGGGACGCCCACCCCGGGGGCGTGGGGTAAGGCGGGGGTAAAGTGACGTGCCACACGGCTTAAGTCCGCTTCATCTACCCTTCAGGACGCGTGCTAGACTTGACGACGTGTGCCTGCGACCAGGGGTTTTGCGCCCCAACAACCCGAACGCCGCCCCTGGGGGCGGCGCGAAAAGAAACCGGGATTGAAGTGGTGCGCTCGACTGGACTTGAACCAGCGGCCTTTGGCTTCGGAGGCCAACGCTCTATCCAGCTGAGCTACGAGCGCGAAAGCTCAGGTACCCTAGCATTTTGCCCCAAGGAGATCAAGTGAAACGAAAACCACTCGTGAACGGTCTGTTGATCGTTCTGGCCCTGCTACTCGTGGTGGGGATGGCCTACCAGTTCGTGCCCTCGCTGAGCGGCGGCGGCGCGGGCGGCCTGTTCGGCCGTCAGACCGGCACGCCGGCCCTGCGTGTGGACGGGGCGACCGTGACGGTCGAGGAGCTCGAAGCGGCGCGGCGCAGCAACCCCGTCCTGGCCAGCACCGACACCGGGTTGCTGGGCGACGACTTCAAGACCTATGTGGTCTCGCAGAGCGTGCGCCGCGCGCTGTATACCCAGGCCGCCAGTGACATCAACGTGAGCCGTCAGGACGTGGACGCCGAGGTCAAGAAGTTCCGTGAGGCGCGCAGCCTGACCGACAACAAGGCCTGGACCGACGCCCTGCAGGGCGCGGGTCTGACCGACGCGGCCTACCGGACCCAGGTGCGGGACCAGCTGGCGGTGCAGCGCAAGGTCGAGTCGCTGCAGAAGGACGTGCCCGCCGCCACCACGGCCGAGGCGCAGACCTACTACGACCTCAACCAGAGCCAGTACCAGAGTGACGCCCGCATCGTGGGCCGCCAGATCGTGGTCGCCGACCGTGCCAAGGCCGACGCCCTGCTGACCCAGGCCCGCGCGCAGGGGGCGGACTTCGCTGCTCTGGCGAGCGCCAACAGCACCGAGTTCAAGGACCGGGGCGGTGCCCTGGGCCCAGTCGAGAACGGCAGCCCGCGCCCGGTGGCGCAGGTAGCGCTGCCCACCGAGGTCGGTGCGGCGGCCTTCGCCCTGCAGAGCGGCGGCGTGACCGACGTGATCCCCAGCGGCGGCAAGTTCTACATCGTGAAGGTCGAGCGTTACCTCGCGCCCGCCACCCGGCCCTTCTCGGAAGTGTCGGCGCAGGTGCAGGCCACCGTCACCCAGCAGAAGAAGGACGCCGTGGTCGAGAAGTGGCTCGACGGCCTCCAGAAGGACGCCAAGATCGAGTACGTGGACCCGGCCTGGAAGGTCGAGAACCCCACCGTGGCGACCGTGTCGGGCCAGAACATCCCCTACGCGGACGTTGTCGAGCAGGTCGTCAACAACCAGCAGATCGCGCAGATCTTCCAGCAGCTGCCGGCCGAGCAGGTCGCGGGGCTGGTCAACACCGGCCTCAAGCCCCAGATCGTGCAGCAGCTCATCAGCGGCTACGCGGCCCCGGCCATCGCCGAGAAACTGAAGCTCGATCTGGTGGGCACCCGCCAGGAGATCGCCAGCGCCCTGAGTGCCTATGGCGCGCGTGACGTGAAGGTGGCCGACAGTGACGTGCAGGCGTTCTACCGCCAGAACGTCGCCCAGTTCGAGACTCCGGGCAGCGCCACGGTGGACGAGGCCAGCTTCGCCACCCACACCCAGGCCGAAGCCTTCCGCACCGACTGGGACGGCCAGGGCGAGTTCGTCGCTGCGGCGACCCGTGCAGGCGGCACCGTGAGCGAGCGCGGCGCCGTGACCTCGGGCGACCAGAAGCTCGGCACCGAGCTGGAGACGGCCGTCTTCGGCCCCAACCTGCGCAGCGTGGGCGAGGGCAGCCTCTCGCCGGTCGTGCCGGCCGGCCAGCGCTTCTCGGTCGCCTACGTCACCGACCTCAAGCGGGCCACCACCCAGCCCCTGAGCGCCGTGCGCGCCCAGATCGAGGAGCAGGTGCTGGCGAGCAAGAAGAGTGAAGCGGGCCAGAAGTTCATCGCCGAGCAGGTGGCGGCCCTCAAGCCGACCAACCGCCTCCAGACGGTGCTCGATGCCCAAGCCAAGCGTGTGGCCGCCGCCGCGCCCAAGACCACCACGCCCGCGACCGGTACGGGTACGCCTGCGACGGGCACCCCGGCGACCGGCACGCCCGCCACCGAAACTCCGGCGGAGGGCGGCAGCACCTCCGGCAGCGGCGCGGCCACCCAGACCCCCGCGACTGAGACCCCGGCCACGGGTACGCCCGCGACCGAGACGCCCACGACCCCCAGCACCCCCTGATCCTTCCAGGATTCCGGGCGGCGGCCCCTGCCACAGCGGCGGGGCCGCCGCTCCTTTTGTCCTACAATCGGCCGGTGACGCCGCGCCTGTCCCTGCCCGAGATCCGGGACCCCGGCGCAGTCCGGCCCACGTCCGAGACCGCCTCGCCGCAGGGCTTCGTGGTTCAGCTCCCGGTGTTCCGGGGCACGCTGAGCGAACTCGCCTCGGCGCTGCGCGCAGGGCGTCTGTCCCCCGGTGAGGTGCCGCTGCTGCGCCTGACCCGCGAGGTGCTGGCCTGGGCAGCGCAGGTGGGCGGCGGGGACGTGTCGGCCCTGGCCCGCCGCTGGCCCGAGCTGCTGCCCACTCTGGCGGGCGTGATCGCCCTGAAGGCCAGGCTGCTGCTGCCCCCTCCCAACGCCGAACCAGCGCTGCCCGGCGAGGACTCCTGGGACGAGGGCGCCGCGCAGGACCTGGCCGGCGGGGTCGAGGCGCTGGCCGAACTCGACCGGCTGGTGGGTTTTCTGGCCGCCCGGCGCCGCGAGCGCGAGGGCCTGATTCCGGGCCGGGCCGCGCCGGTTGACCTGCCCCGCCGCGAGGCGCGGCGCACGCCCGGCCGCAGTCTGGCGCGGCTGGTGCAGGCGGCCCAGAACGCAGTGCGGCAGGTCGAGGTCCCCCTGCTGTCACGCGAGCGGCTGACTCTCGCCGACGCCCTGCGTTCGCTCGTGGCCTTTGGCGAGCGGCTGCGGCACTTCACCTTCCGCGGCGTTCCGGCCCAGGGCTGGGGTGAGCGCACGACCTACTTTTCCGCGCTGCTGGAGGGGGTCAAGGAGGGCCAGTTCCAGGCCGAGCAGACGGACAGCTACGGCGAAATCCGGATCGTGGCGACCCGGCCGGAAGCGGAGGGCTCCGGCCCCCTGGCCTGATCTCGCCCTGCCTGGAGGCGTGTTCCGTTACTTCTGAAAGACGCCTCTAGGCTGGATAGGAGGGAACCCTCAGGTCAGTTCCGGGCGTAGGCTACCGCGTCGCGCACCTGTTCGGGGCTGGGGCGCACGCCGGTATACAGCACGAACTGTTCGAGGGCCTGCAGGGCCACGACCTCCAGTCCGGTGATGACGGGGCGGCCCTGCGCGCGGGCCTCCAGGATCAGTGGGGTCTCGGCAGGGAGGGCCACCACGTCGAACACCGTGCGGGCCTGGGCGACGAGGTCGGGCGCGAAGGCCAGGGCGTCCGCCTCCGGGCCGCCCGCCATACCGATGGGCGTCACGTTGACGAGGAGATCAGCGGCCACGGGCGCAGGTTGCCAGTCCCAGCCGCAGCGCCCGGCCAGCGCCCGGCCCGCCGCCTCGTTGCGGGCCACCAGCGTGCCGCGGGTGAAGCCCCCGTCGCGGAGCGCACAGGCCACGGCCTTGCCCATCCCGCCGCTGCCGCGCACGGCCACCGTCTGGGCCGGGTCAAGCCGGTGCTCCCCGACCAGCAGCCGGATTGCCGTGTAATCGGTGTTATAGGCGCGCAGGAAGCCGTCCTCGTTCACGACGGTGTTGACCGATCCGATGGCGGCGGCCGAGGGGTCCAGCTCGTCGAGCAGTGGGATCACGGCTTCCTTGTAGGGCATGGACACCGCGCAGCCCCTGACCCCCAGCGCCCGGATGCCGCGACCGCGCCTGGCAGGTCCGTGGTCGTGAAGGCCTTGTAGACGTAGTTGAGGTCCAGCGCTGCGTACAGCCAGTTGTGAAAGCGGGTGCCGAAGTTGCCTGGCCGCCCGGCGAGGCTCATGCACAGCCGGGTGTCGCGGTTTAGATGGGCGACGGGCCTCACAGCAGCGCGCGGTGGTCGGCGAGCATACAGCGGTCCTGCACCACATCCACGCCGCGCGCGAGCAGTTCGGCGGCGACCTCCTCATTGCGGATGCCCTGCTGCAGCCACACGACCTTCGGCAGCGGCTTCATGGCGAGCATGTCGGCGAGGTGGACTCCGACCTTGTCACTGCGCCGGAAGACCTCGACCACGTCCACTGGCCCCGGAATCTCGGCGAGGGTCGAGACGGCCCGGCTGCCGAAAAAGCTCTCGCCGCGCGCCGCCAGCGCCGGATTGACCGGAATGATGGTGTAGCCCTGGCGGTACATGTATTCGGGAACGTAATGCGCGGGCTTCATAGGGTCGGGATGAAAGCCCACCACGGCGATGACCTTGTGGTCGCGCAGGATGCGGCTCACGTCTTGCAAGCTGTTCAATTGCGTCACAGCGTTCCTCCCGGCAGGGTCTGGAAGGCCGCGCGGGCCGCCTCCAGCGTGGCGTTCAGTTCGGTGTCGGTGTGGGCCGCGCCAGTGAAGATGCTCTCGAACTGCGAGGGCGCCCAGTACACGCCGCGTGCGAGCAACTCCTGGAACCACGCCGCGAAGGCCCGCGTGTCGCTGCGCGCCGCGTCGGCGTAGTTACACACCGAGCCGTGAGGCACGTCCTGAAAGAAGGCCGTGAGCATCGACCCGACCCGGTTGACGCTCAGGGGGACGCCGGCCGCGCGCGCCTCACGGATCAGGCCCTCGCCCAGCGCCCCCGTGTAGGCGTCGAGCCGGGCATACAGGCCGGGGTCGGCTTCCAGCGCGCCCAGGGTCGCCAGTCCGGCGGCCATCGCCAGGGGGTTGCCGCTCAGGGTGCCGGCCTGGTACACCGGCCCCTGCGGGGAGACGAAGTCCATGATCTCGGCCCGGCCGCCGTAGGCCCCGACCGGCAGCCCCCCGCCGATGATCTTGCCCCAGCAGGTCAGGTCGGGGGACAGGCCCAGCAGCCCGGTCGCGCCGTTCAGCGAGAGCCGGAAGCCGGTCATGACCTCGTCGGCGATCAGGACGGTGCCCGATCCCTTGACGCGGTGCAGGGCCGCGAGAAATTCGGGGGTGGGAATCAGGACGCCGGCATTGCCCACGACCGGCTCGAAGATCACGGCGGCGATCTCGTGGCCGCGCTCGGCCATCAGGGCGTCGAGGGCGGCGGGGTCGTTGTACTCGCTGACCAGGGTCAGGGCCGCGTACTCCTCGGGCACCCCCGCGCTGCTGGGCGCGGCGGCGCCGAGTTCGCCCGCGTTCGTCATGAGGCCGCTGCCCGCCTCGACGAGCAGGCCGTCGGCGTGGCCGTGGTAGTTGCCCCGGAACTTGAGGATATACTTGCGGCCGGTAAAACCGCGTGCCAGCCGCAGCGCACTCATGGTGGCCTCGGTGCCGCTGCTCACGAAGCGCACCCGCTCGGCTCCGGTCAGGCGCGTGACGAGTTCGGCGAGTTGCACCTCGCGCTCGTTGGGCGCGCCGAAGCTCGTGCCGCTGCCCAGTGCCCCGGCGATGGCTTCACGCACCGCTGGGTGGTCGTGGCCCAGGATCATCGGGCCCCATGAACCGATGTAGTCGATGTAGGTCTGGCCGTCGGCGTCGGTGAGATACGCGCCGCGCGCCGAGGCGATGAACCGGGGCGTGCCGCCCACGCTGCGAAAGGCCCGCACCGGACTGTTCACGCCGCCGGGCGTCACCGCGCGGGCGCGGGCGAACAGCGCTTCCGACGCGGCGGTGGGGGAGAGGGAAGTCATCATATCGCCCAGCCTAGCGGAGGCGCCGGTCGGCGGCGGTGGGGCCAGACCCACACTAAAGACTGGGCTAAGAGCTGGGAGAAAGTAGGGGGCGGGGGCCCTGCCCCGGCAGAGGCTGGGCGCCCCCGATGCACGCAAGACGGGCGCCCCCACGAGGGAAGGCGCCCGCTTTTGTCCGGAGCTTAGAGGCCCAACAGTCCCATCGCGGCCGTTTCGGTCAGCTCCCGTTGAAAGGGCGCGACGAGCTGGCGTTCCTGGGCGGTCGCGGTCTGGACGTCGCGGGTCAGGTTGGGGACCCGGCCGTTTTGCAGGTCGTTCGCCGCCTGCGCGAAGTCAATGCTGGGCACGCCCAGGGCGCGGTTCACGGCGCTGCGGATCACGGCGTAGCGTTCGGCGCTCAGGTTCTCCCGCCCGAGGGCCTGGGCCTGCGCGGCGCGGGCAGCCTGCACGCTGCCGCCGGTCTGGCGGATGGTGTTCACGACCTGGAGCAGCGTAGGCGTCTGCCCGTTCTGGATGCCCTGCCACAGCGTGTTCAGGTCGCTGAAGTTGGTGCCCAGGGCCGTGCGCACGTCGCGGCGCACCCGCACGAACTTCTGGAGGTCGCTGCTGGTCACGGCCGCCGCCACGTTGCCGGTGGGGGACGGAGCCGCGCTGCCCGCGCCGCCCGTCTGGGTCTGGGCCGCGGGTTGCCACCCGGCCAGGAAGCTGCGCGCGGGTTGCAGCACGAAATTCCAGGCCAGCACCCCGACCAGCACCAGCACCAGCAGCGTGCCGCCGCCGCACCCCAGACATCCACATCCGACTCCTCGTCTATTCACACTTCCGGGTACGCGCCCCTGGCAGCGGCGGTTCCCCGGCCCCTTGGCAGTTGACATTGAGGAAAAACAAGGTCCTAATGACACCTGCCTCTCATCAACCTGTTCGCCGTTCTTCCGGCCCCGCCCGTCTGCCCGCAGGCTGCGCGCGCCGTCTTCTGGAGGTCTCCATGTCGGTCCGAACCCGCTCTGCCACGCTGCTGCTGTCCCTGTGTACCGGCCTGCTCGCCGGGTGCTCCCAGGTGGCGGCCCCCCCCGAGACCCGCGCCCAGGACACGCGCACCTTCAAGGCCGCCGTGCCCACCCAGACCGCGTTGGCCGGCGCGCAGCTGTACCAGGGCACCTACGCGGGCATCCAGGGACCAGCGAGCTACCTCATCGAGGTGCCGGACAACTGGAACGGCGCGCTGGTCATGTACGCGCACGGCTACGCGGGCACGGGCGAGAACCTGAGCGTGTCGGCGCCGCCCATCCGGAGCTACCTGGTGGCGCAGGGCTACGCCTGGGCCGCGAGCAGCTACTCGGCCAACTACTACGACGTGCGCGCCGGGGTCGAGGACACGAACGCCCTGGCCCTGGCCTTCGGCACCCTGACGGGCGGCAAATACGCCGCGCCGGGCAAGTACCTCATCATGGGCGTGTCGATGGGCGGGCACGTCGCGGGGGCCGCTGTCGAGAAGGAAACGCTGGCGCAGGGGCGCAGCAAGGTGAACTACGCCGCCGCGCTGCCCCTGTGCGGCGTGATGGACCAGGACTTCGAGTTCCAGTGGCTGGGCGACTACACCCTGGCCGCCGCGCAGCTTGCCGGACTGGGGCCGCAGCGCTACCCCCAGAGCGACTATCAGGCGCTGCTGCCCGACATCAAGGCGGCGCTGTTCAGCGATACGTCGTCGGCGCTGTGGCAGGAAAACGCCGTACAGGGCACCCGGTTGCGCGAGCTGGCGCGGCGGCTGACCGGCGGCGACCGCCCCGTGTTCGAGCTGGGCTTCCGCACGGCCGGGACCCAGAACGCCGTGTTCGGGACGGGCGGCTCGGACGGAACCATCAACGGCATCCTGACGAAGAACCTGTACGGCAACGTGGACCGCACCTACCGCTGGACCGACGCGGCGACCCCGACCGCCGCCGAGACCTCGTTCAATGCCTCGGTGCTGCGCGTTGGGGCCGACGCCGACCCCAACCCGGCGCGCACCGACGGCCTGCGCTGGCTGCCGCGCGTGCAGGGCGACTTCGGTGTGCCGGTGCTGACCATGCATACGCTGGGCGACTTCTACGTCCCCTTTGCGCATCAGCAGCGCTATCGCCGCGCCGCCGAGGCCAGGGGCAACGGGGGGCGGCTGGTCCAGCGGGCGATCCGCGCCGCGGGACACTGCGAATTCACGGGGGCGGAGCTCGTGCAGGCCTTCAGCGACCTCGTGACCTGGGAAAAGACCGGCCAGAAACCGGAGGGTGACGACGTGCTGACCCCCGCGACTGTAGCCGATCCGAACTACGGCTGCCGGTTCACGCGGGGTGTCCGGACCGGCGTCGCGGCCTGCCCGGCGACGCCCTGAGAGGGAAGGCGTAGGCTCTCCGCGCCTCCCCACCGGGCAGAGCGGCCTCTGAGCTGCCCGGTGGCCCCCTGACCTAGCTCGCCGAATACAGCGCCGTCACCAGTCCGTACCCGCCCCCCAGCGAGACTGTGACCCTGGGAGCAGCGGAGTCGCTGCTCACCTCGTTGCTCAGGGTCCACCCGCTGCCCAGCGGGACATCGGCCCCCGCGAGCGGCCAGCGCACGCCGCTCAGGCTCAGGCCCGCGAGGTCGGTGCAGCCCACGACGCTCAGGGTCGCGCCGGGGGGCAGCGCCAGGGCCAGCGGCCGCCCCGGCAGCAGCGGCCAGGCCCACTCGTCGCCGCTGGTGAGCCTCACGTCCAGCCCCCCGCGGGCCAGCCGCACGCCGCCCAGCAGCAGCGCCGCCGCGTGGTCGAAGCGGCCGCCGAAAGCACCCACGAAGACCAGCTCACGCGCGCCGCGCCCCAGGGCCACGCGCACGGCCAGCTCGGCGTCGGTTTCGTCCTTGGCGGTGGGATGGACCTCACGCGGAGCGTCGAGCTGCATCCCTGCCGAGGAATCGAAGTCGCCCACCCACACGTCCACCTGCAGGCCCAGGGGGGCCGCGTGCCGCGCGCCGCCGTCGGCCGCGACGACCAGGTCGGGGCGCGGCAGGACCGCCAGGGCGGACGAGAGGGTCAGCCGACCGCCGACCAGAATCCAGGCGATCACGCGCCGTCCCCGGGCGTAGAGTCCGCACGCAGACGCGCCAGCTTCACGCTGTCCCAGCGCTGTCCCTGCCAGAGCCGCGCCTGTGGGATGCGGGCACACTCCCCATATCCCACCCGCTCCGCCGCGCGGATCATCCGGGCATTGCCGCCCCAGGTCGTGAGGGTCAGGACGTGGGCCGCCGTGTCTGCAAAGGTGTGGGCCGTCCAGAGCCGCAGCACCTCCCGGCCCAGCCCGCCGCCCCAGTGAACCGGGTCGTAGAGGACGAGGCCCAGCTCCCACCAGCCGCCGCCTGCTGGCTCTTCCTCCCAGCGGGTGACCTGTCCGATGCACGTGCCGTCCAGAGCGATGATGCGGCGGTGTGGGCTGGGTGCCCGGCCCGCCTCACGAGCGGCAAAGTCGGCATAGGGCAGCGGTCCGGCTGGACTGGGCGCCGCGTGAAAATACGGCGCGTCCCAACGTTTCCACTCGGGGTCCGGCTCGGCGTGCAGCCAGCGCCAGAGGATCGGCCAGTCGTCGGGCAGAGGGTCACGGAGGCGCAGGTCGGGCATCGCGGCCCAGTATCGCTGCCCGGGGCCACCCGGACCTGCCGGGTCAATTGCGGTCGTCGGGCACCTCGCGCAGCCCCGCACGGTCCACGTCCAGCCGCAGGGTGTCACCCTCCAGGTGCGCTGCCTCGCGCACGCTCAGGTGCAGGGTCAGCGGCCCCATTGGGTGCGCCACCGTGACCGTCTCGCCCGCCTCGCCGGGCTGCCGGGTGGTGACGGGGTACGCCTCGCCTTCGCCGGGCCGCAGCGCCGCCTCGGGGACGAGGAGGGCGGTGCCGGGCACACGGGGCAGCACGTTGGCCCACCCCAGAAAGGTCGCCACCCAGGCTGTCTCGGGCCGCGCGAACACGGCGGCCGCCCCGCCCTGCTGCACGACGCGCCCCGAGCGCATGACCGCCACCTGCCCGGCGAGCGCCAAGGCCTCGCGCTGGTCGTGGGTGACAAGCAGCACGCCCGCACCCGAGGCCGCGAACAGCCCGCGCAGGTCGGTGCGCAGCTCGGCCCGCAGCCGCTCGTCGAGGTTGGAGAGCGGCTCGTCGAGCAGCAGCAGGGGCGAGCGCGTCGCCAGCGCGCGGGCCAGAGCCACCCGCTGCTGTTGCCCGCCCGAAAGCTGGGCGGAGCGGCGGCCTCCGAGTTCAGGCACCTGGGCCAGGGCCAGCGCTTCACGCGCCCGCGCCTCGGCCTCGGCGCGGGGCACGCCCCGGCGGCGTGGACCATACGCCACGTTGCCCAGCACGCTCAGGTGCGGAAAGAGGGCGTAGTCCTGAAAGACCAGCCCAACCTGCCGCGCCTCCGGGGCCAGAGTGGTCACGTCCCGCCCCCCGATCTCGACCCGGCCCCCGTCCGGGCGTTCCAGGCCCGCCACGCAGCGCAGCACGGTGCTCTTGCCGCAGCCTGACGGCCCCAGCAGCGCCAGCGTCTCGCCCTGGGGCACGCTCAGCGACACTGCATCGGCCGCCAACGTGGAGCCGAAGCGCTTGGTCAGGGCGTGGAGGGTGAGGGCCGGGGGCATAGTCTCCCGATTCTGCCTCACGTCACCTCTCCCTCGCCGCCGTCGAGCACGGTGAAGGCCAGGGCGGAGAGCAGCAGCAACACGGTCGCCAGTGCGCAGGCCTCGCCCAGATTGCGCTCACCGGGGCGGCCCAGACGCTCGTACAGGCCCACGCTCAGGGTCGCCCACTCAGGGCGGGTCAGGACCAGCGTCGCCCCGAACTCGCCCAGCACGGTCGCCAGGGCCAGCGCCGCGCCGCCGCGCAGGGCGGGCAGGGTCAGGGGCAGCGTCACCGTGCGGTGCGCCGCAGGCCCCGTGGCCCCCAGGGTGCGCGCGGCCTCCAGCAGCCGGGGCGGCAGGGCGCGTAGCGCGGGCAGCAGCGAACGCACGACCAGGGGCAGCGCCAGCAGCGTGTACGCGGCGATGAGCATGGGCAATGTGGCGCTGAGCTGCGGGTAGGCCAGCAGGTAGCCCACTGCCAGAGACACGGGCGAGACCATCAACGGCAGTAGAGACACCACGTCCAGCGCCCGCGAGCGCGCCAGCCATGCCCCCAGCGCGTACAGCGCCCCCAGCACGGTCGCCCCGACCAGCGCCGCAAAGCCGAAGCGCAGGGTGTTGCCCAGCAGCAGCGGCGTATCCTCGTCGGCCAGGACGCCCTGCCAGTAGGCCAGGGTCGGCCCGCCACTCCCCAGCAACCCGCGCGCGACCACGGCCAGCAGCGGCGCGAAACAGATCAGCACCGTCACCGTGCCCAGACCCCACAGGGCCGCGAGTGCTCCGCCCCGCGCGCGCGGCAACCCGGTGGCGGGCACCCCCGATCCACCGCGCGACAGCAGGGTGTACGCCCAGGTCGCCGCCAGCGTCAGCGCGAGTTGCCCCACGATGAGGGCACTGGCCTCCGAAAGCCGCAGTTGCAGCGCCGTCAGGGTGTAGATCTCGACCTCCAACGTGGCGTAGCGCTCGCCGCCCAGTGCCAGCGGCAGCCCGAAACTCAGCGCCGAGTACAGGAACACCAGGATGACCCCGGCCGCCAGCCCCGGCAGAGCCAGCGGCAGCGCCACCCCCAGCGCCGCGCGCCAGGGCGTGGCCCCCAGCGTGCGCGCCGCCCCGATCAGCCCCGGCGACACGCGCGAAAAGCCCCCGTAGGCGAGGCGGATCATCACCGGCAGGTTGAAAAAGAGGTTGCCGAGGATGAGCAGCGTGGGCGTCTCGCTCAGGTCGAGACCCAGGGGCCGCGTGAGCCAGCCCTGCGGCCCCAGCAGCGCCGAGAGGCCCAGCACCGCGACCAGCGTGGGGGTCACAAAGGGCAGCAGCAGGAGGCGCAGCAGCAGTCCTTTGCCCCGGAAGTCGTGGCGAGAGAGGAGGTAGGCGAAGGGGGCCCCCAGCGCCAGCGCCAGCCCCGCCGTACCCGCCGCCTGTGCCAGTGTCCAGCCCAGGCGGCCCAGAAAGTACGGGTCGCGCCACACCGCGAAGTTCACGCCGCCCTCGTGCAGCGTGCGTCCCAGAGGCAGCGCCAGCAACAGCGCCGTGAAGACCAATGCGGGCAGCGCCAGCAGCCAGCCGGCGAGACGGGAGGACGCGGCGCCGCTCATGTCAGGGCGCCGTTCCGGGCGCAGTGGGGACCCAGGTCACGGGTCAGCGCCGCAGGACGTTGGTCACCCAGGCGTCCACGAGGCGCTGCGGGTTGGCGGTGATCTCGGGCTTCACCGCGGGCACGCCCGGCTCCTGCGCGAACTTGAACACCGGGTCGAGTTTCACGCCGCTGGCCGCCGGGTAAACCCACATGCGGGTCGGGAAGTCGGCCTGTACGGGGCCGCTCAGCATGAAGTCCACGAACTTGCGCGCCAGGGCGGGCTGCTTGGCTCCCTTCAGGATGCCCACGCCCTCCAGTTGCCGGTAGGTGCTGCCCGGCAGGAACAGGTTGCCGGTGGGGGCCTGGGCGGGCAGTTTGGCGGCGTCGTAGCCGTCGGCGTAGAACACCTCGGCGGCGGGGCTGCTCGCGTAGCTCAGCACGATGGGATATTTGCCCCCGTTGCGCGAAAATTCCTTGTTGTAGCTGTCCGACCACCCGCGGGTGAGCTTCAGGCCGTTCGCGCGGGCCTCACGCCACCAGGTCCAGGCACCCGGCTCGCCGTAGTGGTTCACGGTGGCGAGCAAAAAGGCCAGGCCGGGGCTGCTCGTCGCGGGGCTGGCGATCACGGTCAGCCCCGCGTACTGAGGCCGCTTGAGGTCGTCCAGGGTTTTGGGCAGGGCCAGCCCCGCCTTCTGGAAGTAGGCGCGGTCGTAGTTGAGCGCCACGATGCCCGTGTCCACCGTGTTCAGCAGCCCGGCGTCGTCGAGGCGGTCGGCGGCCGGCACCTTCGCCAGGTTGGGCGACTTGTAGGGCGTGAGCAGATCGGCCTGCCGGGCGCGGGCGAGCATGGAGTTATCCAGGCCGTACACCACGTCGGCAATCGGCGCGCGGCGGGTCAGGATCAGCCGGGAGAGCATCTCGCCCGCGTCGCCGCCCTTCACGAAGCGCACGTGCACGTTGTTCGCCTGCTCGAAGCCCGCTACGAGTTTCTTGTCCACGTCGAAGGAATCGTGGGTGATCACGGTCAGGGTCGCCCCCTGTGAGGACTGAGCCTGGGCGGCCCCCAGCAGAAAAGCACCGACAGTCAGCAACTTACGCATAAAAAATCCCCCTCACGTCAGGAGAGGGGAGGCGGGGGCCACGCGCGCGCTGGCGGCTGGCCCGGTCACTCTCCCTCCGCCGGAATGACCCGGATCAGGTTCCTGGGGTATGTCTCAGCCCGTTTGAAGGGCACCCCCGGTGACGCGCGCGCAGCATAGCAGGGAAGTGGGGGCAGGGAGGGGAGGTCGCCGCGCCCATCTTCGCCTCTTCTTTGCGCGCCGCCTGCCCGGTGCCGTTTCCCCCTACCCTCTTGCCCATGACCTTTCACCTCGTCGCGTGGGCCATCCTGCAAGATCCCCAGGGCCGCATCCTGCTCGGCCGCCGCGCGGGCACGGGGTACGGTGCGGGGCTGTGGGGCCTGCCGGGCGGGCATGTCGAGGCGGGGGAGGCTTTGGCCCAGGCCGCCGCCCGCGAGGCTGCCGAAGAAGTCGGGGTACGGCTGGCGTCAGAGGAGCTGCGCGCCCTGGGGGTCTCGCGCTACGACGCGGGTGGGCTCCAGGGCTGTGATTTCTTCTATCTGGCGCGGCGCTGGGAGGGTGCCCCTATGCCCCGCGCTCAGACCTCGGAGGTCGGCTGGTTTGGCCTGGACGCTCTGCCGCCGGACAGCCTGCCCTGGCTGGCTGCCGCCCTCGCCGCTCACCTGACGCGCGGCGAGTGGCTCGTCGAGACGGTGGGGGAGTAGCCCGGCTCGGCCACCTGTCCCCTTGTCCTGGGCCTCAGTACAGGTAGTCGCGTGCGGGCAGGTGCGACACCCGCAGGTTGAATCGCTCGGCGGCCTTCACCCCCGCCATGCGGCCCACGCCCGCGCGTCCCTCGCGGAACAGTTCGGGCGTCCAGGGCCATTTGTAGAAGGCCTGATAGAAGCCCATGACCTCGGCGGCCACCTCCAGCGTGTCGGCCGTGTCCACGAACACCTCGGGGTAGGGGCTGGCGGGGGCGTAATACTGGTAGAACCGCACGGTCTCACGCCAGGCGTTGAGGCGCGCGGCGTCCTCGCCACTTTCCATCGCCGGGTCGCCGCTGAGGTCGGGCGCGGGGGACATCGGCTGCCGGCGCGCCTCGTTGATGATCTTGGGAATGCGCGCCAGCGTGACTGCGTCGAAGGCGATCTTGGCCGTCATGCGGTGGTCTGGATGGGGATGGTCGTCACTCCAGGTGATGACCGCGTTGGGCCGGAAGGTGGCGTACAGGCGCGCGAGTTGCAGGGCCTCGTCGCGGCCGCCGGTCATGCGGCTGTCCCCCATGTCGAAGAAGTGGAATTTCGCGCCGATCTTGTCGGCCACCCACGCGCCGTGCTCGCGGCGGATGCGCGTGACTTCCTCGTGCGGGGTGTCGCCGAACTGCGAGGCGAGTTCTCCCAGGGTGGTCCACACGAGCAGTACCTCATCGCCGCGCGCCGCGTGCCGGGCCAGGGTGCCGATACAGCCGATCTCGTCGTCGGGGTGGGCAAAGACCGCCATGATTCGCATGCCACAAAAGATAGGCTCCGCCCCGCGCATACTGCCCACAGCATGAAGGCCGCCGAAACCCTCGCCGATCTCGCCGTGTCCCTAGGCGCGGACGCCGTGGGCTGGGCGCCCGCCCGCGTGCCCGCCGGGGCTGTGGCCGAGTACGCGGGCTGGCTGGGCGCAGGCCACCACGCCGGAATGGACTACCTGGAGCGCCAGTTGCCCGACCGCGCCGACCCCACACGCAAGCTGGAGGGCGCGGTCAGCGTCCTCGTGCTGGGGGTGTCGCACGCCTTCGCGCCGCCGCCCGTGCCTGCCGGCGGCATCCGCCTGGGCCGGGTGGCGCGCTACGCCCAGACGCCCGACTACCACGACCAGCTTCAGCCGGTCCTGACCCGCATCGAGCAGGCGGCGGCCGGGCTGGGCGTGCGTGCGCGCGGCTACGTGGACCACGGCCCGGTCATGGAGCGCCTGTTCGCCTCGGGGGGGCTGCTGGGCTGGCGCGGCAAGTCGGGGATGCTGGTGAGTACGGAGCTCGGCGCATTTGTGACGCTGGCAGTGGTCCTGACCGATCTGCCCTTCGGGGACGCGGCGGCCCCTCATCCCGACCGCTGCGGGCGCTGCTTTCGCTGCGGGGTGGCCTGCCCGACCGGGGCCATCGGGCCGGCGCGCACCATCGACGCCCGGCGCTGCGTGTCGTACCTGACGGTCGAACACCGGGGGCCGGTGCCGCACGACCTGCGCCCCGGCATCGGCGGGTGGCTGCTGGGCTGCGACGTGTGCAGCGAGGTCTGCCCCTGGTCACAGAAGGCCGGGCCGCTCGCCGGGCTGCTGCGTCCCGATCCCGAGCTGGCCCACCCTGACCTGACCCGATTTTTTGGCGTCAGCGAGCGACAGTTCGCGCGCGAGTTCGCGGGCACGCCGCACCTGCGGCCCCGGCGCAAGGGCATGGCCCGCAACGCCCTGACGGTGGTGGGCAACCTCCGCGACCCGGCCGGCTGGCCGCTGCTGGACCTCGGCGCGCAGGACCCCGCCTGGGAGGTGCGCGAGGCCGCCGCCTGGGCCCTGTGGCGCTGGGACGAACCCCGGCGCCTGCGCGCCCTGCTGGACGACGCCGACGAACGGGTTCGCGCGAGTGTCTTGAGCCTGACTTCACCGACCCCTGACCTGGGGGCCACTTTGCAAGATGCGTGACCCTCGCGCCCCGGCGCGCCGTGCTGAGGTGGGGACATGGCAAACCTCACCGAGACGTTCATGCAGGCCCTCCAGCAGACCGAGCAGAGCGGCGATCCCTTCGGACTGGTCGAGCTGTTCGCCGACGCCAGCACCTCACAGAATCTCACCACCCGCGTCTGGGAAGGCAAGGACGGCGCTCAGCAGTTCTGGCAGACCTACCTCGACAACTTCGCCAGCATCCGCAGCGAGTTCTCGCAGCACGCCGATACTGGCAGCTACGGCGTGATGGAGTGGACCGGCAAGGGTGAACTCAAGGGCGGCCAGCCCATCGAATACCGGGGCGTGAGCATCATCGAACACGACGGCCAGAAGGTCAGTGCCTTCCGCACCTACTACGACTCGGCCGCCTTCCTGGCTCCCGAAACCAAGAGCTGAAGCAACGCACGGCAAAACCGGACGCCTCCGCAAAGGGGCGTCCGGTTTTGACTTGCTCAACTGGGGTGCTCAGCGCATCAGCCAGTCGAAGCTCGTCTTCATGAGGAGATTGCGGCTGTTCGGGGTCAGGCCTTCCAGCCCGAAGCCCATGTTGACGGTGCGGTAGGCGCCGGCGGCGTTCACCACGATGGCTCCGGCGTCCTCACCCGCGCTCTGGGCCCGCACGCGGGGACGGTTCTGGGCCTGGGCCTGTGTGTTGCCGCCCAGAATCTGGTTCAGGAGGCCGGTGACCACCGTGCGCGCCAGTCCCTCGACCAGTCCACGCGGATCCTGCACCTTCTGCGCGGCACGCGTGCGGTTGGGGTCCACACGGATGCTCTGGGCGGTGATGGTGCCCGCGTTGGCGTTGGCCGAGCCCCAGCCTGCCACGACCTGTCCACTGCCCACGTTGGCGAGGACGTCTGGGTAGAACTGGTTAGCCGCGCTGCCGGCCGCGTTGAGGGTGAAGGCCGTGTTCCCGAAGGCCCCCTTGGTCACGAACTTGGTCTGGCCGCTCGAGTCGGCCACGAAACGGGTGCCCAGAATGCCGGTATAGAAGTCGCCCGCGCCGATGTCGTAGCCCACGTCCTGCCCGGTCACGAGCAGGCGGCCGCCGCCCTGGAGGTACTGGCGCAGAGTGGCCTGATCATTGGCGGGAATGGTGTTCTGGTACGACTCTCCTGCCGCCCACAGCACGATGTCGGCCTTCTTCATCTCGGAGAGAGGCACGGCGCCCTGGCTCTGCACGTTCCAGACGAAGGCTCCGCCGCTGACCGCGTTCGCCTTCACCGCGTCGCGCAGGGCCGCCGTCACGTCGGCGCCCTGGCCCCGGTCGGCATCCACGAGCAGCACGCGCGGCTTCTGACCGCTGTTGCCCGTGGTGGGGGTGGGCGTGGGGGTCGGGGTAGGGGTCGTCGTGGAAGCGCTGTTCTTCACGAAGCAGCCCTTGGTCACGCCGGGAACGGGATCGTTGTTGCCCCACTCCTGCACGGTGCACAGCAGGGTGTTCGAGGAATCGTTGGTGCCGAACACGTACTTGCCCGCCGTGCCGAAGGCGATGGCCTTGTTGGCGACGTTGGTGCAGGTACCGCCCTCGACCGCGCACAGCGTGTAGCCGCTGGGCCCGGTGGGCTGCGCCGCCGGGGTCGGAGTGGGCGTGGGTGTAGGCGTTGGGGTCGGGGTAGGAGTGGGCGTCGGGGTGGGAGTGGGAGCCGAGCCGCCCACGTTTACCCCCAGCTTGCCCAGGGCGCCCGGCACGGTGATGAGGCCGTAGCCGGTGTTGTTGTTCTTGTTGCTGGCGTTGCTGGCCGAGGTGTACAGCGCGTTCTTGATGGCGTCCACACCCGTGCCCGGCTTGGCCGAGAGCAGCAGGGCCACGGCGCCCGCCGCGATGGGGCTGGCCTGCGACGACCCGCTCTTGGCGCCGTACTTGCCGCCGGGGTAGGTGCTGGTGATTTCCACGCCCGGCGCGGCGATGTCGGGCTTGACGAACACGCCGTTGATCTTGCCCTGCCACGCGACCGGCCCACGGCTGCTGAAGCTGGCGACCTGGCCATCCTGGCCCACCGCGCCCACGCCGATGGCGTCGGGGAGGTTGCCGGGGCTGCCGGTGGTCGCGCTGTTGGGCCCGAAGTTGCCGATGGCGAAGACCGGCACCACGCCCGCCTTGATCATGTTCTGGACCGGCACGATGAACTCGTCGAAGGTGCCGGGAATGCCCAGACTCATGTTCACGACGTTGGCGCCGTCGTTCGTGTCGGCGTTGTTGTCGGGGTCGAGCACGTACTGCATCCCCGCGATGACCTGCGCGAAGGTGCCCTCGTTGTTCGGCAGCACGAGGGCGCTGATGACTTTGGCGTCGGGGGCCACGCCGGTCTTGCTGCCCACCAGCAGGCCCGCCGTGTGCGTGCCGTGGTCGGTGGTGTCGTGCGGCTGCGCGTTCTGCACGCGGTCGCCCGCCGCATTGAACTCGGCGAAGGCCGACACCTTGCCCGCGAGGTCGGGGTGAGAAGCGTCGATGCCGCTGTCGAGGTGCCCGATGCGGATGCCCTGGCCCTTGAAGCCGGCGGCCCAGGCCTGCGGCGCCCCGATCTTGTCGAGGTACCAGGGCGTGCCGGCGGGCGAGCTGCTGTCGCTCAGGGCGACCGCCTTGGGAATCTGGACCTTGAAGTTCTCGAATACGTCCGACACGAAGGGCAGCAGCGAGATGGCGCGCGCCTGCACCGGGGTCAGGGGCACGTAGATGCTCTGGTCGAGCCACAGCTGGGTGGCCCGGCCCGAGTTCAGGGCGCTCTGCAGGAACCCGGCGGTCGGTCCCAGCTTGGAGAGCTGCCCGGAAAGCTGCACGCGCAGGTCCTTGAACAGCGCGCGGCCCTGCGGCGTGTTGGCGACGTTGAAGCGCACGATCACGCCGACCTGGGTCTGGTCGCCGGCACGCGCCCGCTGAAGGAGGGTGGGCGACAGCGTGCCCGCGCTGGCCTGGGTGGCACTCCCCAGCGCGAGCGCCGCGCCCAGTACGGTCAGAACCTTGGCTGATCTCTTCATGTGGCCCAGCCTACCGGCCCCCACTTGACGCCCCCTGAAGGTCAGGTGAGGAGTCCTTGAGAGGCCGTCAGGCCGCCGTCAGCGGACCCCACCCGGGAGACTCCGTCATCTGCGCCGCCACCTGTCTCCGCCGCCGGCTAAGCTGGCCGAGTGATCCACACCCGCCTCGCCGCATGGGCCCTGGGCACCCTTCTGCTTGGAGCCTGCACCCAGACGCGTACTCCCGATGAGATCGTCCTGCGGACGGACTCGGTCCTGGCCGACTGCCATGGCATGTTCCTCGTCCCCAAAGGGTGCTTCCAGACCTGGCGACTTCCAGAAAATACGCTCTACGGCTTCATCCTCAAAAACGAGATTCAGGGCTTCACGTACGAGGAGGGCTACGAGTACACCCTGCGCGTTGTCCTGGACCCCATTGCCAACCCGCCTGTCGACGGCGCGTCCAGCCGGTACCGGCTGGTGAGGGTCGAGAACAAGGTGGCCCGTCCCTGAATCCCAGCCGCGCCTAGTGGTCGTAGCGCAGGATGAGTTCGCCCTCGTTGAATACGCCCTTGACGAGGCTGGTGCGCTTGTAGGTCAGCATGATCTGGCCGCTGCCGAGCTGGTAGAGGTTGAACTGGCCGCGGATTCCGTTCTGGGTATCGGGGTTGTGGCCGCGCAGGTTCCACTGGTAGCCGCCCCGGATGTCCACCGTGCGGTCGGGGGCGCTACTCACCTGGACGGCCGTAGGCCTGAAAGTGAACCCCTCGGGCACGCGCAGCTCGCCGGTCTTGAGGTCGAAACTCAGGCCGCGCAGCAGCCCGTTCAGTCCCGGCGCGTCGCCCAGGGTGATCCGGGCCGTCTCGCGGATCACCGGCATCTTCACGGTCTTACCCGTCGGGGTGGGCACCGGCTGGAACGCCAGATACCGGCCGAACTCCTCTTTGCTGATGCCCAGACGTGTGTCGTAGACCGGCGCCTCGCCACGCGCTGTCGAGGCCAGCACGGCGCGCAGCGCGTCGGGGCTGCCTCCCACCTCGATCACGCGCTGCTGGAGGTCCACGATGGTCAGCCGGGTCTCGAGCCGCATCACCTGGGCCACCTCGCCGACTCCCGGCAGCAGTCCGGGCAACCGGCTGAGCGACACGGCCAGGCCGCTCTGTACCGGCAGGGCCGAGCCCGCGACCGTCAGGGCCGAAAGCAGTGCCAGGGCAGGCAGGAGAAGGAGGCGGGAGGCCGTCATACCAACAGCGAGCATAGGTGCCGACGGTGAGAATTTGCCCGCCGGAATGCTCATTTCGCCGGGTCTCCGCATCAGCCGGGAGTCAGTTTCGGCGGGCGAAAAAGCGGGGCTCCGGCCCTCTTCCGCATCAGTCGGGAAGAGGGCCGGAGCCCCGCTTTCAGGCGGTGAGGCTCAGCGCACCTGCACCGGGGCGGGGCCGGCCTTGCCGACGCTGCCCAGCACGCCCATCTTGTGCTCGATGATCTGGCTCATGACCTCGCGGGCCGGGCCGAAAATCTTGCGGGGGTCGAATTCCTTGGGGCTGGCCTTGAGGATCTCGCGGATGCCCACGGTGCTCGCCAGACGCAGGTCGGTGTCGACGTTCACCTTGGCGATGCCGTGCTTGCAGGCTTCGCGCAGGTCGTCGTCGGCGATGCCCACGGCCTCACCGATCTCGCCGCCCGAGTCGCGGAAGCGCCGCGTGATCTCGGCGGGCACGCCCGAGGAACCGTGCGCCACGAGCGGGATGCCCAGCAGCTCGCCGATCCGGACGATGCGCGCCTGGTCGATGTACGGGCGGCCCTTGCCCTTGTAGGCGCCGTGGCTGGTGCCGATGGCGATGGCGAGGTAGTCCACGTTCGTCTGGTCGACGAAGTCCACGGCTTCCTGCGGGTCGGTCAGGAAGGCGTCCTTCTCGTCCACGACGACGTGTTCCTCGACGCCGCCCAGGCGGCCGATCTCGGCTTCCACGCTGATGCCCATGGCGTGCGCGGCCTCGACGACGCGCCGGGTCTCGGCCACGTTCTCGTCGAAGGAGTGGTGCGAGGCGTCGATCATGACGCTGGTAAAGCCCATCTTGATGGCGTTCAGGGCCGAGGCGTAGGAGCTGCCGTGGTCGAGGTGAAGCGCGACGGGCACGGTGGCGCGCTCGGCGATGTCCTTGACGATATTGGCGAGGTCCTGGCCACCGTACTTGATGGCACCTTCGGACATCTGCACGATCACGGGGGAGCGCAGACGCTCGGCGGTGTGGATGATCGCCTGGGTGATCTCCATGTTGTTGGTGTTGAACGCACCAACGCCGTACTTGCCCTCACGGGCGGGAATCAGGATGTCGTTGCCGGTCACGAGCATGGTAGTGCCTCCTTGAGCGCCCCCACTTTACCCGCCCCGGCGCCCTGCGGGGGGCAGGCCGGGCTGGACGTGTGGGGCCGGGCGGTAGGATGAGGGCCATGACTTCCGTGCCTTCCGCCAACGCCCCGGCGCGGCCCTTCGACTTCGGGTCGGCGCTCTCGGCGCGTGCCCAGACCATGCAGTCGAGCGCCATCCGCGAGATTCTCAAGATCACCCAGCGGCCCGAGGTGATCTCGTTCGCGGGCGGGCTGCCGGCCCCCGACCTGTTCCCAATGGAGGACGTGCGCCGCGCCGCCGACGCCGCCCTGACCCGCTACGGTGCCGGCGCGCTGCAGTACAGCACCACCGAGGGCCACCCGCCGCTGCGCGAGTGGATCGCGGCCCAGGCCGGCATCCCCGCCAGCAACGTGCAGATCGTGACCGGCAGCCAGCAGGGCCTGGACCTCCTGGGCAAGCTGTTCATCGGCGAAGGGGACGTGGTGCTCGTCGAGGCGCCGACCTACCTGGGGGCACTGCAGTCCTTCCAGCCGTACCTGCCGCAGTACGTCGAGATGCCCACCGACGAGGGCGGCATCGACGTGGACGCGCTGGAGGGCATCCTGAAGGCGCAGCGGGCGGCGGGGCGGCCGGCCAAGCTGCTGTACGCCATCCCCAACTTCCAGAACCCCACCGGGCGCACCCTGAACCTGGAACGCCGCCAGCGGCTCGTCGAACTGACGGCCGAGTACGGTGTGCTGCTGCTCGAGGACGATCCCTACGGCCAGCTCCGCTTCACGGGCGAGGCGCTGCCCAGCCTGTACGAACTGGGCCTGCGTCTCAGCGGCGACGTGGACCGCAACCACGTCGTCTACAGTTCGTCGTTCTCCAAGACGCTGGTGCCGGGGCTGCGCGACGCCTGGGTACAGGCCGCCGCGCCGGTCATCGCCAAGCTCATCCAGGCCAAGCAGGGCGCCGACCTGCACACCCCGACCCTCAATCAGATGATCGTGACCGAGCTGCTGCCCATTCTGCCCGCGCAGGTCGAGCGAGTGAAGGCGGCCTACGGCGAGCGCGCGGCCCTGATGGTCGCCGCCATCCGCGAGCATCTGCCTCCGGAGGCCGAGTTCACCGAGCCGCAGGGGGGCATGTTCCTGTGGATCACGCTGCCGGAGCAGCTCGACACCCAGACCCTGCTGCCCCACGCGGTCGAGCGGCGGGTGGCCTACGTGCCGGGGCGGCCCTTCTTCGCGCTGGGTGGCGGGCACAACGCCATGCGCCTGAGCTACAGCAATGCGTCGCCTGGGCAGATCGCCACCGGCATGGCGGCCCTGGGCGAGACCGTGCGCGGGGCGCTGCGGGAATGACGCGGGACCCCTCCGAGGCGTTGGCGGACGTGCTGGCCGAGGTCGGGCGCGAACGCGGGCGCCAGATCAGGAAGTGGGGCGTGCAGACGCTTGACCCCCCGGTGTGGCTGATGGTGCTGGGCGAGGAGGTCGGCGAGGCGAACCAGGCGGCGCTGGAGCACCTCTTTCCCGTGCTGGACAAGGGCGCGGCCGAGTACGGCCCCAAGAGCCTGGAGGCTTACCGCACCGAACTCGTGCAGGTGGCAGCGGTAGCCGTGGCCGCCATCGAGAGCCTGGACCGGCAGCGGGCCGGGCAGGGAAATACTCGGCCATGAGCCCATCCATGAGCGCCGACTCGCCTCTGGGCGTCTTCGACAGCGGCGTGGGCGGCCTGAGCGTGCTCGCGGACGTGCGGCGCGAGCTACCCTTTGAGGACGTGCTGTACCTCGCCGACACCGCGCACCTGCCCTACGGCGAGCGCAGCGACGACGACCTGCGTGACCTCACCCTGCGGGCGGTCACGGCCCTGCGGGCGCGCGGGGCCAAGGCGGTCGTGGTGGCCTGCAACACGGCCTCGGCCTTCGGGCTCTCGCATGTGCGCGCAGCGTACCCAGACCTGCCCATTCTCGGGCTGGTGCCCGCCGTCAAACCCGCTGTGCAGGCCACCCGCAGCGGCGTAGTGGGGGTGCTGGCGACCCCCGGCACCCTGCGCGGCACGCTGCTCTCGGGCGTGATCCGCGAGTGGGCCGATCCGGCGGGCGTGCGGGTCATGCAGGCCGTGAGCACCGAACTCGTCCCGCTCGTCGAGGCGGGCGAGGCTGGGGGCGCGCGTACCCGTGCGGTGCTGCGGGACGTCCTGACCCCACTGGCCGATGCCGGGGCCGACCAGCTCGTGCTGGGCTGTACGCACTATCCCTTCCTGGTCCCGGCCATCCGCGCCGAGTTTGGCGAGACGTTCGCGCTGCTCGACAGCGGCGCGGCGATCGCCCGGCACACCCGGCGCGTCCTGGCCGGAGCGCAGCTGCTCGCCGCGAGAGAGAAGCCTGGCGCGGCCCGCTATTTCGTGACCGGCGACCCAGAGCGCGCGGCGCCGGTGATGGCCGCGCTGCTGGCGTCCACCGGGACGGGTACCCAGCCGCCTTCGTCCCACACCTCCTTTTCCGGCGCGGTCGCCGCTCCTCCCGCGCCGCCCATCATCGAGCCGATCCAGACATGAATCCATCCAAACAAGTGTTGCCCGTCCGCGAAGGCCGTGACCTCCTGACTCCCCGCCCCCTGACCGTCGTCCGGGGCGTGAACCCCCACGCGCCCGGCAGCGCGCACCTGCATATCGGGCGCACCGAGATCATGGCGACCGTCACGCTGGAAGACAAACCCGCGCCGCACATGCGCGGCATGAAGGAAGGCTGGCTGACCGCCGAGTACGCCATGCTGCCGCGCGCCACCGACAACCGCCAGGCCCGCGAGCGCTCCCTGCAAAACGGCCGGCGCCACGAGATCCAGCGCCTGCTGGGGCGCGCGCTGCGGTCGAGCATGGACCTGCGGCCCTTTCGCAACCAGACCCTCTACATCGACTGCGACGTGCTCGTCGCCGACGGCGGCACCCGTGTGGCGAGCATCCTGACCGGTCACGCTGCGCTGCACGACTTCTGCGACCGCATGATTCACAGCGGCAAGCTCAGCGACTGGCCCATCCGGCACAACGTCGGGGCCATCAGCGTGGGCCTGGTCGGCGACGAACTGCGTGTGGACCTCGACTATGCCGAGGACAAGGTGGCCCTCGCGGACCTGAACGTAGTCGCCACCGATACTGGGCTCATCGTCGAGGTGCAGGGCGGCGCCGAGGCGGGCCCCATCTCGGCGGCCGACTATACCCGCCTGTTGGAGGTCGGGGTGAAGAGCGTGCAGGACGTGATGAACGACCTCAGGCAGCAGCTCTCGGTGATTCAGGGCGTGCAGTAGGCGCAGAGGAAAGCAGGGGAGGCCGGCCAATCAGGGACGGCCTCTGTCCACGCCTCCTCCACCGCGCTCCTAGCCTGCGCTCGCGGCCGGCTCCTCCTCGGTGATCGGCGCGTGGTCGGGACCGGCGCGCAGCTTGCGGCTTTCCAGGTCGGCGTGCTGGGTCAGGTAGCGCAGCCAGCCCTTGGCGGTCAGCGGCCCCAGACCGTTGTGCTCGACCACGAAGTCGTCGTCGGGGGGCGAATGGTGCAACTGCCGGGCGAGATCCACCGTGGCCGCGCGCGTCTGGCCCAGCAGGGTCCGGAGCTGCGCGAGCGTGGTCGCCTCGGGCGGGCGGTAGCCGCGCGACTCGTCCCGCACGAAGGTCCGCTGGCCCAGCGCCACGCGCACGCGGTTCTGGCCCCAGCGTTCGATCCCGATGATGTGCGCGAGCACCTCGCGGTTTTCGGGCGTGTCGCTGGCCTTCTGGGCCCGCTCGGCGAGCGACACGCCGCCGCGCTCCAGTCCCTGGGCGAGGTCGGTGAAGCTGCTGCGTCCGGCAGGCCGCTCCAGCACGTTGGCGACGACAAATTCCTTGAGTTCGCCCTTACGGCGGCGGGCCAGCAGCGCCGCGCCGGCCGCCACCCCCATGGTCGCGACGGTGACCACGGCGGGCAACAGAGCCTTGTTCTTCTGCGACATGCCGCAGTGTAGAGCGGTCGGCGCGCCGCAGGGCCGCACTCCGCTTAGCTCCGGCTAAAGGCCCGGCCCCGATCCTGGCCCCCGCACGCCGCCCGGCGTGGCGATCAGGGCCACCCGCGAGTCGGGCGGGCAGGGCAGCGCGGATAGCAGCATGACTGGATGCGCCAGCGTGTACTCGGGCAGGTCCAGTCCCTGATCCAGTTTCAGGCCCAGACCGCGCGCCCCCCACCCGAAGCCCTTGCCCAGCCTCCTGCCTGCGAGGTCGGCGGCGACGCAGGCCAGGACCGCCGCCTGGGCGCCTTCGGGGTGCCGGGCCGCCTTCCCCACGGCCGCCATGCGCCCGAGCTGCGCGCCGGCCGGGTCGTCCAGACGCCAGTACCAGCCCTCACGGTGCCCCTGCGGCACGTACAGGGTGACGCCCGAGGCCAGCGCGAGGCGGCGCAGCGGCAGGAGCGCCCGCTCGGGGCCGACGATCAACGTGCGCAGCGGCGCGACCTCGGGGTGGGCCAGCAGGTGGCGCGCCGCGTCCCGCGTGCCCACGAAATTGGGGCAATGCCCGTGCGGCGGCAGAGGAAAGGCACACAGCCGCGCGGCGGCCAGCCGGTCCCACATCGCCGTGCGGGTCGCCCCGGCGGTCTGGGACAGGGGGCTGGGCAGCGGGTCGCTCAGCCTTCGCCCGCCGTACCGGTGGAGGGGGCGCCAACAGCGGCCGGCGTGCCTGTAGGCTCGGCCCCAGGGGCGCGGGTCTGGCCCGGCGTGGGGTCCGGGAACTGCGGGTTGGCCTTGCGGTCGGGCACGCGTGGGTGGCGAGCGGCGTCAACCTCGTACTCCTGCCCCTCGGGGCGCAGTTTGAAGCGCGTCACCCGCGCGGGCACCCCCATCGCGATGCCGTGCGGCGGGATGTCGCTGCGCAGCAGGGCGTGGGTGGCGAGCATGCCGTCGTCGCTGACGACGCTGCCGGCCAGGACGGTCGAGTGGTAGGTGATGCGCGCGCCCCGGCCGATCACGGTACGCCGCAGCGTCACGTCGGGGCCGTCGAGCACCGAGTGCGTGTGGCTGTAGATGTTGACGTAGTCGCTCACCGAGGCGTCGTCGTGCAGTTCGATTCCGCCGATGTCGTCGAGCAGCACGTGGCGGTGGACGACCACGTCGTCTCCTACCTCCATGTTGTAGCCCACCGAGAACTCGACGTTCTGCCAGCATTTGAAGTTCCGGCCGACCTTCTTGAAGATGTGGCCGGCCAGCAGTCGCCGCAGCGGAATTCCCGTCACGGGGTTCTGGCCGAAGGGCGTCAGGTCGAGGTTCTTCCACAGCCACAGCAGCGGCTTGACGCGGGCGAACTTCTCCTGATCGGTCGCCATGTAGTACTCGGCTTCGAAGGTCACGTTGCGCGGGTCGAGATTCAGGGCCGCCATCGGCGCGTCCGACAGGAGCTGCGCGTAGGGGCGGCCGTACATCACCTCGGCCAGGACGTCACGGCAGAGTTCGGCGCGGTCCGTTCGTGGGTCGGCCAGACAGCGTTCCAGGTCGGCCAGAAAGTGGTCGAAGGCGCTCTGGGCCTCCGCATGGATACCGATGGGCACGAGCCAGGTCACAGGCCGGAGTGTAGCAGTTGACCGGAAAGGTCAAGTTGGGCAGATGGGCAAACCGTCATGTCCCGCGACCTCCCGCAGGCGGGGGCCACACCGCGTGGTCGTCCCCGACGCATACGCAGGAAGGTCAGCGGTCGAACTTGCCGTAGCCGGCAGCGCTGCGGCGCTGGGCCCCGCGCGCGTAGTCCATCTGCATCTCGACCGTCTCGTGCTTCCCCTCGGTGAAGGTGCTGTCGTGAATCCAGTAGTTCAGCCGGTCCTCGCCGAGCTGCACCCAGTACTTGTGTTCGTCCGCCGGATCACGCCAGAAGGAGACGTGTTCGAACCCATTGTGTTCGGCCCACACACGGATATCGTCCAGCACGCGCGGCGCCTTGGGGTGGGTCATCTTGAATTCCTGGCCGTCGGACTCGTTGAAAAACTTGATCTCCACCATAGTAAGTTCAGCGTACTCCAGCCGGGGGGGCACCCGACTACAGGTTGACTTAGCAGGTCTTGAGCTTGCCGCGCTATGCTCCGCCCCGGCGATGCTCAAGGTCACGACACTCAATCTCAACGGCCTGCGCAGTGCCCTGCGCAAGGGGCTGCCCGAGTGGCTGGAGCGCGAGAAGCCCGATGTGCTGCTGCTTCAGGAGGTGCGCGCCGACCCCATGCCGGAAGCGCTGCCGGGTTACGCGGGCGCGTGGTTCCCTGCCCAGAAGGCCGGCTACAGCGGCGTGGCCGTGCTGGCCCGCCACCCGCTGAGCGATATCCGGCTGGGAGCGGCCCATGCGGCCCTCGACGCCGAGGGCCGCACAGTCAGCGCGGTCGTGGCGGGAATCCGGTTTGCCAGTGTGTACCTGCCCAGCGGCAGCAGCGGCCCCGAGCGGCAGGCGTTCAAGGAGCGCGTGCTGGGCGACTACCACGCCTGGGTCGCGGGCCTGATGGCCGAGGGCCCGCTGGTCATCGGCGGCGACTACAACGTGGCCCACCGCGAGATCGACCTCAAGAACTGGCGCAGCAACCGGAAGAACAGCGGCTTTCTGCCCCAGGAGCGCGACTGGATGACCGCGCACCTCGCCTCAGGGCTGACCGACACGCACCGCGCCGCCCTGGGCGAGGAAGCCGCCTACACCTGGTGGAGCAACCGTGCCAACGCCTACGCCAACGACGTCGGCTGGCGGATCGACTACCTGCTCGCCGCCGGGGCCAGGGTGTCCGGGGTGCGTGCCGACCGCGGGGCGCGCCTGAGCGACCACGCCCCCCTGAGTGGCTGGGTCGAGGCGCCCTGAGTCACTTTTTGACAAAGTTCAGAATGGCCCGCGTCAGGTCGCTGCTGGTCTTGACCGACACGAGGGGTCCGGCCCACGGGCTGTACTCCTCGCGCTCGTAGGCGACGATCTGACCTTTGAGGCGCTGGCCGGGCACGGTCTTCATGAAGTTGGCGAGGCCGTCGTACTGACCGCTGGGGGCGTACAGCACCACCAGCGTCTTCTTGTCGAGATTGAGCAGCGCCTCGTCCGAGATGATCTCGCTGATGCCCAGCACACCCGGGGTCTTGGGCACGTAGCCGTCTTTGAATCCCAGGGCCCGCAGGTCGTCGATCAGGCGCACCTTCGTTGCGATGTAGTTGGTGCCGCCCGAGAACGGCGAGATGGCGACCACCTTGGGATACCTGCTGAACACGCCCGCTGACAGCAGTCTGCGGGCGTTGGCGCGGTTGGTGTCGGCGACCCCCCGGATGACTTTCTCAGCCTGCTCCTGGCGACCGAACAGCCGCGCGACCTGCCGGAAGCCCGACTGCCAGTACCCCGGCGTGGCCGACTTGAAGCTGATGGTGGGCGCGATCCGGTTGAGGTTGGCGTAGGTCTGGTTGCCGTCCCAGGTCGAGCGCAGAATCACGTCGGGCTTCAGCGCCAGGATGGTTTCCAGGCTGGGTGTGGTCCATGATCCCACGAATCTGGCGGCCGGATTCAGGGTGCCACGCGCGAAAAATCCCTTCTTCAGCACTTCAGGCCTGACGGTACCCGCCGCCGTGAGATCGGCCGGTTGCAGGCGCGAGCCGCTGCCGATGCCCACAACCTGATCTCCCAGGTTCAGGGCGTACAGCCAGCCGAGCAGTTCCTCGTCAAGCACAACGACCCGCGCCGGATTCAGGGGTACGTGTGCGGTGCCGTCGTCATGGGTGACCGTCACGGTGGTGGCCCCGGCGAGAGAGGACAGCAGAAGGCCGCAGAGCCCGGAGAGAACCGTATGACGAAGTCGCATATTCTCATCCTGAGTAATCCAACCTATTTAGTCAAGTTTTGAGGTGAAGGACCAACTGTGGCGGCGTAAAGGCGGCGTCAGGAGGGACATGGTAGAGTGGCCGTGCTGCCGGGAACAGGACAGGTTCCGACGCCGCCGAGCCCGACTGGGCGGGTGCGGGACCGCCCGAGCGAAGCGAATACCCCAGTTCCTGTGGGCGGCCGGCGCGCCGCGCTCCCACTTCGCATGGGATACGGCGCGCCCTGCGGGCGGAGCGGTTCCCCACGGGCGCGTCCTGAACATCCAGGTGCGTTGATGCCAAGAGTGAAGAAAGCGGAAGCGGCGCAGGACGACCTTTCTGTCAGCGCCGACTCCAAGCCGACCGCCAAACGCGACAAGAGCGCGGCCCCGGCCTCCGGGTCAGCCGCTGCCACGGAGAACAACATCGAAACCAAAGTGAGCAAGCGCAAGAAGTCGCTGCAAGACGCCGGACAGGTCACCCCTGAGCCGGCCGTCGCCGAACCGTCGGCCGCCGCCAGCGACGCGGCGTCCCCCACCCCCCGCCGGGGCCGCAAGCCCAAAGCCGAACTGGCCGCGCCCGGAGCACTCGCGGCTCCCAAGGCCAGCCGGGGCCGCGCCTCCAAGGCGGTCTCCCAGCCGGAAGCGACTGAACCCGCCGCGCCTAAACCGCGCCGGGGTCGCCGCGCCGCCGCGACTTCCGAAGCCGTGGCGGCCGAGGCCCCAGTGCTGGAAGAGGCGGTCTCCGAATTTCCCCTGACCGAGACGACGCAGGCAGAGCCTCTGGAGGCCGAAATTTTGGCCGCTGAGTCTGTGCAGGACGTGGCCCCGGCCCCCGAGCCCCAGGTCTCGGAGCTGGCCCCGGCCGAAATCGAACCCGACCTCGCGGCTGCAGACCCGGCCATGCCGAACGAACAGGTGGCCAGGCCCGCGCGCCGTGGCCGCAAGCCCAAGGCCGAAGCAGAGGCTGCTCCGGCCGAGGTGGCCGCCCCTGTACCTGCCGAGGACGCGCCGCCGGCCCGCCGCCGGGGCCGTAGACCCGCCCAGGCCGCCGCGCCCGCACCCGAAGTCGGCCTTGAACCGGCGGACACGGCGGAAGGCCAGGCAGTCGCCGAAGGGAGTGCCGGAACTACCGGGGCCGACCTCAGCGCCGCCGGGCCCGACCCCATCGTTCAGCCGGTGCCCCGGCGTGGGCGCCGGAAGAAGACCGAAGAGCCCGCTGCACCCCTGAGTGACGTGCTGGCCGGTGTCGAAGCTGTCGAGGCCGTGTCCGAAGGGTCATCTGACACTGGCGAAGAAGCTGCGCCAGCCGCAGTCGTGGTGGCGACGCCCGACGACGAGCCCGTGGTCGATACTCCGCAGGTCGCCGCCGAGTTGGAGCCGGAGCCTGAACCCGCGCCGCTGACCCGCCGCCGGGGCCGCAAGGCCCGCGCCGAGGCGGAGGCCGCTGCCATGGCTCCTGCCCCGGTGGCCGTGCCGGAAGCAGAGCTGGCCGAAGCCGAGGAGGCCACGCCCGAAAAATTGGTCGAGGCCCCCGACGAGAACGCCGAGGACGAAAGTCTGGACGCGGGCGACGCGGCCGGCAGTACCGGGCAGCCCGAACAGGCCCTCGTGGTGGCGCAGCTGCGCAAGCTGGGGCGGCCGGTGCATGTCCGCGACCTGGAGCGGACCTTCACGCGGCAGATGCTCGAACGCCTGGGGAACTGGCGCGACCTCGAAAGTCTGCTCGAAACGCTGGTCGAGGACGGCACGGTCGTCCGCACCCGCCGGCGCACCTACGGGCTGCCCGAGGCCATGAGTCTCGTGCGCGGGCGCTTCCAGGCGTCGGCGGCGGGCTTCGGCTTCGTGATTCCCGATTCGGGCGGCGAGGACTACTATGTCCCCGAAGGCTCGACCCTGGAAGCCTGGAACGGCGACACCGTTCTAGTCCGCATGGAAGGCCGGGGCGACAGCCGCGAGGACCGGGGCCGGGGCAGCCCGCGCCGGGGCCAGCGCGGCGACGGGAACCCGCGCGCCAGTGTGGTCCGTATCGTGCAGCGCGCGTACTCGCAGCTCGTGGGCACGCTGGAATTCCACCACGGCCACCCCATTCTCAAGCCCGACGACCACCGGGCCCGGCACCGGATCCTGCTGCTGCCCGACGGGCTGGAGGAGCTGGAGGCCGGCGCGCGCGTCGTCACCGAGCTGTACTGGCCCGAGGCGACCGGCGAGGACGAGGTCTTCGGTCAGGTGGCGCGCGTGCTGGGCGCCGAGGACGATCCCGAGACCGAGACCGAAGCGGTGATCGTCAAGTACGACCTGCGCGGCGAGTTCCCGCAGGACGTGCTCGACCAAGCCAACGCCATCCCGACCGAGATCCCTGGAGAAGCCCTGAACGGGCGGCTCGACCTACGTGAGTTCAACATCTTCACGGTGGACGGCCGCGACGCCAAGGATTTCGACGACGCCATCCACATCCAGCCCACGCCTGAGGGCACCTTCGTGGTGGGCGTGCACATCGCCGACGTGAGCCACTACGTCGCTGAGGGCACACCGCTGGACAAGGAAGCCTACGCCCGCGCCACCAGCGTGTACCTGCCGGGCCGCGTGTTGCCGATGCTCCCCGAGCACCTCAGCAACGGCGTGTGCAGTCTCGTGCCCTACCAGGACCGCCTGACCATGACCGCCATGATCGAGCTGTCGGCCGAGGGCGAGATCCTGAAGGTGCAGCTCACGCCCAGCGTCATCAACTCCAAGGCGCGCCTCACCTACGACGAGGTGCAGGCCTACAGCGAGGCGACGGCGACCCTGCCCGACCACGCCCGGCACCTTGAGGGCGACCTGCATCTCCTTCTGAAGATCACGAGCAAGCTGCGCCAGAAGCGTCTGCGCGAAGGCTCGCTGGACTTCAAGATGCGTGAGGTCAAGGTGGACGTTGGCAAGGGCGGCAAGATGGAACTCATCCCCATCCGCGAGGAAACGGCGCGCGGCATGATCGAGGACCTGATGCTGCTCGCCAACAAGGTCGTGGCGCACGAGCTGTTGCAGCGCGAGATCCCGACCCTGTTCCGCATCCACGAGGAACCGACCCTCCAGCGCTTCCAGGACGTCTCGGCGGCCATCGGGCGCATGGGGTTGGCCTTCCCTGGCGGCGAGCCGACCCCGCAGTCGTACCAGGCGGTGCTCAAGGGAGTGCGCGGCACGCCCCGCGAGAGCGTGGTCAACACGCTGCTGCTGCGTTCCATGCAGCAGGCCAAGTACGCGGGCGAGAATCTGGGCCACTTCGGGCTGGCCTTCGGCGAGTACCTGCACTTCACCTCGCCGATCCGCCGCTATCCCGACCTCGTGGTGCACCGCACGATGCGTGGGGTGCTCTCGGGCGAGCTGAAGGCGGGCAACCGCGCGGTGGCGCAGCTTCAGGGCCGCCTGCCGGGTATGGGCGAGCACACCTCGGCGCGCGAGCGCTCGGCGTCCGAGGCCGAACGCGACCTCACGAAGTACTATCAGGCCAAGTGGGCGCAGGCACACCTGGGCGAGTCCTTCGCGGGTACGGTGTCGGGCGTGGTCGCCTCGGGGCTGTTCGTGGCGCTCGACAACGGCGTCGAGGGCAAGCTGCACATCAGCCACCTCAGCGACGACTACTACATCTACCTGGAAGACGCGCAGATCCTCAAGGGCCGCTCGCGCGGGCGCAGCTTCCGCCTGGGCGACAGCGTCGAGGTCACCATCAGCAGCGTCAAGCCGCTGGCGCGTCAGACCGATTTCACGCTGGCCGATCCGACCGATCCGGACTACACCCCCGGAACCTATTCCGAGGAGAACGATATGGACACGAACGTCAAACCCCGCGCCCGCCGCCGCGAAGACCGCGAGCAGGAGAAGCGCGAGAAACTCCAGAGCCTGCCCGCGACATCGCCGCGCAAGTTCACGCTCGACGACGGCCCCGCCATCCAGAGCAGCCCCCAGGCCGCCGCCCGTCAGGGCTTCGTGCGCGCGCCGCAGGGCGGCCGAGGTGCGGGCCGCTCGGGCGGTCGCGGCGAGAGCGGCGGCCGGGAAGGCGGGCGCACCTTCGGCGGTATGCCGGTCAACGGCGCCTCGGCCGGGCGGGGCTCACGGCGCGTAATTACGCTGGAGCGTCCCCGCAACGAGCACCTGCGCCCGGTGAACATCACCGTGCAGCGCATGTACTTCGGCGACTGGACGCTGGAGAACATGCCCCCCGAAGAAGGTCAGGGCGGTCCGCGGGCTGGCCGTGAACGCGGGTACAACCGTGACGAGCGGCCCGGTGGCGAGCGTGCCCGCCGGAACTACACCCGCGGCGGCAACGACCGCGGCGCGGTGAGCAGTCCGAACGGGGCGGCCCGGCCCAGCCGCGAGCCCAGTGCTCCTAGCAGCGCGCCCGCCCAGGCCACGGCCAGTGCCGCCGGTAGTGAGCAGGCCGCCGACGGCAACCGCCGGCGCCGGCGCCGGGGCCGCCGCAGTGGGCCGGGGGGAACGGCGCAGGACTGAGATGCAGAGATGTCGCCTCCGGGCGGCATTTTTTTGGCCTGCCTCTCTTGATGTCGCCCGGGACAGAGACCAGCCTCTGCGCCGTTCCCCGGTCTGACAGCAGAAGGGCTCAGCTCTGTTTGTCGCCAGCCGGGCCCAGGCATCTCTGCGTCTGGAAGAGGAGAGCCGTCCGAGGCGTTTTCACCTACATCCGGCTCCATTCGGCGGCCTGACGCAGCGCCGCCGCCGCGTGGTCCACCTCGTCAGGGATGGTGGCGGCGCCGAAACTCAGACGCAGGGAGGCCCTCGCGTCGGCTTCGCTCAGGCCCAGGGCAGTCAGGACGTGGCTGGGCTGCATGGTGCCGGCCGCACAGGCGCTGCCCGCACTGGCCGACACACCCAGCAGGTCGAGGTTCATGAGCAGGGCCTCGCCGTCGGCGCCGGGCAGGGTGAGGCTGACGACCTTGGGACTGCCTTCCGGCATGTGGTTGACCCGTAAGCCCGGCAGGTCCGCCACGGCCGCCATGAAGCGCTCCCGCAGAAGGCTCAGGTGAGCAAAGGTCTCCTCGCGCGCGGCTTCGGCTTCGGTCAGGGCCACGCCCGCCGAGTACACGCCGGCCGTGTTGCCGGTGCCGGGGCGCAGGCCGCCCTCCTGGCCGCCGCCGAAGGTCACAGGCGGCAGCTCGGCTCCCCGGCGCACGTACAGCAGGCCCACACCACGCGGCCCACCCCACTTGTGCGCGCTGAAGGTCGCGTAGGTCACGCCCCAGCCCGTGAGATCCAGCGGCAGCACGCCCGGCGCCTGCACCGCGTCGGTGTGGTAGGGCACCCCCCTCGCGGCGGCGACGGCGGCCAGCGCGGCCGTGTCCTGCACGGTTCCGGTCTCGTTGTTGGCATGGTGGATGCTCACAAGGGCTGTATCCGGCCGCAGCGCCCCTTCCAGCTCGGCGGGGGCGTAGCGGCCGTGCGCGTCTGGCGTCAGGAAGGTCACGTCCCAGCCGCGCGCTGCCAGGGTGCGGACCGGGGCCAGCACCGCCGAGTGCTCGGTAGGCGTGGTGACGAGGTGACCGGGGCGGCCGCGCGCCTCCTCCCAGGCCAGGGCGCAGCCCAGCACGACGTGGTTGTCGCCCTCGGTGCCGCCGCTGTTCACGGTCAGGGTGCGCGGGTCCACCCGTAGCGCGGCCGCCATCTGCGCGCGGCCGTCTTCCAGGCGTTCGCGGGCCGCCTGCCCAGCCGCGTGGACGCTCGCGGGGTTGCCTGGCAGGGCCGCAGCGCGCACGTAGGCGTCGAGCGCTGCCGGGGTCATGGGGTGGGTCGCGGCGTAGTCGAGGTAGATCACGGTGTCCGTCTCCAGCCGGCCTTACTGCGCCGCGACGCGGGCATACTCGGCCGTGCCCTGACGAACGATGAATACAGCGTTGCCGCGCACCTCGACCGGCGTCTGTGCGCGCTGCCCAGCGAGGCGCGCGGCCTCGGTAGCCGGCAGCACCTGCCGCTCGCCGTCGGCGTCCTGCACGACCACGCTGTAGCTGCCTTCCGGCAGATCGGCGGGAAAGTCGTACTGGAAGTCGACCTGCCGCGCCGCGAGCGGGTCGGGCGTCTGGCTCTGGGCCGAGTTGTCTCCCAGACCGGTCTGGGGCAGCGGCGGAATCTCCTGGGGGGTGGTGCTGGAGGTGTCGGGCGTGGACGTGCTCGGGGTCGCCGTATCCGGGGTCGCCGCGCCGCTGTCCGTGTCCGTCCCCTGGCCCTCGTCGGGCACGCTGGGCAGCGGCGGCACGTAGGCCGGGGGCAGCGGCAGACTGCCGGCCGGCGTGTTGGGCGGCGTGTAGCGCGCCGAGGAGATGACGAGCCGCACCGGGCTACCCACCGTGACCCGCACGAAGGGCGACGGGTCCTGACGCAGCACGAGGTTCTGCGGACCGTCGCTCGGTTCGCGCGAAACGCTATTGATGACCAGGCCGGCGGCGCGGGTGTGGTCGCGCGCCTGCTCGAAGGTCATGCCGCTCAGGTCGGCGATCCAGGTTTCCTTGCCCTGCACGCCGGTGCTCACCATGACCTGCACCGGCTGGCCACGCTCGGTGCTCGACCCCTGGGCCGGCACCTGCGCCACGATGCGGCCCTCGGGGGTGGCGCTCAGTGTGCCGTCCACCCGCACGACCTTGCCCAGCCGCAGGCCTCCGTCGCGCAGCAGGCTGCGGGCCTGGTCTACCGTCTGGTCCTCGACGCGCGGCACGCTCATGAGGGGGGGCTTGTTGACGGTCAGGACGATCTGGCGCCCGATGGGCAGCGTGGTGCCGCCTGCCGGTTCCTGGCGTAGTACGGCACCGACCGCCGCATTGGCGTTGTCGCCGTAGGCGTACTCGACCCGGAAGCCAGACTGGGTCAGGGTCTGGGCGGCCGTGCGCGCGTCCTTGCCCGTGACGGCGGCCACGGCCTTGACCGGTGGGTTGAGGTAGATCTGCGCTGCCTGCGCCCCCAGCCAGCCTGCTCCGCCCAGGAACAGCAGCCCCGGCACGAAGCTCAGCCACGCGCCCGGCGCACGTTCGCGTTTCTTGCGCCTGACCCGGCCCCCGGCCAGGGCGGCCAGGGTCGGGGCGTTCAGGGCGGCGATGTCCTCGGGGCTGCGGCCCTGGGGCGCGGGACGCAGGTAGGCCACGCGCGGCGCCTGACCGTCGAGCACCACGTCGGCATCGGCCAGCGCGAACCCGTGGTTCGCCAGGGCGGCCGCCAGCGCCTGTACGGCCTCGACGGTCTCCTCCTGCTTCTGGGGTTGCGTGACCACGTCGGTCAGCGGCGTGCCCGTGACCGGTTGCCACACGGCGTAATAGGCACCGGGCCGGGCGACCACGTCGGTCAGCCCGGCGGGCGAGATGGCCCGCAGCGCCGTGCGGTAGGTATGGAAGCCCTGGCGATCGGCCTGCGATCCCACGGTGAACCACGCCACGCGCCGCAGCGCCCCGGCGGCCGCGTTCACCTCGTACAGGGTGACGTTGCCGCTGCGCGAGAGCTCACGCACGACCTCATATTTGCCGTCGATGGTCCGCATAGGCGGCGTCAGCGTGGTGGTGTCCGGCCCCGTCATTCGTGGTCCAGCATAGCGCGCGCCCGGGGATGCCGGATCACAGCCGCCTGAGAGCGCAGGGACCCGGGGCAGCCCAGGAGCGCCCAGACGCCGTAGACCCAGGCCAGCCCGGTCAGGAGACCCGCCAGCACGTCGGTGGGGCAATGGACCCCGAGCACCAGCCGAGAGCCGCCCATGAGCAGGCAGTAGGCCACACCCAGCCCCAGCACGGGCCAGCGCCAGGGGGTGCGCCACAGCAGGAGCGTGACCACGCTCCACAGCGCCGCCGCGAACATGCTGTGCCCGCTGGGAAAGGACGCGCCGTTTTCCACGACCGCGCGCGGCCACAGCTCGGGCCGGGGGCGGTGGAAGACGAGCTTCATCAGGGCGTTCAGCACCACGGAGCCGCCCAGGGCGCAGAGCGCGAACAGGGCCTGCGCCCGCTCCCGGAACCACAGCGCCGCCGTCACGAGCACAAAGACCGTTCCCATGACCTCCGGGCCGCCCAGGACGTGCAGGACCGTGCTCAGGTGCAGCAGTCCCGGAGTCGTGTGCGCGTGAATCCAGAACATCAGAGGCGACTCGAATACGAAACGTTCCTGCTCCAGAACCTCCTCGCCGATCCAGCCGACGGTCAGGAGTGGCGCGAGCACCAACAGCAGCAGGCCCAGCACGGACGCGGTGCGGGTAGGGGGGCGCGGCAGGGACTGGGCCTGGAGCGGCGGGTGAGCGGGGCGGGGCATGGCCTACTGTGGGGCGCGCGCCCGTGCGGCGTCCTCCTTTGGGAGGGGGGCCTACCCCACCAGACTGGCGACCGCGTTGATGGTCACGGCGATGATGACCGTGCTGAACAGGTACGAGATCATCGCGTGGCCCAGCAGCAACCGGCGCATCTCGCGGGTGTCGAGGTTGGTGTCGCTGACCTGGAAGGTCATGCCGATGGTGAACGAGAGGTACGCGAAATCCATGAAGGTGGGGTCGTCCAGCGGCCCGTCCGCCCCGCGCTGCACGAACTGCACGCCCGCGCCGCCGTCGCTGTAGAAGCGCCGCGCGTAGTGAAGGACGTACTCGCTGTGCACGAGCAGCCACGAGAGCACCACCGTCAGGATGGCCAGCCCGGTGAGGAGTCCCGGCGTCAGGCCTTTTTGCTGCCCGGCCTCGTGCAGCGCGAACACCACCCCCACGAGGCTGACGACCGCCGCCCCCAGGGTCAGGAAGGCCGAGGCGACGCGGGTGTTGTCCTCGCGGGTGGCGCGCGCGCGCGTTTCACCGGGCGAGCAGCGCAGCAGGGGCGCGAGCCGCAGCAGATTCACGGCGCAGAACGTCGCCCAGCCCAGCAGGGCGTGGGCCTCCCAGGGCCAGTGGCCCGGCAGGATGAGCCCGGTCAGCACGCCGAGCAGGCCGCCCAGCACCAGACGGAAGGCGGCGGGCGGCGCACTGGGTCTGGTACTGGTGGAGGACACAGCGCCGAAGATAGCGCCGCGTTTCTGGCGCGCAGGTGGAAGACCCCGGCGGGCAGGCGGCCCGCTTGGCTTGACGCCCCTGTCTCCTTCCCGTACAGTCCAGGACATGAGCGGACAGACGACCTCCCTACGGTGCCAGCGCACCGGGGCTGGCCTGCCCGTGCTCCCGCCTCCCTCTGGAGTGTAACTGCGAACCGACGGCCCCGCGCGGCCAGGGCCAGACGGGCCTGGCCCGCGCGCAGTTCCGACGCCTCCTGTTTTCCCAGAGGAGTCCACCCATGCGGCTTTCCCAGAGCCTGTTCAAGACGCGGCGCGAGGCCCCGGCCGACGCCGAGACGCGCGGCACGCAGCTGCTGATCCGCGCCGGTTACCTGCACAAGGTCGGCAGCGGCCTGTACGCCGGCCTGCCCCTGCTGACCCGTACCCTGCACAAACTTGAAGCCCTGATCCGCGAGGAGCTCGACCCAGTCGCCCAGGAGGTCAGCCTGCCGGCGCTGCAACCGGCCGCGCTGTGGCGGCAGTCGGGCCGCTGGGACGCCTACCGTGCCGAGGGCCTGATGTTCGCGGTGCGTGCCGCGCCGGGCGCGAGTTGGCCCTGGCTCCGACCCACGAGGAGGTCGCGGCGGGCCTGGCGCGCGAGGTGGTCGGCAGCTACCGCGACCTGCCGCTGAGCGTGTACCAGATCGGGCGCAAGTTCCGCGACGAGCTTCGCCCACGCGCCGGCCTGCTGCGGACCCGCGAGTTCACGATGAAGGACGGCTACAGCTTTCATGCCGGCGAAGCCGATCTGCGCCGGCACTTCGGGGCGATGTCGGACGCCTACGCCCGCCTCCTGACCCGGCTGGGCGCGCCGTGGCAGGTCGTTGAGGCCGACAGTGGCAGCATCGGCGGCGCGGGGAGCCGCGAATTCATGGTGCTGAGCGAGGTCGGTGAGGACGAACTGCTGCGCACCCCCGACGGCCGCTACGCCGCCAACGCCGAGCAGGCCGTGTCGCGCGCGGCGGAGGTCGGGCCGTCGCCGTTCCCGTACTGTGCACGGGTCCATACCCCCCGCGCCTCCAGTGTGGAGGTCGTCGCGGCGGCGCTGGGCTGCGCGTCTGGGCACGTCGTCAAGACGCTGCTGTTCACAGCGCGCGTGGGGGGGGAGGGAGCCGGCGGCGCGACCGGGATGGTCTGGCCGGTGCTCGTGTGCCTGCGCGGCGACCACACCCTCAATCCGGTCAAGCTCCGCAACGCGGTGGCGGCGCGGGTGGACGGCCCGCTGTTGACCCTGGAGGCTGCCGTGCCCGGCGACTGGACCGAGGACGCTCGGGTACCCCTGGGCTTCGTCGGGCCGGACCTGCCCGACACAGTGGTCGCCCGGCGCGCCGGAGTGCGGCCGGCGTTCCTGCGGCTGTGCGACGGAGCGGCGGCCGAGGTGCGCGGTTTCGTGGCCGGGGCCAACGAGACGGATTGGCATGTGGCCGGAGCCGACTGGGAGGTAACCCACGCGCGGCCGGAGGTGGCCGAGCTGCGGCAGGCGCGGGTGGGCGAGGCGAGCGTACACGACCTCTCGCAGCGCCTGGAGTCGGCGCGGGGCATCGAGGTGGGGCATGTCTTTCAGCTCGGCACGCGCTACACGGCGGCGCTGGGGGCGACCTTCACGGGGGCGGACGGCCGGGAACAGCCACTGCACATGGGCTGCTACGGCATCGGCGTGACGCGGCTGGTGCAGGCCCTGGCCGAGGTCTGGGCCGACGACCGGGGGCTGGTCTGGCCGGTGGTTCTCGCGCCGTACGCGGTCATGGTGACGGTGGTCGACCCCGGCGACCCGGTTCAGCGGGAGGCCGCCGAGGTCCTCTACACGCAACTGCGGGCGGCCGGAATCGACGCCCTGCTCGACGACCGCGACGTGCGCCCCGGCGCCAAATTCGCGGACGCCGATCTGGTCGGGCTGCCCTGGCGCGTCACTGTGGGCCGCCACGCCGCGCAGGGCGAGGCCGAACTGACCGCGCGCCGCGGGGGCGAGACGCGGCGCGTGCCGCTGGCCGGCCTCGTGAACGAACTGCGGACCCGGCTGGCGGGCGAGGGCTGAGGGGACCCCCAAATCCCACGGTTCGCCTTCGCCCGGCCTTCATCCCAGGCGGGGGGACCAGGGGGCACACTGGGGCCATGCGCCGCGCGCCCACCACCGATCCCCTCCGGCCCACCCCGACCCGGCGCGAGCCTTCGCGGGTGGCCGCCGCCCTTACCGCGACCGGCGTGCTCGTGGGGGTGGTGTGGGTGCTGGAATTCGTGGACGTGCTGGGCTTTGGCGGGCGCCTGGACCTGTTCGGCATCCAGCCGCGCAATCCGGCCGCTCTGGGCCACATCTTCACGGCGCCGTTCATGCACGCGGGCTTTCCCCACCTGCTCGCCAACACGGTGCCGCTCGCGGTGCTGTCCTTCATGAGCGCGGCGCGCAACCTGTGGCGCTACCTCGCGGCCAGCCTCATCATCGTGACGGTGGGGGGCGCGCTCGTGTGGCTGTTCGGGCGCGGGGGCAGCGTGCACCTGGGGGCCAGCGAGCTGATCTTCGGGTATCTGGGCTACCTGCTGGGCGTCGGCTGGTGGGAGCGCACCCCGGTCGCCATCGGGGTGGCGGTCGCGGCCTTCCTGCTGTACGGCGGGCTCATCTGGGGCGTGTTTCCCAGCAATCCCTACGTGTCGTGGGAGGGACACCTGTTCGGTTTCCTGGCCGGCCTGCTCGCAGCGGTGCTGCTGCACGGGCGGCGGCCGGGCACCCCCACGGCGCGGTTGTAGGCGGCGGGGGCACGTCGCCGGAGCCCGGCCTTTAGGGAACGTGTGGAGAAGGGGAAAGGGGGGCAGCGGCCTGCCGCGCCCCTGCTAGCCTGCCCGGCATGAACCTGCTTCCCGACCCAGAGCGCCCCGAGGTGCAGCAGGTCACGCGCCGCGCCGCCGAGGCCATCCGTAGCCACCTGGCCGAGTGTGAGGCAGCACAGGACGTGACCCCAGAAGCCGCCTCCGCCCTGAAGGCCAGCGGATACGCTGCCCTAACGGTGCCGGAAGAATTCGGCGGTCTAGGCGCGACCCTACCTGAATTCGCGCTCACCCAGGAGCACCTGGGGCGGGCGGGGGCGTCGCTGGCCTTGGTGCTCGCCATGAACGGGCACGTGCTGGGTAGCGCCTTCGCGGCGCGGTCTTGGCCGGAGCCGCTGCTGGCGCGCCTGGGCCAGGGGGCGGCGCGCGGCGAACTGCTCAACGCCGTCGCCAGCGAGCGCAACCTGGGCAGCCCCTCGCGCGGCGGCCTGCCCGAAACGGTCCTGATGCCACAGGAGGACGGCTACCGCCTGGACGGCCGCAAGACGTGGTCCACCGGCGCCCGCGCGCTCGACACGGCCTTGGTGACCGCCGCCCTGGACGGTCAGGTCGTCCGGGTCCGGGTGGACATGCGCGCGCCCGGAGTGGAGATCGAGACGACCTGGGGCGGCGCCCTGGCCCTGCGCGGCAGCGGCTCGCAGGACATCGTGCTGAGGGACGTGGCCGTATCATCCGGCGACGTGGCCCCGCCGTCGCCCCCCAGCCCGGCCAGCCCCGCGTGGTTCTGGACGGCGCTGTCGGGTACCTACCTGGGCGTGGGGACCGCTGCCCTCGACGAACTGCGCCGCTACGCCGTGACCCGCGTGCCCACGGCCCTGGGCCGGCCCATCGCCACGCTGCCGCGCGTGCGGGAGACGGCCGGGCGAATCCACGCCGAGCTGTGGGCCGCCCGCGCGCTGCTGGCGCACGCTACCCGAGCATTCCAAGCGGATCCTGGCGACGCCGCGTTGCCGCTGCTGGCCGGGGCCAAGGCCGTGTGCGCGCAGGCCGCCGTGAACGCCACCGACCAGGTTGCCCGCGCCGTGGGCGGAGCCGCGCTGTCGCCCGAGCAGCCCTTCGAGCGGCTGCTGCGCGACGCGCGTGCCGCCCTGACCCACCCGCCTACCGAGCCCGAGGCCTACGAGCGCCTCGGCGGCCTGCTCATGGACGCGGCCCAGGCCGAGGGCTACAGCGTGCCGTGAGCCGCAGTCCACCTGCGGGTCCGGTCTACAGCAGGACCACCCCGCCCGGCGTGTCGAGCTGCGCGCCGAGTTCGGGCTGCGGGGCCTCGTAGACCTCGACCTCGCCCACGAAGCCGAGGCGGTCGAGGACAGCGCGCAGCTCAGCAGGCTGCGGTGTGCCCAGCCGCAGGGTCGCCAACGTGACGCCCGAGGCGGGCAGACGGGTGGGAGGTGCGGGCGTGTGCCACGCGATCAGCGAGGGGGCCACCCCGCCCAGCGAGGGGACCATTCTGCCCAGCGGCAGCGAGCCGTCCGGCGGCACGGTCAGCGCCCAGCGGTTCTCGCCGCGTGACAGTTCCAGCACCTCGCCTTCCGGGTAGGGGCCCGCCTCCAGCGTGAGCACGCGGGCAACCCAGTGGACGAGGGCGGGGCCGCCGTCCAGCCGCGCGCGCATCTCGGGGGTGTCGAGGCTGAACCAGCGGGCGCGCGGCGGTGCGGGGGCGTCCGGATTCACGGCGATGACCTCCAGATAGGACGTGCCCCCCAGCGACAGCAGGGCGTTGTGCGTACCGAAGGTTTCGTGCTCGCCGCCGGGGGCCAGCGCCGTGCCCAGGCGGCCTTCGAGCCACGCGCGGCCCTCCGCGAGGGTGCGCGCGGCGATGACGAGGTGGTCCAGATGCGCGTTCATGCTCAGGCCCCCTGGGGGCGGCTCATGGCCGCGAGGTCGTTCAGAACGATGGCCGCCGCCTTCTCGCCGCTTTCCATCGCGCCCTGGATCCCGCTCATGGACGTGACCTCGCCCGCGCGCAGCACACCGGGCAGGGCCGTGGCGTGGCCGGGCAGGGTCGCCGCGTAGCCGGGCGGCTGCGGGTACTGCGCGTGCGGGATGCGCTCGGTGCCCAGGGTTCGCAGGCCCGACACGGCTGCCTCGCCGTACCAGCGGCTCAGCTCCGCGCGCACGCGGGCGTCCAGGGCCGCGTCGTCCAGCTCGGGCACGCCGCCCTGCGCCGAGGCGAGCGCTGTCACGACGAGGAGGTCCTGGCCCTCGGGCGCGCGGCCCGGCACCGCCTGACCCATCCACTGCGCGTTGTTGATCAGGCCCGCCTCGCCGTTCAGGAGCAGGCGGCGCTGCTTTTCGACCGGCGCGTCGGCGGCGTAGTACAGATACGCGCTGCCCTGGCTGCCGCGCGGCGTGCGCGTGTCCTCGCCCAGCAGCGGCGCCGCCGACCACGCGTCGGTCGCCACGATGACCTGCCGCGCGTCGAGTTCGCCCGCGCTCGTCTGGGCAGTGACGTGCGTGGCGTGCGGCTGGAGATGCGTGACCCGTACGCCGGTTCGCACGTCCAGGCCCTGGGCAAGCTGCGCTGGAACGGCCGCCATGCCCGCGCGGGGCAGCGCCGCCCCACCCGTCATGAGCAGCCGGAAGTAGTAGCGGAACAGCCGCGCCGAGGTCGCCAGGTCGCGCCGCAGAAACACCCCGCCGAAAAAGGGCCGGAAGAAATGGTCGAGCGCCGCTTCCGAGAAGCCCTGGCCGCGCAGGTAGCTCTCGGTGGTTTCGTCGGGGCCGGCGAGGAGCGTATGGGCGGGCGGCGCACCGAGTTCCAGCGCCAGTTTGCCGATGCGCGCCTTGTCGCCCAGGGTCAGGGCGCCGCTCAGCAGCGTGCTGCCCAGGCTGCTGGGGTCGCGCAGGGGGTCGCCCAGCGCCTCGGCCCGCCGCCCCCGGCGCACCACGCCCGCCGGGGCGATGGGCACGAGGTCCAGAGCGCCCAGGTCGAGGTTGCGCCGCACCGCCGGGTAGTCGGGAAACAGCACCTGATACCCGGCGTCGAGGGTAAAGCCCCCGACCACCCGCGTCCGGACCCGCCCGCCGATCTCGGGGGCGGCCTCCAGCACCCGGACCCGCTGCCCCGCGCGCGTAAGGACCCGCGCCGCCGTCAGCCCCGCGAGGCCCCCGCCGATGACCAGAACGTCGTGCATATGGGGCTCAGGGTAACGGGTACGCGGCGCGGGCGGGCCCGACATAAAAAAAGACCCCCCACGCGGAGGGGTCGGCCGGGCAGGGGGGCTCAGTCGGCCGCCACCGCGCCGTCCTTCGCGGCCTTCACCGGCCGGGTGGCCAAAGGGCGCTCGGGCAGCACCAGGGTGAGCACGAAGGCGAGGGCCACGAGCACGGCCGAGATCAGGAAGACATGGTCGATGGCCCCGACCATCACCGAGCGCAGCGCGTTCAGGATGGGCGTCAGGAGTTCGGCGTGTCCGAGCTGCCCCAGCGCGCCGCCGAGCTGCTCCTGCGCCTGCGCGCTCGTCAGGAGGTTGGGGTTGGCGACCGCGTCCTGGAACTGTGCGGGCAGGGCCGTCGCGGCGGCCGGCAACTGCGCGCCGAGGTTCTGCGCGAGCTGCGAGTTCACGAGCGCGCCGAACAGACTGACGGCCAGCGTGCCGCCGATCTGGCGGAAGAACTGGTTGCCGCTGGTGGCGCTGCCCAGTTTCTCGCGGGGCGCGGCATTCTGCACCGCCAGGGTGAGCTGGCTGTTCACTGGCCCCAACCCGAAGCCCAGCAGCACCATGAGGCCCACGGCGATCCACAGCGGCGTGGTCAGCGAGAGGCTGGCGCTCAGGAACAGCGCGCCGGCAGCGACCAGAGCGCCCACGTTGATCAGCCACTTGTAACGGCCCGTACGGCTCACGATCTGGCCCGAAATGGTACTCGTCACGATCAGCCCGACCATCAGGGGCGTCAGGGCCAGCCCACTGCCCGAGGCGCTGCTGCCGCGCACGCCCTGCATGTACAGCGGCAGGTACAGGATCGCGGCGTACATTCCCGCGCTCATCAGGAAGCCGGCGAAGGACGCTACGGCGATGCCCCGGTCACGCAGCAGCCGCAGGTCCAGAATCGGGCGTTCCTGACGGCGGCTGTGCCAGCCGTAGGCCGCGCCCAGGAGCACGGTGACGGCGAGAAGGCCCAGAATTCGCCCGCTGCCCCAGGCGTAGGTGCCCCCACCCCACGACATCGCCAGCGTGAGGGAGACGACCGTGCCGGCGAGTAGCGCGGCGCCCAGGGCGTCGAACTTGCCCTTGGCACCCGGCGCCGGCAGCCGGAAGAAGCGCCAGACGAAGAAGGCCGCCAGCACCGCGAACGGCAGGTTCACGAAGAACACGCTGCGCCAGCCCAGATGGTCGGTCAGAAAGCCCCCGACGAGCGGCCCGACCACGCTGCTGACCCCCCACACCGCGCCCGTGTAGCCCTGGTAGCGCCCACGTTCGATGGGAGTAAAGAGGTCGGCGATGGCCGTGAAGCTCATGGCCATGAGCGTGCCGCCGCCGATGCCCTGAACGGCGCGCAGGATGATGAGCTGCTCCATGCTCTGCACGAAGCCCAGACCCACGCTGCCCAGCGCGAAGATCAGGATGCCCAGCAGGATCAGCGGCCGCCGGCCGTACTTGTCGCTGATGGTCCCGACGACCGGAATGGTAACAGTCGTGGCGAGTGAGTAGGCCGTGAAGGCCCAGGCATACAGGTGAAAGCCGCCCAGGTCGGCGATGACGCGCGGCATGGCGCTGCCCACCACCGTCAGGTTCAGGCTGGACAGAAACAGCACCGTCAGGATGCCGGCGAAGGCGAGCAGTTTCTCGCGGTGGGACAGTGAGGCGGTATTCATGGCTGGGCCTCCGGAGGAGAAGAGAGGGAAACGCGGGGGGCCGGGGCCACCGGCGGCGCAGAACACAGGTCGAGGCTGGCGCTCAGGGTGTCCAGGGCCGCGAGGGCGGCACTGACCTGCGCCGGGTCGAGGGTGCCGAAGTTGTCCTGAACGATGCCCTGAGCGCTTTCGCGGGTCTTCAGGCGCGTCGCCTCGCCCTGCGCGGTGAGCTGCAGGCGCTGGCGGCGCAGGTCGCTGGGGTCGGTCACGCGCTGCACGAGGCCCGCGTCGGCCAGCTTGGTCACCATGCGGGTCACGGTCGGAGCGGGCAACGACTGGCGCCGGGCGACGGCGGAAGGCGTGTCGCAGCCGTCCATAATCGCCGAGAGCACGAGCACCTCCCCGGTGTTCAAGCCGACCGCCTGCTCCAGCGGCTCGTCCAGCCGTTGCCGGAAATGCCGCGCGAGCCGCAGGGTCAGGCGCACCAGCCCGTACAGCTCGTCTTGGGGAAGGGGAGAGTCTTTCATTCCAAACGGAAGTATTCCATATGAAATGAAATGTGGCAAGGCCAGCCTCCATTCATGCGGGACGGTAAAACCTGACCTTGCCATGTGTGGTGTGCTGAGGGTGCCATGTGGTGGTCCAGGCGACCGCGCCTGGATATAGGCCCCGTGGTCCCTCTTGGGCACTGAACCGGACCCGTGGATAGTGCCTCCTGCCGGGTCAGACCCTCTCCTTCTCGCTTCTCCGGTGCGTTCCTGGCCCCGCGCGGAGAGCCCGGTGCAGCGCCATCTCGTCCCGACCTGTCCTGATCCTTCTCCGCTAGACTCGGGAGCAATGTCGGAGTCCATCAGCATCAAGCAGACCATCGTCGTCCGCGCGCGTCCGGACGTGCTGTACCGCCTGGCGCTGGACCCCAGGCGCCGCGCCGGCTGGGACCCCAACGTCGCCTCGGGCGCCTACGAGGGCAGTGAGGGCCGGCTGGCGAACGGCGCCTTGGCGCGCTACAAGTTCTCGCGCCGGCTGCTGGGCCTGAGCTTCACGGTCAAGTACGGCCAGCTTCAGGCCCCGCAGCGCGGCGGTTGGGAGAGTGTGCGCCACGTCGGTCCACTCGAAAAGCTCACGCAGGGCTGGACCTTCAAGCCGATGCCCGGCGGCACCGAGGTCACGCTGAACCTGAACGCCCGGGTACGCTTCAAGTGGGTACGCCAGCCGGTCGAACGGGCGCTGCACAACATGGTCGCCACCACGCTGCTCGAACTTCAGCGTCAGGTAGATGCCCAGGGCGCCCAGCTGCTCGAGGACATGGGCCGCGAGATGCAGGAGAAACAGAAGGCCGACCAGAAAGCTGCCCGCGAGGCGGCCAAGAACGCCCGGCGCAAAAAGTAGAGCCTTCCGGGAGAAGGGAACGCCGGGCCGGGACCCCGTCTCCCAGCCTCCCACCCAATGAAATGGGCCGCTCTGAGAAGGAGCGGCCCATACGTCGTGTTCCGTTTAGTTCTTGTTGCCCACGCGGTAGCGTCCCGCACCCGTCAGGGCCAGCGCGGCCGAGGCGGCCAGCAGCAGCAGCGGGAACTCGATACCGTTCGGGTTGAAGAAACCGCCCGCCACGTGCACGAGCAGGATGGCGACGAGCATGTTCACGGCCAAGAGCGCGCCGACCACGCGGGGAAAGAGTCCCAGGATCAGCAGCAGGCCGCCGATCAGCTCAATGCCCGCGATCAGCGGGGCGGCCACGCCCGGCAGGGGCACGCCGATGCTGGCGAAAAACTGCGTGGTGCCGGCGACCGTGTTCATGAAGAACTTCTGGTAGCCGTGCATCACGAAGATGACGCCGGTGGCGAGGCGCAGGAACAGCAGCCCCAGGTCGGCCTGGAAAGCGGCGCCGGTGTGGGTGGTCTGGGCAGTGCGGGCAGGGGTCGTCATGGGTGGTCCTCCGGAAGCAGGTCGCCCAGCAGCTCGGTCAGCAGCGCGAGGCGCTCGGGGCTCAGGGCGGCGAATTGCCGGGCATGCAATTCGCTCAGGGGTTCGTCGAGGGTGCTCAGGACCGCCCGGCCCTTGTCGGTCAGGTAGGTCATGACCACCCGGCGGTCGTGGGGGTCGCGGGCCCGGCGGACCCGGCCCGCCTTTTCCAGGCGGTCGAGCAGCCGCGTCACGTCGGGGTCATGGACCAGCAGCCGCGTGCCGATGTCGCTGCACCGCAGCCCCGCGTCTCCGGCGCCGCGCAGGATGCGCAGCACGTTGAACTGTGGGCCGCTCAGGTCGTGCCCGCGCAGCAGCTCGGCGCCCGCGTACTGCTGGCGCGCCGCAAGACGCTGTAACGAGAGGTAGGCGAGATGCTCGGGGCTGCCGGGACGGCCGGGCAGCGGCGGGTCGGAAACGGGGTAGGTCACGGTGCCTCCAGGCTAGCGGAAGCCTGGAGTTAATATAGTTGTTATCACGATATTCGTCAACACAACTATTTAACATCAATCTAAATAAAGGGGGCGCAGAGTGAAGGGCCGCTCGGTATCGGCCGGCTGGGGGGCACGCGTATGATGCGCGGCGTAATCGGGGCGCCCCCGCCGGAGACTGGACGGGGGCCACGCCCTGCAGGAGGACTCGCATGAAGATCGGCATGATCGGGCTGGGCAAGATGGGCGGCAACATGGTGCTTCGCCTCAAACAGGGCGGACACGACGTGATCGGCTACGACCGCAGCGAGGACGCCCTGACGCCGCTGCGTGCCAAGGGTGCCAACGTCACGAGTGACATGGACGCCTTCCTGGCCGCGCTGGGCGAGCCGGGCGAGCGCGCCGTGTGGGTCATGGTGCCCGCGGGCAAGATCACGCAGTCGGTCATTGACGACCTCGCGGACCAGCTGGCGCCGGGTGACGTGATCGTCGACGGGGGCAACTCCAACTTCCACGACACGCAGCGCCGGGGCGAGGCGCTCGCCGAGCGCGGCCTGCACTTTGTGGACGTGGGCACCTCGGGCGGTGTGTGGGGCCTGACCGAGGGCTACGGCATGATGGTGGGCGGTTCCGAGGCGGGCGTGGAGCGGCTGCGCCCGGCACTCGAGACGCTGGCTCCCGCGCCCGACCGGGGCTGGGGCCACATGGGCCCGAGCGGCTCCGGGCACTACGTCAAGATGGTCCACAACGGCATCGAATACGGCATGATGCAGGCCTACGCCGAGGGCTTCGAGCTCATGAAGGCGCACAAGACCTTCAACCTCGACATGTCCCAGATCGCCGAGGTGTGGCGTCACGGCACCGTGATCCGCTCGTGGCTTCTCGACCTCACCGCCGAGGCGCTGAAGAACTCGGCCGACTTCGATTCCCTGTCGGACTACGTGGCCGACAGCGGAGAAGGGCGCTGGACGATCATCGATTCCATCGAGCTCGGGGTGCCCACGCCGGTCATTACGCTCGCCACCCAGATGCGCTTCCGCAGCCAGCAGGAAGTGAGCTACGCCGGCCAGATGCTCTCGGCCATGCGCCGCGCCTTCGGGGGCCACGCGGTCAAGACGCTCGAAGTGCCCAAGCAGGAAGGCATCGTGCCCGAGGTGCAGGCCGGCGAGCACCCCAAAGCCGCCGCGCCCGAGAACATTCCCACGCCCGGCACCAGGGCGGGCGGCAGCGGCACGGGCTCGGCCGCCGAGCAGCTCGGCGAGACCGGCCAGCAGCGCACCACGGGTGACCGGAAGGCCGATCAGTGAGCGCCCCCAAGAAGGCGGCGTCCAAAAAGCCTGCTCCCAAGAAGGCGGCTCCGGCCAAGGCCGCCCCAGAGCAGCCGGAAGCGGTGAAGGCGGCCCCCAAAGCCAAAGCTGCTGGGGCCAGGGGCGGCAAGAAAGCCGCTCCGGCGGCCGACGCGGGCGAGGTGCGCGGCGCCGTGGCCCAGAAGCGCGCCGCCGAGACGGTTGGGGTGGCCCAGCCGGGCGCCAAGGCCCCGCGCAAGTCGCGCCAGCGGGTGCCGACAAGTGCGCCCGCCGGTGATACCGACGCGCCGGGAGCCGACGGCCAGAATCCCTTCCGGGCGGCCATGCGCCGCAGCCGCGCGCCCGAGCCGGCCACCCTGGTCATTTTCGGGGCGACCGGCGACCTCGCGCGGCGCAAGCTGCTGCCGGCCGTGTTCGGGCTGTGGCAGGACGGCCTGCTGGGAAGTGCCTTCAACATCGTCGGGGTGGGCCGTCAGGCCATGACCGATGAGGAATTCAAGGACTTCGCCATCGAGGCCCTCAAGACGAGTAAGGAAACCGACACTCCGCAGCCCGGCAACCTCGAAAAGTTCCGGGAACTGCTGTACTACGAGTACGGTGACTTCAGTGGGGACGAGGTGTACGACCTTGTGGGCAAGCAGCTCGACGAGGCCGAGGAAGCACACGGGGGGCGCAAGAACGCGCTGTTCTACCTCTCCACGCCGCCTAGCCTGTTCGAGCCGATCAGCAATGGTCTGGGCCGCCTGGGGCTGCACGAGCAGAGTGAGGGCTGGCGCCGCCTGGTCATCGAGAAGCCCTTCGGGCGTGACCTCGCCTCGGCGCGCGAGCTCAACGCGGCCATCCACAGTGTGTGGGACGAGTCGCAGGTGTACCGCATCGACCACTATCTCGGCAAGGAGACGGTGCAGAACCTCATGGCGATCCGCTTCGGCAACGCCATCTTCGAGCCGCTGTGGAACCGGGGGTATGTGGATCACGTGCAGATCACGGCCGCCGAGGACCTGGGCCTGGAGGGCCGCGCCGGGTACTACGAGGAGGCCGGGGTGGTGCGGGACATGTTGCAAAACCACCTCATGCAGCTCTTCGCCCTGACCGCGATGGAGGCGCCCGCCGCATTTGACGCCGACGCCATCCGCGACGAGAAGACCAAGGTGCTGCGCGCCGTGCGGGCCATACCGGTCGAGCGCGTGCCCGAGGTGGCCGTGCGCGGGCAGTACGGCCCCGGGGTGATGGACGGCGAGAAGGTGCCGGGCTACCGCGAGGAACCGAACGTGAAGCCCGGCAGCCCCACGCCGACCTACGTGGCCGTGAAGCTGGAAGTGGACAACTGGCGCTGGCAGGGCGTGCCCTTTTTCCTGCGCAGCGGCAAGCGGCTGCCCAAGAAGGTCACGGAAATCGCGGTGGTGTTCAAGCGCGCGCCGCTGGGGATCTTTCCCGGAGGCCTGGAGCGCAACGTGCTGGCCTTCCGCATCCAGCCCGACGAGGGCGTGAGTCTCAAGTTCAGCTCCAAGATGCCCGGGCAGGAGATGGTGCTGCGCGAGGTCGTCATGGACTTCCGCTACGACGCCTTCGGGGCGCAGCTCGAAAGTCCGTATTCGCGTCTGCTGCTCGACGCCATGCTGGGCGACGCCACGCTGTTTCCGCGCGAGGACGAGGTGGACCACGCCTGGCAGATCGTGTCGGGCATCCTGGAAGCCTGGGACGCGGCCTCGCCCCGCCACCAGCCGGCCCCCGAGTTCCCGAACTACGACAGCGGCACCTGGGGCCCGGCCGCCGCCGACGAACTGATGGGCGAGGGCCGCCGCTGGCGCCGGTTGTGAGCGCCCCGCGGAAGACCTCCGTGACACTGTTCCGGGGGGGGCGGGTGCCAGTGCACGGGCCTGCCGGAACGCATGGACGCCCGGTGCTCCCCTCCCAGGTCCAGAACTGGAGGGAGGACCGGATGAAGGGGGAGGAGACAGCGTGACCTACGCGACGAGTTTGGAGACGCTGGGACCGGTGGCGACCACCGTCCGGAGTGCCCAGGCCACCCTGGATGAGCTGTGGGCCCGGACCGAGGTCGAGACGCGCGCCTACACCGGCAACATCGTGGCCCTGACCCTGCGCGAGCACCTCGGGCGTATCGAGGAGGCGCTGGCCGGGCTGGAGGGCCGCTATGCCGGGCGCCAGATCATCGGTGTGATGGACGGCGAGGGGGACTTGCAGGTGCAGGCCAGCCTCGTGCCGCAGCAGGGCGGTCTGTACGTCGAGCGCCTGACGCTGGACGCGGGCGCCGACCAGCTCCGGGGGGCCATCCTGCCGCTGCTGCGCCCCGCCACCGTCAACCACGTCTGGTGGGGGGCGTACACCCGCCCCGAGGGGCCGCTCCTCGCGGAACTCTCGGAAGTGGCCGACCAGATCATCGCCGACAGCCTCTCGCTCGACATTCCTCCGGCGCGGCACTACGCCCTGGCCGACCTGGGCTGGAGCCGTTCGGCAGGCTGGCGCGAGGCCCTGGCGCAGCTGTTCGACAGCCCCGACGCCGCCCGGCACCTGCCGGAAGTGACCCGGCTCGACGTGCGCTATTCGGGCGACCGGGACCTGCCCGCGCGGCTGTTTGCCGGCTTCATCGCCAGCACGCTGGGCTGGAAGGATCTGTCGGGTGCGACCTTCGGGCCGGGCGACTGCGGCCGCGCCAACGGCGACCTGTGCGCTGTCGAGCTGAGCGGCGCGGACGGGCTGCTGTTCTCGCTCCAGGCCGAAGCCGGACAGAGCAGCGTGGTGCATACCCACTGCCGCTGGCCCGGCGTGGACCGGGAGGCCGAGGTGCAGGTGCCACGCATGACCCTGGCCGAGGGTCTGGGCCGCGTGATGGCTCGCCCCGAGCGCGGTGAGGTCTTCGAGAAGGCGTGGACGCTGGCGAAGGCCACGCTGTAGGCCGCCGGACGGATGGCCCGGCCTGCATGACCTGACTGGCCGCCTTGCGCTAGCATGGCCCGCATGAACGCCCCGCAGCAGCCGTGGTGGCCCGGTTTTTCGACCGGGCCTCGCTGCCGCGCCTGAACACCGCCCCATGCGCCGCGCCCGGAGCTTCCCGGAGCGCGGCGCCTTTTTTTGTCCCATAGGAGATCCCCATGACCACCCCGACCCCCGCCCGCAAACGCATCCTGACCGGCGACCGGCCCACCGGCCCGCTGCACATCGGCCACTACGTCGGCTCGCTCAAAAACCGCGTGGCCCTCCAGAACGAGTACGAGACATTCATCCTGCTGGCCGACGTGCAGGCCATGACCGACAACTTCGAGAACCCTGACAAGGTGCGCACCAACGTCCTCGAAGTGGCGCTCGACTACCTCGCGGTGGGCCTGGACCCGCAGCAGAGTACCTTCGTCATCCAGTCGCAGATTCCCGAGATCGCCGAACTGACGGTCTTCTTCCTCAACCTCGTGACCGTCTCGCACCTGCGCCAGAACCCGACTGTCAAGACCGAGATCGCCCAGAAGGGCTACGGCGAGTCGGTGCCGGCGGGCTTTTTCGTGTACCCGGTGTCGCAGGCGGCCGACATCACGGCCTTCGGCGCGCACCTCGTGCCAGTGGGCGAGGACCAGCTTCCCATGATCGAGCAGACCCGTGAGATCGTGCGCCGCTTCAACAACCTCTACGCGCCGGTGCTGGTCGAGCCGCAGGCGATGGTTGGCAAGGGCAGTGTGGCCCGCCTGCCGGGTCTCGACGGCCAGACCAAGATGAGCAAGTCGCTGGGCAACGCGATCTTTCTGTCCGACCCCGCCGACGAGGTCAAGCGCAAGGTCATGAGCATGTACACCGATCCCAACCACCTGCGCGTCGAGGACCCCGGGCAGGTCGAGGGCAATCCGGTCTTCTCGTACCTCGACGCCTTCAGCCCCGATGTGGCCGCCACCGAGGAGATGAAGGCGCACTACCGCCGGGGCGGCCTGGGCGACGTGAAGGTCAAGCGCCACCTGCTCGAGGTGCTGGAAGCGACGCTGGCCCCGGTCCGCGAGCGCCGCCTGGAATTCGCGCGGGACCTGGGGGCGGTCGAGGAGATCGTGCGCCAGGGCACCGCGCACGGTCGCGAGGTCGCCGCCGCCACGATGGACGCGGCGAGAAAGGCGATGCGGCTGGACTACTTCAGCAGGTAAGCGGGGGCTCCGGGGTGGGTGGAGACGGACCTGTGCGGACCCGCCCACGTTTCTTGAGTGTCCTTTTGTTAAGATGCGCGGCGGAGGTCGGGCCTCGCCCGGCAAAAACGACATGGATTATTACGAATTGCTGGGCGTTTCCCGGACGGCGAGTGCCGATGAGATCAAGAGCAGCTACCGCAAGCTGGCACTCAAATATCACCCCGACCGCAACAAGGAAGAGGGCGCGGCCGAGAAGTTCGCGCAGATCAGCGAGGCCTACGCCGTGCTGAGCGACACCGAAAAGCGCGCCCACTACGACCGCTTCGGCTCGGCGCCCGGCGCGGGCGGGATGCCCGGCGGCGATCCGTTCGGCGGGATGGGCGGCATGGGCGGCGCGGGCTTCGATCCCATGGACATCTTCGAGCAGCTGTTCGGCGGCGCGGTGGGCGGCCGGGGACGGCGGGGCCCGGCGCGCGGCGACGATCTCGAGACCGAGACCCGCGTCTCGCTCCTTCAGGCCCGCGCGGGCGAGGAGATCGAGGTCAGCATCGACCGCCTCACCACCTGCGAGCACTGCCACGGCGCGAAGTCCGAGCCGGGAGGCAAACCGCCCAAGACCTGCCCGACCTGCTCGGGCGCGGGAGCGGTGCGCGCGCAGGCCCGCACGATCTTCGGCGTGGTCGAGACGCAGCAGCCCTGCCCGACCTGCCGGGGCGAGGGCCAGATCATCGAGGACCCCTGCACCGTGTGCAAGGGCCGGGGCCGCACGCTGAAAAACGAGACGGTCAAGGTCAAGCTGCCGCGCGGCATCGACGAGGGCTACCGCATCCGTGTGGCGGGGTACGGCAACGAGGGTCCGGGCGGCAACGGCGACCTGTACGTGCACATTGACATGGAGCCGCATCCCGAGCTGCGCCGCGAGGCCGAGCACCTCATCTACCCCGCGCGCATCGGGTTCGCCACGGCCGCGCTGGGCGGCGCGGTCACGGTGCCCACCCTCGACGGCCCGCAGACGGTCGAGGTCAAGCCGGGCACCCAGCACGGCGAACTGCACCGCCTGCGCGGCCAGGGCATGCCCCGGCTCCAGGGCGCGGGTACAGGCGACCTGATCGTCGAGTACGACGTGATGATCCCCAAGCCCGGCCAGCTCAACGACGAGGCCCGCGAGGCCCTGCGCGCCTACGCCCGCGCGGTGGGCGACGAGGTCCCCAGCGACAAGCACGAGGGCTTTTTCGACAAGGTCGGCAAGATCTTCCGGGGCGAGTAGAGGCACGTAGGCAGGGCGTGGACCAGCCTACCGGTCCACGCCCTGCTCGGCGTTCAGGGCACTTCGCCCAGGCCGAACTCGTCGCTCAGGGCGGTCAGGGCGGCGTTGTGGCCGGCCATGCCGTGGATGCCGCCGCCGGGAGGCGTGCTGCTGGAGCACAGGTACATGCCGCGCACCGGCGTGCGGTAGGGCGTCGGCGCGAGGTTGGGGCGGGCGAGCAGGCCCCACAGCGTGCTCGCGCCGCCGTTCACGTCGCCGCCGCCGAACACCGGGCTGAACGCCTGAAGCTGCGGCGCGGTCGTGACGTGGCGGTCCAGCACCCGTTCCCCGAACCCCGGCGCGAAACGTTCGAGTTGGTCCTCGACCTGCGGCGCGATGTCGGCTGCCGAGCCATTGGGAACGTGTGCATAGGCCCAGAAGGTGTGCTGACCCGCTGGCGCGCGGCCGGCGTCGAACAGGCTGGGCTGTGCGGCCAGGACGTAGGGCCGCGCCGAGCGCCACCCCGCCTCCGAGCGCACGATCTCCGCGAAGCTGCCGCCGACATGCACGGTGCCCGCACGGGCAATGTCGGGGCTGGCCCAGGGTACCGGGCCGCTCAGGGCGTAGTCGAACTTCTGGATACCCGCGCCGTAGCGGAAGCCCTCCAGTCGCGCGCGGTAGGCCGCCGGGGCGCGGTCGCCGAGCAGCCGCAGCAGCACGCCAGGGCTGCTGTCCACCAGCGTCACGCGGGCGGGGGGAAGGTCGTGCGGGCTGTTTACCCGCACGCCGGTCAGGACCTCGCCGCCGAGGTGCTCGAAGTAGGCGCGCAGAGCGTCGGCGAAGGCCTGCGCACCGCCCGCAGGCAGCGGCCAGCCGACCGCGTGGGCCAGCACCGCGAGCACCAGGGTCATGGCCGAGGTGCCGGGCGTGGACAGGGGCAGAGCGCTGTGCGCGGCCAGCCCGGCCCACAGTGCGCGGGCCTCGGGGGTCCGGAACAGGGCCCGGCCCAGCCCCCCGGCCGGGGGCAGCGCCCGCACCCCGAAGCGGGCCAGCGTAAGCGGGTGGCCGGGCACGCGTAGCAGCGGCCGCAGGATGTCGTGCAGCAGCCCTTCCCAGTCGGCGACCAGGGGAGCCAGCAGGCGCCTCCACACGGCGCCGTCTCGCCCCAGGGCCTCGGCGGTGGCGTCCAGGTCACGGTGCAGCAGGACGCTGCGGCCGCCGGGCAGCGTCTGGGCCGCCGGCACCCCGGGATACACCCAGCGCAGCCCGAAGGCGTGTAGCGGCCACTCCCGGAAGGCCGGGCTGGCGACCGCGAGCGGGTGGATGGCCGAGCCGAGGTCATGCACGAAGCCGGGCCGGGTCAGCTCGGCGCTGCTCAGGCCGCCGCCCACCTGGGTGTGGGCCTCCAGCAATTGGACCCGCAGTCCCGCGCGCGCCAGCGTCACGGCTGCCGCAAGCCCGTTGGGGCCCGCGCCCACCACAACCGCGTCGAGACGGGTCACCGAGCACCCGGAGCGGGCTGCAGTGACCGGGAGGAAGCCGCGCGGAGCGGAAAGTGGGGGGGCACCTCTTCACTGTGCGCGCCGCAGCGTCTGCCTTTCATGGACGCGCCCTAAAGGAGACTTGAAGTGTTCCCCCACAGGAGACGCGCGGCGCGGTGACAGCTGACCAGGGAGCCGGGTATGCTCTGTGACGTTCAGGCAATTGCGCTGTTCACCACACATTCCCCTTGCCCGGAGGCCTGCCTTGTCCGCTGCACCCCACCGTCCCATCCTCGAAACCCTCGGTGAGAGCCGACGTTCGCCTCTGCTGGTCTTCGCGGGCCAGAGCAACCGCCCGCTGGCCCAGGCCATCTGCGATCACCTCGGCGTACCGCTGGGCCGCAGCGTGACCGAGAAATTCACCAACGACAACCTCATCGTCCACTACGAAGAGTCGCTGCGTGAGGGCGACGTGTTCATCGTGCAGACCTTCAGCGCGCCGGTCAGCGACGCGATTCTGGAACTGATGCTCATGATCGACGCGGCCAAGAGCGCCAGTGCCGGGCGGGTGACGGCCGTCATTCCGTACTACTCCTATGCCCGCAGCGACAAGAAGGACAGCCCGCGCATCTCCATCGCGGGACGACTGGTGGCCGACCTGCTTCAGGAGGCCGGCGCCGACCGCATCCTGACCATGACGCTGCACAGCCCGCAGGTCCACGGCTTTTTCAAGGTGCCGGTGGACCACCTCTCGGCCGACATCGTGCTGTCCGAGCACTTCAAGCGCTGTGTGCCCAACGCCCACGAGGGCGTGGTCCTGGCCCCCGATGCGGGCAGCATCAAGCGCGCCTCGCATATCGCCCGCCGCCTGGACTCGGGCCTCGCCATGATCGACAAGGAAAGGCTCTCGGACACCGAGGTGCGCCCGCGCGCCCTGATCGGGGACGTGGACGGCCGGACCGTGTTCATCGTGGACGACGAGATCAGCACCGCCGGCTCGCTCGTCGAGACCGTGAATATCGCGCGCGGCATGGGGGCCAAGGACGTGTACGTTGCCGTGACCCACGGGGTCTACAGCGGCCCGGCCATCCAGCGTATCGCCGCCCTGGACGTGACCCAGGTGGCGAGCTGCAACACGGTGCTTGTGCCCGAGAGCAAGGTCGAGGCGGCCGGGGGCAAGCTCGCGGTGCTTGATGTGGCGCCTCTGTTTGCCAACGCCATCGCCAACATCCATACCGGCGCGAGCGTGAGCACGCTGTTCACCTGAAACGCTCCTTTCGCGGGTGCCCCCCCGGTGACGGGCGGGGGCATCTGCACGTCGTGGGGCAGGTATCCTGCCGGACATGAGCGATTCCCGGCGCCCCACCCGGTTCCGGCCCCTGTGGCTGACACTGGGCTTCTTGCTGTGCGGCCTGGGCTTCGTCGGGCTCTGGCTGCCCGGTTTTCCGGGGACGGTGTGGTTCGTGCTGGCCGCCGCCGCCTTTTCGCGTGGCGACCCGCGCTGGGAGGCGTGGCTGCTGTCGCGCCCGGTGGTGGGGCCGCTCGTGGGCGACTACCGCGCGGGCCGGGGAATGCCGCTGCGGGCCAAATGGGTGGCGGCCCTGAGCATCGCCGTGGCCGTCACGCTGAGCGTGGGCCGCATTCCGGTGCTGGTGGGGCAGGTCGCGTGGGTGCTTGTCGGTCTGGTGGGCATCGGGTATGTGACGTTGCGCGTACCCACCCGCCGGGGCCCGCCCTGAAGGAGACGAGCTTCATTTTGCTGTTCCGGCGCGGCGCGTAGACTGCCGGGCATGACCCGCCCCGCCCGCCTGCACCGCCCGGTCCCCACATGCTGAAAGGGGTGTTTGACCAGCTCAGCGAACTGGGTAACCTTGTGCCGCGCTACACCGGCCCGCGCTGCCTGTTGGAGCGCCACGCGGTGGGGGGTTGCGACGCCTGCCACAGTGCCTGCCCGCACGAGGCCATCGAGACGCCACCCGGGACCTACGGCGTGAGGGTGGACCCCCAGAAGTGCACCGGCTGTGGCCTGTGCGTGCAGGCCTGCCCGACCGGCGCGCTGGAATACGACCTGATGACGCCCCTACAAAGCGTCCACGACCAGCGTGAGCAGCCCGCCGAGCCCCGGCAGCCCGGTCCCCCCGAGGCCACCCTGACCTGCGTGCCCAGCGGCGCGGGCGGCCCCAGCCTGCCGTGCCTGGGCCGCGTGACCCCGGCGCTGGTCGCGGCGGCCGGCGCCTGGGATGTGCCCCTGACGCTGATCCACGGCGACTGCGCCGCGTGCCCGGTGGGGCGCGCCGGCGTGCCCGAGCGCCTGGAAGCGGTGGCCGAGCAGGCCCAGGAGCTGCGCCGCGCCACCGGCCGCCCGGCTCAGGTCACGGTGCGTCCGGCGGTGCCCGAAGATCAGGGCCGCGCCCTGAAGGTGTCGCGTCGGGGAGCCTTTTCCAGCCTGCTGCGCGCCGGGGGTCGCCAGCTCAGCCAGAATCTGCCCGAGCGTCCACTGCCCTTCGTGGACTGGAGCGACCCCCCGCAGCGCACGCCGCAGGAATGGACCTGGCGCCGCAAGGCCCTCAAGCCGGTGCCGGCCGCCGGAGCGGGCATCGCGTGGCCCGCACCGCTGGTAGACGACAAATGCATTGACTGCCCGGTGTGCGCCAACGTGTGCCCCACCGAGGCGATCACCCGCGACCTGCGGCCGGAGGGCGGCGTGCGCCTACTGCTGAACCTGGGCGCCTGCACCGGCTGCATGGCCTGCCTGCGCTCCTGCCCTCCCGGCGCCATCCACGAGCAGAAGGAGTGGCTGCTGGCCGCCTTCGACGTTCAGGTGCTGCTGCGCGAGAGTGACCACACGATGTAGTGGAGGAGTGCAGAGGTCGCGCCGCCCGATTCCCAGCAAGGCGTAAAGGGCGGCGTGGACCCGGCCTCACGCCGCCCCGCCACACTGCGGGGTGTGACGACCCGCATCGCCCGCCAGAAGGTTCTCGCCATCGTCCTCGCGGGGGGGCGGGGCAGCAGGCTCTCGCCGCTCACCGACGAACGCGCCAAACCGGCCGTGCCGTTTCTGGGCACCTACCGCCTGATCGACTTCACGCTCAGTAACCTCGTGCACAGCGGCGTGCAGGACGTATGGGTCATCGAACAGTACCTGCCACATGGTCTCAACGACCACCTCTCGGGCGGGCGGCCCTGGGACCTCGACCGCACGCGCGGCGGGCTGGTGGTCATGCCGCCCTTTTCCAGCCCCGACAACGAGGACGGCGAGTTTTCGCAGGGCAACGCGCACGCGCTGGCGCAGCACGCCCACCTCATCCGTGAGTTCGGTCCTGACCTCGTGCTCGTTCTGAGTGCCGATCACATCTACCGGCTCGACCACGCCGAGGTCATCCGCTCGCACCTGGAACACGGCGCGAGCGTCACGATGGTCACGACCGACCTGGCCGACCCCGCCGGAGCCACCCGTTTCGGCAACGTGCGGGTGGACGAGCACGGCCGCGTGACCGAGTTCGCCTACAAGCCGGACGAACCGCTGGGGCCGACCGTCACCGCCGAGATCTTCGTGTACCGCGCCGAGGTGCTCCTTTCGACCCTGGACGCGCTGGAGCGCCGGGGCGAATTGGGCGACTACGGCGAGTACCTACTGCCCGAACTCGTGGCGGGCGGCGACGCCTACGCCTTTGCGCTGGAGGGCTACTGGATGGACGTGGGCACGCTCGACGCCTATCTCCAGACACACCGTGACTTTCTGGATGGCAAGGGTTTCGCGCTCGACGATCCCGAGTGGCCCTTCATCACGTCGAGCCTCGCGCGGCCCCCCGCGCACGTCGCGCGCACGGCCCGTCTGGACGACGCCTTCGTGTGCGGCGGCGCCGTGGTGGCCGGTGAGGTGACGCGCAGCGTGATCGGCCCGAACGCTGTGGTCGAGGCAGGCGCGACCGTGCGCGACAGCGTGGTGCAACCCGGCGCGGTGATCCGTGCGGGGGCGGTGGTGAGCCGCGCCGTCGTGGACACGGGCGCCGAGGTGGGGGTAGGCGCGCGGGTCGGCGGCCAGAGCGCCAACAGTCGCCCGACGGTCGTGGGGGCGCATGCGCGGGTCGAGGCGGGGGTGGACATCGGCCCTGGCCGCGTGGTGGCGCCACACGCAGCCGTGCGCCCCGGCGAGGAAGACGAGAAGGCTCCAGAGCCGGAGCGGGGGGACAAAGCTGGGAAGTAGGTGGGAAAGCAGGTCGCCTGAGAAGGCGGGTGCAGGGCGGCCGGGCCGTAGGCCTGCGGTGGGGGAGCGCCCGCCACCTCTCTATCTACCGGCTCCACCCTCCACAACCCGCCGACGCGGTATCCTTCACGTTATGCCTGTGGCAGAACCACGTCCTTCCATCCATCCTGATTTTGAAGCCGAACAGCAGCATCTGGCGGGTACGGTCGCCGCCGTGCTGCGCCAGATCGAGACCTGGGAAGACCGCGACCGCAATACCGGAGCCGACCTCGAAACGAGTGTCACGATGGCCGACACCGCCGAGGAACACGCCGCCATGCTCAGCGTGCACGTGGCCCAGCCGTACTTCGGCAGCCTGAAGGTGCGGGTGGGCGGGCGCGAGCAGACCCTCTACATCGGCAAGCACGCCTTCCGCGACCTCAAGGGGCCGCACAGCGTCGTGAGCTGGGACTCGGAGGTGGGCAGCCTGTTCTACGGCGACACCCTGAGCTGGACCCCGCGCCGGGGCGGGCAGGGAACCATCCGGCGGCGGCGGCAACTGGACGTCGCGCAAAAGCAGCTGCGCCGCGTCACCGACCTGTACGACGACGAGGCGGGCGGCGACACCGGTGGACGCGAAGAAGTGCTCCTGCGCCGCCTGGCCGAGCAGAGTACGGCGGCCATGCGCGACGTGGTCGAGACCCTGCAACCCGAGCAGAACGGGGCGATGCGCTATCCCGCCGGCACACCCGTCATCATCCAGGGCGCGGCGGGGTCGGGCAAGACGACCATCGGTTTCCACCGCCTCGCGTGGATGACTTCTGCGGACCGCCAGGAGCACCGCGCCCGCCCCGAGGCCTGCATGGTCCTCATGCCCAACCGCGTGCTGGCGACCTACGCCGCGCGCATCCTGCCCGAACTGGGGATCTCGGGCGTCACCGTGACCACCCCCGAGGTCTGGGGCACCGGCCTGCTGGGGCTGGAAAAGCTGGAGGTCACCGACCGCACGCTGACCCTGCTGCTCACCGATCACGACAACGGCCGCCGGGCCCTGGCGTGGCGCCGCGCCAAGCTGCTGGGCGACGCCCGGATGCTCGACGTGGTCCGCACCCACCTGTGGGGCAAGTTCAACGCGGCCCTGCAGGGCCAGTCCCTCAGCGAGAGCGTGGAGGTGCGCGGACGCGGCGTATACACCTTCGCCCTGTCGGAAGCCGAGCTGGCCGGAATGCTGCGCGAGGTCTTCGCCGCCGACCCGCTCGACGGCTACCGCGCGGGGATGCGCCGCCTGATCGAGGCCGAGGCCGTATCGCGCCTGGGTGTCCCCGACGAGGAGGAGGCCAGCGTGCGCCGGCAGCTCGCCACGCCGCTGACCACGCTGCTGGGACGCGTCTTCGCCTCGACAACCCCTGTCACCGAGGCGCGGCGGCTGCTGGGCAGTGCCGAGGCCCTGGGCTCAAGCGGCCTGCTCAAGCCGCGCGAGATTGAGTTGCTGCTGGCCGATCCCCTGAGCGGCATTCCGGCGCCCCGGCGCGCGCACGCCGACGTGACTGAGCTGCCGCTGATGCTGGCGGTGCAGGCCTTCACCGGCGGCATCGGGCGGGTGGTGGGGCGCACGCTGGAGCCGTTCGACCATGTGGTGCTCGACGAGGCGCAGGACTACTCGCCGCTGCTGTACGCCCTGCTGGGCCGCGCGACCCGCCCCGGCCACCTGACCGCGCTGGGCGACCTGAACCAGGGGATGCACGGCTATAAGGGGCCGAGCAGCTGGGAGGCCGTGGGCGAGCAGCTGCGCGGCGCGCAGGTGCTCACGCTGTCGCGCACCTACCGCTCGACGCGCCAGATCACGGAGCTCGGCGCGCGGATCGCCTCGACCTACAACCGCGCGGCTGAGGTTCACGGCGTGGACCGCGACGGCGCCGAGGTGCAGCGCTACTCCGGCGGCGATGAGCTGGCGCTGCTGGCCCAGGCGGTGCGCGACGCCCGCGCGGCCGGCCACGACAACATCGCCATCGTGACCCGGCGCGCGGCCGACGCCGACGCCCTCAGTGTGGCCCTGCGCGACTACGACACCGACGCCCAGCCCATCACGACCCAGGAGCACCGCTACCGGGGCGGTCTGGTCATCCTGCCGGTGAACCTCGCCAAGGGGCTGGAGTTCAGCGCCGCCGTCGTGGCGCGCGCCGACGCGCAGACCTACGACGAGAGCACCGAGTACGAGCGGCGGCTGCTGTACGTCTCGGCCAGCCGCGCGCTGCACTGGCTGGGGCTGGTGAGCGGGGGAGAGCTGCACCCCCTCATCGGGTAAGCGGGGTTGGTGGACTGGGGACGAGCAGCGAGAATGGTCGGCCTGGCCCCGCAACGGGGCATTGGCGCTTGCCCAAGCCTCTCCTTTCCACAGCCCGTCCCCGGCCCCCTAGCCTGTGCCCATGACCGACCCCAGACAGCCAGACCAGCATCAGGGCCTGCCCGACGACGCCGGCAACGGCATGAGCGACCGCGCCGGGTACATGGACGACTCGGACAGCGGCGATACCGAGACCCCGGTGGGCGGCGGCGTTCCCACGGGCGCCTCGGTGGACGGCCTGCCCGAGGACACGCTGGACAAGGACGGCTCGGGGACGACCTTCGACGCCGGAACCGACATTCCGCGCTGAACATTCGGGCGCTCGGCCCCTGCGTTACACTGGTGGGTCTATGGTCGCCCCCCGCCCCCCACATACCCTCTCGGTCGCGCCGATGCTCGACTGGACCGACCGGCACTGCCGGATGTTCCACCGCACGCTGACCCGCCGTACCTTGCTGTACACCGAGATGGTCACGACCGGGGCGATTATCCACGGCGACCGCGAACGTCATCTCGGCTTCAGCGCGCCCGAGCGTCCGGTGGCGCTGCAACTGGGCGGCAGCGACCCGGCGGCGCTCGCCGAGTGCGCCCGCATGGCCGAGGGCTACGGCTACGACGAGGTCAATCTCAACTGCGGCTGCCCCAGCGACCGCGTGCAAAGCGGCTCGTTCGGTGCGTGCCTGATGGCGACCCCCGACGTGGTGGCCCGCGCCGCCGGGGCGATGATCGCGGCGACCCACCTGCCCGTGACCGTCAAGCACCGCATCGGCATCGACGATCTGGACAGCTACGACCACCTGCGGCACTTCGTGGGCACGGTGGCGCAGGCGGGCGTCACGACCTTTATCGTCCATGCCCGCAAGGCGTGGCTCTCGGGCCTCTCGCCCCGGGAGAACCGTGAGATTCCGCCGCTGCGCTACGACGTGGTGCGGCAGCTCAAGGCCGATTTCCCGCACCTGACGGTCGTCCTCAACGGCGGCGTCCTCTCGCTGGCCGCCGCCCAGGACGCCCTGACCTGGGCCGACGGCGCCATGATCGGCCGCGCGGCCTACCAGGAGCCCTACCTGCTGGCCGCCGCCGACCGCGACGTATTCGGAGAAGATGGGGTGCCCGTCACCCGCCGCGAGGCCATCGAGGCGTATCTGCCCTACGTCGCCGCGCAACTCGCGCAGGGCCAGCCCCTGAACCGCATGATGAAACACACGCTGGGCCTGTTCGCTGGACAGCCGGGCGCGCGCCACTGGAAGCGCACGATCTCCGAGCAGGGGCACAGGCCGGGGGCGGGGCTGGAAGTCGTCGAGGCGGCTCTGGCGGGCGTGCCCGACGAGGTGCTCGGTGCGCGGCCCCAGGCGTCAGGGGTCCTGGCCGTGTCCTGAAGCGGTTCACGCTCGACTTCCGCCCTGTCTGCTTTCCTCTTTCCACAACCCTCTGGTCTTTGCATCCCCGCTCCTCATGAAGCGTTCTGGGGCCATGCTACGCTCAGGGCAGAATCACCCTCACACGGAGCCTGCGCCTTATGTCCAATACACTCGTCATCGTCGAATCGCCCGCCAAAGCCCGCACCATCGAGAAATATCTCGGAAAGGGCTATACGGTCGAGTCGTCTATCGGACATATCCGCGACCTGCCCAAGAGCGCCGCCGACATCCCCGAGAAGTACAAGGGGCAGGCCTGGGCGCGCCTGGGCCTGGACATCGAAAACGATTTCCAGCCGCTGTACGTGGTGTCGCCGGAAAAGAGGGCACACGTCGCCAAGCTCAAGAAGATGGCCCAGAACGCCGACGAGATCATCCTGGCGACCGATGACGACCGTGAGGGTGAGAGCATCGCGTGGCACCTGTTTCAGGAACTCAAGCCCAAGGTGCCGGTCAGGCGGATGGTGTTCCACGAGATCACCAAGGAAGCCATTCAGGCCGCCATCGCCGCGCCGCGCCAGATCGACACCAACCTCGTCGAGGCGCAGGAGGCCCGGCGCGCACTGGACCGCCTGTACGGCTACGAGGTCAGCCCGGTGCTGTGGAAGAAGGTGGCGCCCAAGCTGTCGGCCGGTCGCGTGCAGTCGGTCGCTACGCGGATGCTCGTCGAGCGCGAGCGCGAGCGGATGCGCTTCGTGTCGGCCGAGTGGTGGGATCTGCTCGTCTCGGCTCAGACGGCCGCCGACGTGACCTTCCCCGCCCGCGTGACCGACGTGTCGAGCTCCGACGGCAAGTTGCACAAGCTGGCGGCGGGCCGTGACTTCGACCCGCTGACCGGTAAACTTAAGGAGGGCGCGGCCGTGCGCCTGTTGCAGGGAGACGAGGCCCGCGCCCTGGCCGCCGGCCTGACCGGCCAGACCCTGACTGTTACCTCCGCCGAGGAAAAACCCTTTACCCAGCGGCCGTACCCGCCCTTCATCACTTCGACCCTGCAACAGGAAGGCAGCCGCAAGCTCGGCTTTGCCGCCACCCGCACCATGCGCGCGGCGCAGCGCCTGTACGAGGGCGGCTACATCACCTACATGCGCACCGACAGCACCAACCTCAGCAGCGAGGCGGTTGGGGCGGCGCGCACCCAGGTCGCGCAGATGTACGGCCAGGACTACCTCTCGCCGCAGCCGCGCGTGTACTCCAAGAAGGCCAAGAACGCCCAGGAGGCCCACGAGGCGATCCGGCCCGCCGGTAGCTCCTTCCGCACGCCCGACAGTCTGCGCGGAGAACTGAGCGGCGACGAGTGGCGCCTGTACGATCTGATCTGGAAACGCACGGTGGCCTCCCAGATGGCCGACGCGCGGGGCCGCAGCCTGCGCGTGCGCCTCGCCGGAAAGGCGACCTCGGGCGAGGACGTGCGACTCAGCGCTTCGGGCCGCACCATCGACTTCCCCGGCTTCCTGCGCGCCTACGTCGAGGGCAGCGACGATCCCGCCGCCGCCCTGGAAGACCGCGAGACGCCGCTGCCCCCCCTCAAGGAGGGCGAGCGCGTGCAGGCCCAGAGCGTCAAGCCCGAGGGCCACGAGACCCAGCCGCCCGCGCGCTACACCGAGGCCAGCCTCGTGCAGTCCCTCGAAGGCGCGGGCATCGGACGGCCTTCGACCTACGCGAGCATCCTGGGCACCATCCAGGACCGGGGGTACGCGGTCAAGAAGGGGCAGGCCCTGGTGCCCTCGTGGACGGCGTTCGCCACCTCGGCGCTGCTCGAGCACCATTTCGGCCGGCTGGTGGACTACGACTTCACCGCCAAGATGGAAGAGGACCTCGACGAGATCGCGGGCGGGCGCGAGCACCGTGTGCCCTACCTGCGCCGCTTCTATCTGGGCGAGGCGGCGCAGGGCGGCGCGGTCGAGGGCATGGCCCTCAAGCCCACCATCGAGCGCCAGATGGGCGAGATCGACGCGCGCGGTATCGCCACGATTCGCGTGCCCCGGCTCGACGGCAGCGGCATCGAGGTGCGGGTGGGGCGCTACGGCCCCTACATGGAGCGCGGCGAGACCAAGGCCAATCTCCCGGCCGACCTCGCCCCCGACGACCTGACGCTGGAGGCCGCCGAGGACCTGCTCGCGCGCCCCAGCGGCGACCGCGCCCTGGGCACCGACGAGGCCACCGGGCAGCCGGTCATGGCACGCGCTGGGCGCTACGGTCCTTACGTGACCCTGGGCGCCGAGAACCCGCCCATCCGCAGTGCCAGCCTCTTTCCAGGCGATGACCTGAATACCCTGAGTCTGGAGCGTGCCCTGCGGCTGTTGAGCCTGCCGCGCATGGTGGGTGTCAGCGAGGGCGAGGAAATCTGGGCCTTCAACGGCAAATACGGGCCGTACCTCAAGCGGGCGAACGACAGCCGCAGCCTGACGAACCACGACCAGCTGTTCACAGTGGGCCTTCAGGAGGCCGAGGCGATCTTTATGCAGCCGCGCTTTGGCCGGGGCCGCGCCGCACCCGCCGCGCCGCTGCGGACCTTCGAGTTCGACGGCCGCGCGCCCATCCTCCTCAAGTCGGGCCGGTTCGGGCCGTACCTGACCGATGGCGAGCGCAACGCCACGCTGCGCAAGGGAGAGGAAGAAAGCTCGCTCACCGCCGAACGCGCCCTGGAAATCCTGGAGGAGCGCGGCAAGGAGCCCCAGAAAAAGTCCGGGGCGAAGGCGGGCAGGAGCAAGGCCGGCAGTACCGCCAAGGCTGCTCCCCGCAAGGCGGCCAGCAAGACTCCGGCCGCCAAAAAAGCTCCGGCCAAGGCCTCAGCGACCAAGACCGCCGCCAAAGCGCCCGCCAAGGCAGCGAGCAAAGCCGCCGCCCCCAAGGTCGCCCTGACCTGGACCGATCTCAAGCCCCACGTGGGCGTGCTGAGTGACCAGGAACGCCAGCTGGTGACGGCCACCCGCGAGCAGGGCCGCAAGGTCGAGGACGTGGCCCCCGAGCTCGGCCTGGACGTGAAGAAGGCCAAGGGCATGGCCCTGCAGGCCAGTAAGAAACTGAACCAGGCGGCGCGCGGAGGCTGACGGCTGTGCGCCCCCTTGCCCGTCCCCGCGCCGAGGTGCCTCAGGCGCTGCACTTCGTGCGGCTGGCCCAGGGGTCGCCGGGCCAGTGGGTCGCGTTGCCGGGAGGCACGCTGCGGGTGCTGGGCCTGGCAGGCAAAACGGATGGCGCCGGGGAACGTGGCTGGCTGCTGTGCCTGCACGGCGAGGTATTGCTCGACTTTCCCGACGGTAACTTCGTGCGCCTGCGCCCCGGCGAGGGTTATGCGTCCACAGGTCCCTGGGAGGCCGTACCCACCCGCGCGGGCAGTGTGCTGCTCCTCGTGGCTGGGGGCTGAACCCGGCGCCCCAAAACCAGTAGGGCAGGCCCAGGGCTGCAAGCGGGCAGCCAGTTGCGGACGGCCAAGGCCTCTAGACTGCGGCCATCCTTATGCCTCTGGGTGACGCGCCGAACTACAGCACTCCCCGCACGCTGGGCCTCGCGGGGGTCAGCGTTTTGGCCGCGCTGGCGCACTTTGGGCTGGGGGCCTTCGATTACGGCGCGGCGCGGTATCTGGGGCTGGCAGGGATGTTGCTGGCTGGGTTGCTGCTCGTCTACGGCGTCCTGACCCTGATCCGCTACGCCGAGGCCCGCGACGCCATGAGCGATCCGCACCCGCGCACGCCCATGTACTACACGCCGCACGAGCGCCTGACCCTATCCATTGGCCTGGGGCTGAACCTGCTGGGGGCCCTGGCGGCGCTGGCCTGGGCCGTCTCGGGGGCAGCGTGGCTCTGGCACCTGTTGGGGGCCGCGCTGAACCTATGGGCAGCCTGGCTGGCGTGGTGGGCCCGGCCACGGCCGGACTGACGGGAGCTCCGGCTACAGCCGGGCGGGCTAGGCCCGCAGAGACGGTGGTCCTGTGGTGCCCTTCCGGCGATTACCGAAGGAAGCGGTGCCGGTGAGCCCACTTGCCCAAGTGCCCTGAAGGCCCGCCTCACCCCGGCGCGCGGCCCGGCTGCGACGCTGGGGCCATGACACAGCACAGTGACTACAAGGTCAGTCAGGGCAGCACCACGCATGGTAAAGACGGCGAGCACCACCTGATCAAGGGCGAGAGCAGCAGCATGCGGCTGTGGCACAACGAGCAGCCGCAGGACACTGCCGACAAGACGCCCCATGCCAACGCCTACGAGACGCTGGGCTACGTCATCCAGGGCAAGGTCGAGCTGACGGTGGACGGCCAGACCCTCACGCTGGAGGCTGGCGACAGTTACCGCGTGCCGAAGGGCGCGCAGCACACCTACCGCGTGCTGGAAGTGCTGAACGCGGTCGAGGTCATCACGCCGGGCGAGTAAGGCGGATGATGCCCCTTCAGGCTCCCCACGCGGGGAGTCTTTTTCGTGCGGCAAACGTGGCCCAGTCCGGGGTGCCTAAAGTGCGCCTCAACAGGGCCTAAACGCCGGTTCAGCCGGCCGTCATGGGGCTGAGGCGTGTAGACGCCATCCTTCCCACATGACCAAGCAGAGTTTGGAAGGCAAGAAGATCGCCATTCTGGCGGCCGACGGCGTAGAGGAAGTCGAGCTGACAAAGCCGCGGCAGGCCCTTGAGGAAGCGGGCGCGACCACGCACCTCATCAGCCTCAAGGTCGGCCAGATTCAGAGCATGAAAGGCGATATCGAGCCGCAGGCCAAGTACGACGTGGACAAGACGGTAGACGAGGTGAGCGCGGCCGATTACGACGGGCTGGTGCTGCCCGGTGGTACGGTCAACCCCGACAAGCTGCGCCTGAGCGACGCCGCCATGAAGTTCGTGCGGGACGCCTACGACCTGGGCCTGCCCATCGGCGCGATCTGCCACGGCCCCTGGAGCCTGAGCGAGACGGGCATCGCCAAAGGCCTGAAGATGACGAGTTGGCCCAGCCTCCAGCACGAGCTCAAGTTGGCCGGCGCGCAGTGGGTGGATGAGGAAGTCGTGACCGACCGGGGCGTGGTCACGAGCCGCAACCCTAACGACATCCCTGCCTTCAACAAGAAGCTCGTCGAGGAATTCGCCGAAGGCGACCACAGCAGCAGACGCTGAGGCGACGCTGGAGAAGGCCGCGGACTGGTGAATGGTCCGGGGCCTTTTCGTGCTCTGCTGGGGGCATGTCCCTCAGATGTCGGCTGACCCTGGGTCTTGCGCTCCTTGCCTCTATGGCCTTGGCGGACGGTCGCCCGACTCTCGCCCTATCGCTCACCCCTGCGGCGTATGCCCGGCTGGCACCCGCGGAGCAAGCACAATACGTCCGGTATTACCGGGGGCAGGCCATACAACCCTTCTTAATTGAGCTGCGCCGCAGCCTGCCCCCAGGGATCGGCACTGTGAAGGTAGGTACACGAGAGATGCCCGTATTCGTCGTGCGCTCGGCCGAGACGGCGGGTAGGACCACAGCCATCACGCAATACGGACGCTCGGGCCAGCGGTTGAAGGAAACCATAGCCAGCCCCGGCCCCCGCTGAGGCTCTTACAGGTCTTCGAGTTCGGAGGTCGGCGCGGAGCCCGCGCCGTCGGTGTCGGCCCCCACCGCCGGGACCGGGTTCATGGTGCCGGGCATTCCGCCCATGCCCCCAGTGCGCGGCGTGTCGGTGGTGGGGTTCAGCGGATCGCCCGAAAGGGGCCGCTCCTGCAACTCGGGACGCGACATGTTGGGCAGGTCGGCGTCCGGGGTAGTGCCGGTGGGCGACTCGGCGGGGTCGGTGTCCACCGGCGGGTTGTAGGTCGCGCGGCCGTCGTTGTCCTGGGTCATAGGGCATTGTCGGCCGCCGCCGTGGCTAGGGCGTAAGAATTGGCGAAAGGCGGGGTTGAGGCTTGATTTTACGCCCCGACCCAATCCTCCATCGGGGGGCACGAGCACACGAAGTTCCTGTCCCCGTACACGTTGTCCACGCGGTTGACGCTGGGCCAGTACTTCCAGGCCTTCTGGGCCTTGGCCGGGTACGCGGCCACTTCGCGGCTGTACGCCCGTGTCCACTCGTCGACCATCAGGTCGTCCTGTGTATGCGGCGCGTGCTTCAGCGGGCTGTCCTCGGCCTTCATCAGCCCGTCCTGCACTTCCTGAATCTCGCGGCGAATGTTCAGCATGGCGTCCACAAAGCGGTCCAGCTCGGCCTTCGGCTCGCTCTCGGTCGGCTCGACCATCAACGTGCCGGGCACCGGGAAGCTCATGGTGGGGGCGTGGAACCCGTAGTCCATCAGTCGCTTGGCGATGTCCTCCTCGCTGATGCCGGTCGCGGCCTTCAGCGGGCGGATGTCCAGGATGCACTCGTGGGCCACGCGCCCGTTCAGGCCGGTATATAGGACCGGGAAGGCTCCGCCCAGCCGCGCGGCGACGTAGTTGGCGTTCAGCAGCGCGACCTGGGTGCTCTGGCGCAGGCCCCGCGCGCCCAGCAGCCGGATATACAGGTAGCTGATCGGCAGGATGCTCGCGCTGCCGTACGGCGCGGCGCTTACGGCTCCTGTGCGGCTCTCGCTGATCGGGCGCACAGCGTGGTTGGGCAGGAAGGGCGCGAGGTGCGCCTTCACGCCAATCGGCCCCATGCCCGGTCCGCCGCCGCCGTGCGGAATGGCAAAGGTCTTGTGCAGGTTCAGGTGCGACACGTCGGAGCCGATTAATCCCGGCTTGCTCAGGCCCACCTGCGCGTTCATGTTCGCGCCGTCGAGGTACACCTGCCCGCCGTGCGCGTGGATCAGTTCGCACACCTCGGTCACGTTCTCCTCGTACACGCCGTGCGTGCTGGGATAGGTGATCATCAGGGCGCCCAGATTGGCGCTGTGCTTCTCGGCCTGCGCCTTCAGGTCGGTCATGTCGATGTTGCCCTGGTCGTCGGTCTTGACCACCACGACCTGCATGCCCATCATGGCGGCGCTGGCGGGGTTGGTGCCGTGCGCGCTCGCGGGAATCAGGCAGATGGTGCGGTGAGACTCGCCCCGGCTCTCGTGGTACTTGCGGATCACCAGCAGGCCCGCGTACTCGCCCTGCGCGCCGCTGTTGGGCTGCATGGACACGGCGTCGTACCCGGTGATGTCGGCCAGCCACGCTTCGAGTTCGGTCAGCATCTCGGCGTAGCCCTCGGTCTGCTCGGCGGGCGCAAAGGGATGCAAACCACCGAACTCGGGCCACGTCACCGGAATCATCTCGGTGGTGGCGTTGAGCTTCATAGTGCAGCTTCCCAGCGGGATCATGCCGTGCACGAGGCTGTAGTCCTTGTTTTCCAGCGCCTTGAGGTAACGCAGCATCCCGTGCTCGCTGTGGTGCGCCGAGAAGACCGGGTGCGTGAGGTACTCGCTCCGGCGCTTGAGGCCCGCAGGAATGCCGTCCACCGCCCCTGCTTCCAGCGCGGCCAGGTCGGCGGACTGCCCAGTGACGACCTCCAGGATGTCGGCGAGGTCAGCGGGTGTGGTCGTCTCGTCCAGGCTGATGGAGATGCGGGTGGGGATATAAGCCTCTCCCTCGTAGCGGAAGTTCATGCCCTTCGCTTCTGCCCGCTCACGGATGAACTGCGTGTCGCCGTCGAAGGTCACCGTATCGAAGAACGTTTCGTTGAGGGGGTAGCCTCCGTCCTGCAAGCCCTTTGCCAGCATCCCGGTCAGCAGATGCACCCGCGCAGCAATCGTCCGGATGCCCTGGGCGCCGTGCCACACTGCATACGCGGCGGCCATGTTCGCCAGTAGGGCCTGCGCCGTGCAGATGTTGGAGGTCGCCTTCTCGCGGCGGATGTGCTGCTCGCGGGTCTGCATCGCCATGCGCAGGGCGGTCTTGCCACGCGCGTCCTTGCTCACGCCGATCACGCGGCCGGGCATAGAGCGCTGGTACTCGCTGCGGCAGGCCAGGAACGCCGCGTGTGGCCCCCCGAAGCCCATCGGCACGCCGAACCGCTGGGCGCTGCCCACCACGATGTCGGCCCCCTGCTCGCCCGGAGGGGTCAGCAGCGCGCAGGCCAGCAGGTCGGTCGCCACGATCAGGGCCGCGCCCGCCGCATGCACCCGCTCGGCGATGGGCGAGAGGTCGCGCAGCTGGCCATACGTGCCGGGGTACTGCGCCAGCACGCCGAACACGCCCCCAGGCAGTTCGCCCGCCGGGTCGCCCACGACCACGTCGTACCCGAAGTACTCGGCGCGGGTGCGGATCACGTCCAGTGTCTGGGGGTGCACGTCGTCGGCCACGAAAAACGCGTTGCCCTTCGCCTTGACCTGCCGCCTGGCGAGCGTCATCGCCTCGGCGGCGGCGGTCGCCTCGTCGAGCAGCGAGGCATTGCTCACGGGCATCCCGGTCAGGTCCATCACCATCTGCTGGAAGTTCAGGAGCATTTCCAGGCGGCCCTGCGAGATCTCGGCCTGGTACGGCGTGTAGGCGGTGTACCAGCCGGGGTTTTCGAGCATGTTGCGCAGCACCACGGGCGGTGTGTGCGTGCCCCAGTACCCCATGCCGATGTAGCTGCGGAACACCTTGTTCTTCTGCGCGACGGCCCTGAGGTCCGCCAGGGCCTGCGCCTCGGTCACGGGGCCGCCCACCACCAGATCGCCGTCAAATTGAATGGCGGCGGGCAGTGTGGTCTCGGTCAGCTCGTCGAGGCTGGTGGCGCCCAGCACTTCCAGCATCTCGGCCTGCTCGGCGGCGCTGGGGCCGATGTGGCGGCGGGTAAAGTCGTCGGTTTGCAGCAGTTCAGCCAATGTACGGGACAGGGGGGGACGGGTCATGGGGTACTCCTTGGACAAGAAGGGTTGAACAGAAAAAGGCCGTCAACCTTCAGCGCTCCGCCGCCGGAACGCGGGGCGGGGGCAGCGGGCTGACGGCCGGATGGGCGGGACTTAGTTCGCCTGCGCCTCGTAGGCGGCGGCATCCAGCAACTCGGCGCTTTCTTCGGTCACGTCGAGCTTGAACAGCCACCCGCCCTCGTAGGGCGACTCGTTGACCTTCTCGGGGTTGCCCGACAGGTCCTCGTTGACGGCCGTGACCGTGCCGCTGGCCGGGGCATAGATATCGCTGGCGGTCTTGACCGACTCGACCACGGCGACCGTCTCGCCCGCCGTGACCACGCGCCCCACTTCGGGGAGTTCGACGTACACCACGTCACCAAGCTGGTCCTGCGCGAAGTCGGAGATGCCCACGGTGCCGTCGGCGGCGAGCCATTCGTGGGAGGCGGCGTATTTCAGGGTGTCGGGGGTGCTGGGCATGGGTCTATTCTCCTTGAGAGGACAGTGGTGGGTGATGAGTGGGGCAACAGCCTGGGCTGGCGCCAGGGCCGGGGGTCTACTTCCTACTTCCCACCGACATAGAACGGCACGTCCATGCGCGTGGCCGGGTGGTCCTTGCCGCGCACCTCGACCGCGTAGGTCTCGGCGTTCGCGGCGCCCGCGTCCACCAGGGCCAGGGCGATGGGGTGGCCCAGCGTCGGGCTGGTCGTGCCTGAGGTCACGCGGCCCACGACCTGTCCGTCCACCTTCACGGGATAGCCCTCACGCACGGGCACGCGCTCCAGGCGCAGGCCGATGAGCTTGTGGGCAGCCGGCACCTGCAGATGTTCGCGCCCCAGGTGCGCCTTGTCCTTCACGACCCAGCCGTAGTGGCTGCTCAGCGGGTGGATGTCGTCGCCGAACTCGTGGCCGTAGAGGGGAAAGCCCGCTTCCAGCCGCAGGGTGTCGCGCGCGCCCAGCCCGGCCGGCACGACACCGATCGCCAGCAGCTTGTCCCACAGCGTCTCGGCCTCCGAGGCGTCCACGAAGATCTCGAAGCCGTCCTCGCCCGTGTATCCGGTGCGCGCCAGCTGCACCTCAAAGTCAAACAACTTGGCGGCGAAGTAGGCGTTCTTCTTTTTCGCGTTCAGGTCGGTGTCGGTGAAGGGCTGGAGCATCTCGGCGGCTTTTGGTCCCTGCACGGCGAGCAGGGCGGTCGTGCCCGACTCGTCGGCCAGGGTCACGTCGTACCCGCCGGTCTGGGCCTGAAGGTGCGCCCAGTCCTTGGCGATGTTGCCCGCGTTGACCACCATCAGGTAGTTCTCGGGGGCCGCCATGTAGATGTAGATGTCGTCCACCAGACCGCCCGTCACGCCGGGCAGCCAGTTGTAACCGGCGCGGCCGGGGCGCAGTTTGCTCACGTCGTTGGTGGTCACGTGCTGCAAGAAGGCCAGCGCGCCGGGACCCGTCACGCGGAACTCGCCCATGTGCGACACGTCGAACACGCCCGCACCCGTGCGCACGGCGTCGTGTTCGGCCTTGAGGCCCGCGTACTGCACCGGCATGTCCCAGCCGCCGAAGGGCACCATCCTGGCCCCGGCCCGCAGGTGAGCGGCGTGCAGCGGGGTGCGTTGGAGCACCGGATCAGGGGTCTGGGTCACGTCAAAACTGTACCTGACCTCTGGTCTGGAGCGTCCGGGCCGTCTGGACACTCGGCGCCTGGGCCGGAGGGCTAGACTGCCCCATGTTTCCCCGAAAAAGCCGCTCTCCGCGCACTTCCTGGCCCGTGTGAGCCCCTCGTACCTCCTGGCGGTGCTGCCGCCTCCGGCCCTCGCCGCGCGCATCGCCGCCTTCCGGGAGGGGCACGCCCTGCGCGACGCGGCGGCCACGCCCCACATCACCGTCAAGGCGCGCAGCGGCCTCTCACCCGATCTGGACTGGGCTGCCACCGCGCGGGCGGCGGTCGCCGGGCACGCCCCGGTCCAGGTGCAGGTCGGGGGGCCAGCGGTCTTCCGCAACGGCACGGCCCTGTACCTGAGCGTGCACAGCGCGGACGCGGTCGCCCTGCACCTCGCGCTGCTCTCTGCCCTGCGCCCGGCCCAGCGCTTCGGCTACGAGGGAGCGCATATGACGCCCCACCTCTCGGTCGCGCTCGCCCGGCGCGGCACCGATCTGTCGGCGCTGCTGGACGCGGCCCGCGTCGCCTTCGCCGACCTGACGGCGGCCCCCCTGGCCTTCACCGCCCACGAGGTCGCCCTGCTGCGCAAGTCGGGACCGGGCGGGGTATACCTGCCGCTCGAGCACTGGCCGCTGGGGGAGAGCGGGGCGACGTAGGCGGGCGTACCGTCACGCGGCCGTGTCTGGGGTCTGCTGTGGCCCATGCAGACCATGATTCTGGGCGCGACGGGCGGCATCGGGGCGGCGACGGCGAGGGCCTTCGCGGCGCAGGGGGACGACCTGATCCTCTCGGGGCGTGACGAGGGCAAGCTGGGTATGCTGGCAGCCGAACTCGGCGCGGCGGCCCGCGTCGCCGACCTGGGGTTCGAGAGCCATGTGCGCGCGCTGCTGGAGGCCGCGCCTCCGCTGGACACCCTGGTCTACGCCGCCGGCGCCGCGTGGCCGCATCCGCTCGCGGAGGCCAACCCCGCGCAGGTGCGTCAGGTCTGGAACGCGAACTATTTCGGGGCGCTGTGGGTGCTCAAGCACGGGCTGAGCCGCCTGGCCCCCGGCGGCCGGGTGTACCTGATCGGCGCGCGCCCCGAACTCGTCACGGCGCGCGGGTTTTCGCAGTACGCCGCCAGCAAGGCCGCTCTGGCCCGCGCGGCCGAGATTGCCCGGCTGGAGACGCGCGGCCTCGCCCTGACGCTGGTGCTGCCCCCCGCCGTGGACACGGCCCTGTGGGCCCAGGTCGGCCGCGCCCCACGCGGCGCCCTGTCGCCGGACGTTGTGGCGCAGGCCATCGTGGCCGACCGCGCCGGTCCGGCCCAGGCTGAGCTGCGGGTGGAGTAGGGGGTGCGGGGTGGGCCGAGCTTCAGGGCCGGACCCGCGCCACGCCTTCCTCCGTCGCCAACCATCCGGCGCGGCTGTCGTGGGCCTCGCTCGGCAGTTCCGGGACGACCAGCGGCGCCCACGTTACCCCGACCACCAGCCCGCCGAAGTCCGGCAGCAGGCGGTCGTAGAAACCTCCGCCGTAGCCCAGGCGCACGCCGCGCCGGTCGTAGGCCAGGGCGGGCAGCAGCACGGCGTCCACCGTCGCCAGGGCTTCCTCGGGCGCGTTCACGGGCGGTTGCAGCGCCCCGAAACGGCTGGGTTCGGTGGCCGTGTCCCAGGCGTGCAGGGTCAGGCGCGGCGTGGGCCGGAACCGGGCGCGTGGGGCAAGCAGCGTGAAGTCCTCGGCCAGCCCCGACACGTCCGGCTCGCCCGGCAGCGCGCGGTAGGCCAGCACCCGCCGCGCGCCCTGGGCGTGCAAGAGGCCGCGCAGGTGGGCCGTCACCTCGGCCGAGCGGTCAGGCAGGGCGCCGCGCGTGGCCCGTGCCCAGCTTCGCCACTCGGTCTTGGGGGCGTCCGGCGCAGGGGTAGGGGAGAGGGTCATGTCCCGACGATAGCGGGCCGCATGGAAAGCGGACCACCCCGCCTTGGAGTGGCCCGCTCTGCCCGGAACGATTTAGCGGCTGGGCAGCTTGAGCGCGATGGCCTTGATGCTCACACCGCTGATGGTGCTCACGGCGGTCGCGGCGTTCGAGGTGGCGCTCAGGTTGACGCGGTAGAGGGTGGTGCTGGTGCCCGACACGGCCGTGAGGTAGGCGTCGCTGGCCCCGGCGATGTCGAAGCCGGCCAGACCGGTGCCCACGTCCACGCCCAGCGTCGAGCGGGTGACCAGAGTGCTGAAGGCCGGGCTGACCGTGTTCTCGACCAGCGTGTCGGTGGCCGAGTCGATGGTGTAGAGGACGGTCGCCGCGCCGGTCGGTACCGCGCCGGCCGCACTGTCGTTGTACGAGTTGGTGTAGGCGGCCGCCGTCAGCACGGGCGTCTTGCCGAAGTTGGCGTCACCGGCGGCGTAGGCGAAGGAGCCGTCAGGGGTCACGGTACCGGCCGGCGCGGCCGAGGGCACGGGCGTGCTGTTCACCGTCAGGCGGTAATTGTCGTTCGCGGCGCCCACCACGCGCAGGCGGTTGGCGACCGGGTTGAAGTCGATGGCCTGCGTCGTCTTGGCGACCGAGGAGCCGTCGGCCGTGGCCGCGCCCGTGTCGGTGTTGATGACATAGATCTTGCCCGCCGACGTGGCCGCGTACAGCCGGTTGTCGGTGTTGCGGAAGTCGAGGTCCACGAGCGACTCGCCGCTGGCCAGGCCCGTCACGCTCATCGTGCCGTAGCTCGCGGCGGCGTTGGAGGTACCGAAGGTGGCGAGCTGGTTGCCGCCGACGAGGCCGTAGGCGGTAATGCCTTCGGGCGTGGCGGGCGTGACAGGCGTGGTCGTGCAGGCGGACAGCGCGAGGGCGGACAGGATGCTCAGGGCAGCGATTCGTTTCATGGCGGGGCCTCCGGGGCAGGGGTAGGGTCGGGGGGGTCGGAAGTCGGGGACAGGTCCACCGACGGGCGGCAGCCCGCGCCGGCCGGCCAGAAGCCGCCGCACGGTCCGAACAGGTCACTCGGCCTACTCAGCTTTAAGCAGGGGGCGTTCCTGTGGATGACTCGGCGCCTTGACGTGGCCTTCACGTTTCATCTGCCCGCTATCCGACTGTGATGGGCGCGGTCGCCGCCAGGTGACCGCGCCGGCGCGGAGTACACTTGCGGGCGTGAAAACGTTTCAGGTCCAGGTGGGCCAGGTGAGCCGGGAGCTGCCCGTGGTGGAAGTCGCGCCGGGGGTCAGCGTGGCGCTGTTCAACATGCTGGGGGACACCGAGGTGACCGAGGCGGCCGGGCGTGAGCTGGCTGCCCTTATTCCCGCCGATGTCGACGTGCTCGTCACGCCCGAGGTCAAGGCGCTCTCGCTGGCGCACGTCATCAGCCGTGAGAGCGGCAAGCCCTATGTCGTCATCCGCAAGACGGAAAAGCCCTACATGGTCGAGCCAGTGGCGCGCGAGGTGGTCAGCATCACGACCGGCAAGCCTCAGCTGCTCGTCCTCGACGGTTTCGACGTTTCCAAGATCAGGGGCCACAAGGTCGCCATCGTGGACGACGTGGTGTCCAGCGGCGGCACCCTGCACTCGATCCAGCAGATCATAGAGGAGGTCGGCGGCGAGGTGGCGGCCGTGATCGCCGTCTTCACCGAGGGGCAGGAACGCCCCGAAGTGATCGCTCTGGGGCATCTGCCGCTGTTCAAATAGGTCGGGGTTACAGAAGCGGGAGGGGGAAGCCGGTACGTCGGCTTCCCCCTCCCGCTTCTGTGTCCACTCCTCAGCGGTCGGTGCCGGGCAGCGGCTTGCTGCGTGCGGGGCCGCCGTCCACGCCGCCGCTGCGCTCGGCACCCTCTCCGCCGGTCGAGGCGCCGCCCAGGTCGCTGCCGAGCTCGCTGTTGGGCGTGCCCTGGCGGTCCTCGAAGTCGCTGCCGCCCAGCAGGCCGTCGTCGAAGCCGGGCTGGTCGTTGGGGTTTTTGGCGTCGTCCTGGGTGTCGGCGCGCAGGATGCCCTCGACGGCCATCTTGTCCTGAAGGAGCTCGCCGGTGGTGCCCTCGTCCACCACATCGGGCGTGAAGCTGGTCTCATCGCGGTCGGATCTGGTCATGTGCCGAGCCTATAGGCCCCGCGCGCCCGCCCGGCTGAGGCCGCCTTGAGCGATCGTGGGGGATCGGCGCCGTGGTCCGGGCACCGGACGCCCGCGTGCAGGCCGGACAAAGTAAGACGCCGCCGCCGCCCGGCCCCCAGTGGGCGCTAGACTCGCCGGCACATGAGTCACCTGTCGCGCACCCTGCCGATCAAGCGCGCCGCGCACGTCTACCTCGTCCAGGAGGACCAGCTTCTGCTCGTCGAGGAGCGCATGGACGACGGCAGCATCTTCTACGGCCTGCCTGGCGGCAAGGCGCACGCCGGCGAAACGCTGGGCGACGCCGCCGTGCGCCAAGTCCTCGTCGAGACGGGCCTGCGCGTCACCGACCTGATGTTCGTGAGCCTCATTGAGGGCGAGCTGCTCACCGGCACGCGCAACGAGTGCTACGCCAACTTCGGGCGCTTCACGGCGTCCTTCAGCGGTGACCTCGCGCCCACCGACCCCGAGGTGGTGGGGGTCAAGTGGGTGCCTTTCGCGCAGGTCGAGGCCCTGGTGCGCTACGGCCCGCCGCCCGAGGTCGAGGAACGCAACCCCCTGATCTGGGTGCCCACCCGCGACTTCGTGCGGGGTCAGCCGCGCGCCTACTACCCCATCTGAACACGTCCGGTCCCCGGCGCGGCGGCGTGGCTCTGGCCGCTGCTCTGCTCGGCGCGCTGCTTCTCTCGGCCGCGCCGGCGCCGGGCGTGCCTGCCGCGTCGTCCTTTCCCATCGGGGACCGTATCTACCCCATGCTGGGGCAGGCAGGGCTGGACGTGCGGCACTACGACCTGGACTTGACGGTCGCGCGTCCCGGTACCCTGGAGCTACGCGGCGAGGTCACGCTGACGCTCGCGGCCACGCGGCCCCTGGCGGCCGTCGCGCTCGATTACCTGGGGCCGGCAGTGCAGGAGGTGCGTTGGAACGGCGCCGCGCAGGCCTTCACCCTCGACCGGGCGGCGGGCAAGCTGCGGGTCGTGCCGCCCGCGCCGCTGCGCCCCAGCGAGACCGCGCGCCTGAGCGTGCGCTACGCGGGGCTGGCCGTCCAGACGCCTGACCTCTCGCTGCTCACCGGTTGGCAGGCGGTGCCGGGGGCCGGCGGCGTGGGCGGGGCCAACTACAGCCTCAGCGAACCGGTAGGGACACGCGGGTTTATGCCGGTCAACGACCATCCCTCCGACCCGGCGACCTTCACTGTGCGTATCACCGTGCCGGCGGGGTACACGGCTGCCGCCAGTGGCCTGGAGACCGGCGTGGTAAGCGGCCCGGCGGGCCACACCTTCACCTTCGAGCAGGCGGTTCCCATTCCCGCCTACGCCCTGGCAATCCACATAAACCGTTTCGTGCGGGTGGACTCGGCCCCGGTGCCGGTCGGCGTGGGAGGCGCGGCGGTCGTGCGGCGCGACTATTTTCCGGCCGGGCTGCCCCCGCGGGTGGCGGAGTCGGTGCGGGCGCCCTACCGCCGGACCGGCGAGATGCTGGAGGTGCTCGCGGGATGGTTCGGGCCCTTTCCGTTCGCGGCGCACGGCTCGGCCATCGTTGAGAGCCCCGTGCCCGCGCTGGAAACGGCCACCCTGAACACCATGCCGGTGCGCTCCAGCAGCGAGCGCGTCCTCGTCCATGAGACGGCGCACCAGTGGTTCGGGGACCGCGTGGTGCTGGCTGACTGGTCGGACGTGTGGCTCAGCGAGGGCTTTGCCACCTATGCAGAACTGCTGTGGGCGCAGGCTCAGGGGCAGGACGGCGGCGAGGTCGCGGCCGGGTGGTACGCCCGCCTTCAGGGCCGGCCGACCCGGCCCCTGGCCGCGACCTCGGCTGAGGAACTGTTCGACCAGACGGCCTACCTGCGCGGCGCGCTGGCCCTGCACGCCCTGCGCACCGAGGTTGGAGACGTGGCCTTCCGGGGGTGGCTGCGGTCCTACGTGGCGGTGTTCTCCGGTCAGCCGGCCAGCACTGCCGGGCTGCTGGCCCTGACCCGCCGCGAACTGGGCGTGCGGGCCGAGGCGACCCTGCGCCTGTGGGCCGAGTCGCTCACCTTGCCGCCGCTGTCTGCCCCACCTTCCTGAAGATTGCGCCAACGTGAGCTCAGTCACATCTTCAGGATTGAGGCTTAGGCTGCTGGCATGTGGCCATTCGGAAAGAACACGGCGCAGCGCGTCGAAGAAGCCCTTCAGGGAAACCCCGTCCTCGCGCCGCTGGGCCTCGTGGTCCAGGAAAAGGGCGGCACCGTGACTGTCACCGGTGAGGTGGCCCGGCAGTCGCAGGTCGGCCTGATCAGCGCGGTCGCGGGCGGCATCAGCGGCGTGCGTAGCGTGGATACGAGCGGAGTGACCGTCACGGAGGCCCAGTCGGCTCCGGTGCCCGAAATGCCCAGCGAGCCGGTCCAGATGCCCGACATCGTGCAGCAGAGCGCGGGCCCAGCGACGGCTTCTACACCTGCGCCGACCTCGGCTACCCCCGACCTGAGCGACAAACTCACCGAGGACAACAGCCGCGTCGCCAAGGCGGTGCTCGCGGCCCTGCGCGGCAACGGCGAACTGGCCGACGACCCCATTGACGTACTCCAGAGCGGCAAGAGCGTGATCCTGCGCGGCGTGGTGGACAGTGACCACGAGAAGCGCCTCGCCGAGCAGCTCGCGCGGGATGTGGACGGTGTCGCTGGTGTGGATTCCAGCGGGCTGCGTGTGGCGGCCGGCGTCAAGGAACTTGCCAAGGAAAAAGACGAGCAGACCGGCGACACGGTCTACACCGTCAAGCCCGGCGACAGCCTGAGCGCCATTGCCCAGAAGTACTACGGCGACGCGATGGAGTACAAGAAGATCGCGCACTACAACAACATCAGCAACCCCGACCTCATCCAGCCCGGTCAGCGCCTGCGCATTCCCGGCTGAAGCTCGCCAGACAGTCCCGGGAGCGGCGGCTAGACTCGGACCTGTGTCCGGTCTGCCGCCGCTCCCCTGTGAAGTCGCCGTGTGGCATCCCGGCAGCCGACAGGTGCTGCGGCGCGGTGACGCCCTTCCCGTCCTCGACTTCCCGCAGGGGTCCGATCCCGCCGGGGTCGTGCGGGCGGTGTGGGGGCTGACGGTCTGGCCTCTGCATGATCTGGGGGCGCGCTTTGGCCTGGGTGGGCCGGTTCACCTGCAAGCGCAGAGTGAACTGGCCCCGGCGGGGCTGGCCTGGAGCCCGGTCTTGCCGGAACCTGTGCCCGGTGCCCGCCCGTGGCAGCGTCCCGGCTGGCCGGCGCATACTCTCGCCTGGCTGGATACCGAACTGGCCGCGCGGGGACAGGGCCGCAGAGGGCCGCCCACCTTCGTCTCCATGCATGACCTGAACACGGTGTGGGAAGTGTCCCTGCACGCCGGGCCGGCTGAGGCCACTTCCGCCTTCCTGAAGGTGAGTGAGACGGGGCGCGAGGCGGCTGTCACGGCCGAGGTGGCCCGCACGCTGCCCACGCTGGTGCCCCCACTGCTGGGGGCCTGGCCGGAGAGAGGCGCGCAACTCGTCGCCTCGGGCGGACAACTGCTGGACGGTGTGGCCGATCTGGACGCCTGGACGCAGGCGCTGACCCGGCTGGCCGATGTTCAGCGGCGGGCCGACCCAACCGCCCTCGCGGCCGCAGGCTGCCCCGCCTGGCCGCTGGGCCGGGCGGGCGAGGCCATCCTGGTCCTGCTGGACGATGCGGCGGCGCTGCGCAACTGGAACCTGCCGGAAGCCGAGATCGCCGCCCTGCAGGCGGACCGGTCCCAGGTGCGCGCGCTCCTGCGGGACCTCACCGCACACGGCCTCCCCGACCGGCCCAGCCACGGCGACGCCCACCCGCGCAATGCTCTGCATGGGGTTCGGGGCAGCGTGTGGTTCGACTGGAGCGAGGCGACATGCGCGGCCCACCCATTTATGGATGCTGGGTGGTTCCTGGCGTTTGCCCTGCACCCCCAACGGGGCGGCCTGCCGGTGCGGTCGCGTGCTGGGCTGGAGACCGAGCTCGCCGGGGCCTTCCTGCGGGCCTGGGATTGCCCGGACGCCGCGCCGCTGCTGTGGCGGGCCCTACCACTGGCCCTGTTGCACCGCGCGGTGGTGTATGACCGGCAGTTCCGCGACTGGGCGGGTACGGTGCCGGGGTGGCGGCCCCAGTACACGCGCTTCGCCCTGCGTCAGGCGGTAGGTGAGTTGACGCGGCTGGGCTGATCCCCGCGCGCTACGCCTCCTTCCCCCTTTCGGTGGACGCCCGCGCGCCCACGGCCCCCTACGCTCTGGCGCATGATGGGCTGGATGGCGGAGAGGGAGGACCTGCGGGCGGCGCGGCGCGAGGGGCCGCTGAGCGACCTGTGGGACCCGCAGACCTACCGCGTGGCGTTGTACGTGCTGCTCGCCCTGCCGGTGGGCGGCGCGGCAGCGGCGCTTCTCACCGGCGGCGTGGTCGTGGGGCTGCTGACCCTGCCGGTGCTCGTGGGCGCGGCGCTGCTGCTGGGATCGCTGTGGCTCGTGGGCGGGCTGGCCGACGTGCAGCGGACTCTTGCCGGACTGCTGGGTGTGGGCTTCGTGCGCCCGGCGCTCGCGCCCGCCTACACCGGCGTCCTGCCCTGGCTGCGCGCGACTCTCGGCGACCCGGACACCTACCGCGCCCTGCTGTTTCACGTCGTGCAGTTGCCGCTGGCGCTGCTGTGCTGGCTGGTGCTGGCGCTACTGCTGGCCGTGGCCGCCGTGGGCCTGAGCGCGCCGCTGTGGGCGTCGGCCCCCGAACGCGTCACGCCCGTGTTCCTGACCTGGGGTAACCTCAGCGCGCAGCCCACGCCGCTGGCCGCCGCCGGTCTGGTGCTGCTGGGGCTGGGGGCGGTGATCGTCAGCGCGGGCGTCCTGAATCTGATGGGGCGGATGTGGGGGCGACTGGCGGGCGCGCTGCTCTCGCAGGGAGGGGCCAGCGAGGCGGCGCGGCGCGAGGTGCTGGCGCTGCGCCGCGCCGCCGGCCGGGTCGCCCTGGGCGACGATCTGGAGGCCACCCTGCGCGACCTGACCGACCAGGCCCGCGCCGCGAGCACCGCGCGCACGGTCGCGCTCGTGGCTCCCGGCGGCGCGCTGCGCGCCCTGAGCGGCGCCCCCCTGGACCCCGGCGACGACTTGGAACCTCTGGCCGGCGTGCCGCTCTCGGGCGGAGCGAGCGTGCGCGCCCTGAAGGGCGGAGGCACACTGGCCCTGCTGCCGGTCACGCTGCCCGCCTCGGCTGGGGTGGGGGGCGGCACGCTGCGCGCCGTGTACGCGACGGGCCGGCGGCCGGGGCCGGACGAGCTGGCCTTTTTGCTCAGCATCGCCGACCACGCGGGCACGGCGCTGCACGCCGCCGAACTCATCGAGCGCGCGGGCGCGCGGGCCGGCGAGCAGGAACGCGCCCGGCTGGCCCGCGAGCTGCACGACAGCGTGGCGCAGGCGCTCTACGGCATCACCCTGGGCGCCAAGACGGCGCGCGCCACCCTGGAGCGTGACCCGGTCCGCACCCGCGCGAGCCTGGACTACACCATCCGGCTGGCCGAGGGCGGCGTCTCGGAGATGAAGGCGCTGCTGTTCTCGCTGCGCCCCGACGCGCTGGAGGAAGGTGGACTGGTTGCGGCCCTCTCGCAGCACGCACACGCCCTGGAGGCCCGTCATGGTCTGAACGTCCATGCCGAACTGGGCGCCGAGCCGTCCCTGACGCCCGACGCCCAGGCCGCCGCCTACCGCGTGGCCCAGGAAGCCCTGCACAACGTGGTCAAGCACGCCCGTGCGGAGTCGGTGTGGCTCTCGCTGCGCCAGGAGGGCGAGGAGGTGCGCCTGGAGGTGCGTGACGACGGGCGCGGGTTCGACACGGCGGCGGCGGGACGCGGCACCCTGGGCCAGCGCAGCATGCGGGAGCGCGCTGCCGGGGTGGGCGGAGCCCTGCGGGTCGGCAGCGCGCCGGGCGAGGGGACGGCCGTCGTCCTGACCCTGCCCGCCGCGCCCGCCGAAGCCCCACCGCTGCGGGAGCTCCCATGACCCTGCCCCCGCCCCGGCCACTGCTGCCGGTGCTGGCGCGCATGGCGCTGGGGCTGGCGCTGGCTTCGGTGGGGGGACTGCTCATGTGGCAGGGCCTGAATTTCCGGCCGACTCCCGGCCTGGCGACGGTCACGACCCCGGCCGAGGTGCCGCTCGACGGCCCTCTGCCGCTCGACTACGCCGACACGGCGACCGTGAGCCTCGCGGGCGACCGCAGCGACCTGAACGTCTTTCCGCTGCCGGCCGGCAGCCCGGACCTGCTGCGCGGCGACGCCCGGCACCGGCGCCGCAACCTGCTGGAGGTGTCGGTCGGCCGAGAGGGCCGCGCCGTGCAGGCCGAACTGGCGCTGTACGTTCAGGACCTGCAGCGCGGCGGCGTCGTCGCGCCCGAGCCGGTGCAGCACCGCCTCAGCGTGGGCCTGACCCGCGCCGTTCCCCTCACCCTGAGCACCCTGACCTCGGGCGGAGACCAGCGGCTCGACCTGCGCAGCCTGCGCCTGCGCGCCCTGACCGTCCGCAGCGACAGCGGCGACCTGGACCTGACCCTGCCTGCGCAGCCCGGCGGCCCGCTGGCCCTCATCACCCGGCGCGGCGCGGTGCAGGTCACGGCGCCGGCCGGGGCCTCGCCCGAGGCGCTGCGGGTCAACGGGCAGTCGGGCGACCTGACGCTCGCGCTGGGCGGCGCGCGCCTCGACGCCCTGAGTGCCGGCACGCTGGGCGGCGACGTGACCCTCACGCTGCCCACAAGGGTCAACCGCGGCAGCGTGACCACCCAGAGCGGCGACGTGGAGGTCACGGCCCGCAGCGGCACCTCCGGGAACCTCGACATCCGCACCCAGAGCGGCGGCGTGACCCTGCATGTGCCGGCCACCCTGCGGGTGCGGGTACGCTTCACCGGCCGCGACGCTCTGCTGCTGCCGCCCGGCACGCCGCCCGCCACCGCCCCCGACCTCGACGTATTCGTGGACGCCCCGCCGGGCAGTTTCACCCTGCGCGTCCCTTCCCAGGAGAATGAACCATGACCGACCCTGCCCCCACATCCGCCTCCAACGTCCGCGTGCTGCTCGTGGACGACCACGCCGTCGTTCGCCAGGGCCTCCGCCTGTTTCTGGGCCTCGACGAGAACATCGAGGTGGTGGGGGAGGCCAACAACGGTGAGGAGGCGCTGGCCGAAGCCGGGCGCCTGCGTCCCGACGTGGTCGTCATGGACCTGATGATGCCCGTGATGGACGGCATCGCCGCGACCCGGCAGCTGCGACGCGCGTACCCCGACACCGAAGTGATCGCCCTGACCTCCACCCTGGAGGAACACAAGGTGAACGGCGCCATCGAGGCCGGGGCCATCAGCTACATGCTCAAGGACGCGTCGTCGGACACGCTGGCCGACGCCATCCACGCCGCCGCGCGCGGCGAGGTGCGCCTGCACCCAGAGGCGGCCAAGCGGCTCGTGCGCGACTTCCGGGGCGGCGAGATGCGCGAGAGCCTCACTCCCAAAGAAACCATCGTGCTGCAACTGCTGGCGCGCGGGCACAGCAACCGCGACATCGCCGCCGACCAAGGCGTCTCCGAGGCGACGGTCAAGACCCACGTCTCGCGCCTCCTGAGCAAACTGGGCCTGGAGAGCCGCACCCAGGCCGCGCTGTACGCGCTGAAGCATGGGGTAGCGAGTCTGGACGGAGTGGAAATGTAACAACGCCCCACCATGGGGGCGGGGCCTGTGCGGGAAGGGAAGCGGCTCAGTTCAGCGCGCGGGTGCCTTCGGGCAGGGTGCCGCCGCCGACCAGAGCCTTGGCCGCGTCCTGAAGGGCGGTGAGGGCCACGCGCTGCGTGAAGGGGCCGGTCGAGACGCGCGCTACACCCAGCGCCTGCAACTCGCGGGCGCTCAGGCTCTTGCCCGGTACGCTGATGACCGTCAGGCGGTTGTGCCCCAGCGCCTGCGCGACCTGCGCGATCTCGTCGCGGGCGATCAGACCGGGCACGAAGACCACGGGGGCGCCCGCTTCCAGGAAGGCCTGGCCCCGGCGAATGGCCTCGGCCAGCACCTCGGCACGGGGGGTGCTGGCGTCGGCGCGGGCCACGGCGTCGGTCCGGGCGTTGAGCACGAACTCGATTCTGGCGGCGCGTCCGGCGGCCATCACAGCGCGCACGGCGGCCACGGCCTCGTCCAGCGGGCGCATCTGGTCTTCGAGGTTGCCGCCGACCACGCCGGCCTCGATGGCCCGGCGCGCCGTCTCACCCGCGTTGCCGTACCCGGCTTCGAGGTCCATCGAGACGGGCAGGTCCACGGCGGCCGCGATACGCCGCACCATGTCGAGGTGCAGGTCAAGCGGGATGTGCTCGCCGTCGGGATACCCGAACGAGGAGGCGATGGAGTGGCTGGCGGTCGCCAGGGCCTGCGTGCCGGGCATGTCCGCGACGACCTGGGCCGAGACCACGTCCCACACGTTGGCGAGGGTCAGGATTTCGGGGGCGGTATGCAGGTCGAGCAGTCGGCGGGCTTTGGCAGCGAGGTCGGTTGTAGGGGTCATGTCGGGCTCCTGGGGCGCGGCGGAGGGGAGGCCGAGGAATCGTCTCCCGGGCCAGCCGCATCTATCTGTAACTATCTACCTATAAGTAGGTAAAGTCAAGGGCCGGATACCGTGAAACTGGGGCGGTCCCAGTTGCGGCCTGCCGGTGGCGTACGGGTGGCCCGTCATTCCCACTACAGAAAACCGGGCGCGGGTCGCCCACCGGCCCCCGCGCCCGATCTGGCAAAGAAGGTCAGGCCAGGTCGTCCAGCAGCTCGGCGAGGTCCTTTTTCACGCAGGTGAACATGGGTACGTCGCGCAGGGTATACAGGCTCGCCTCGGTGTAGCGCAGCCGGCCCACGAGGTCCACGAACTCCTGCGGGTAGTCGCTGTCGAAGCTCACCACGAACTCCTGGTCGTCGATGCCGTAGGAGTAGCTCGTGTTGATCCGCACGCCCTTGAACGGCCCCGAGGCGTGGATGTGCTCGTCCATCATGCCCTGACGCGAGTGCGGCGAGAGGTCGTACCATGCCCGCGTCTTGACGAAGGGGTAGATGAACAGGTATTTGCCCTGCCCGGGCAGGATCTCCAGGCCGTGCCCACTGCCCTCAATGCGGTTGACGTACTGGCTGCGCTTCTGCATGGAGGTGTAGTGGTAGGGCTGTGTGAGGTAGCCCATCAGGCGCGTGCGGTTTAACCGGGCCTGGGCTTCCTGGAACTCGCGCACGTCGAAGGCGATGCGCCACAGCATGAAGTCCACGTCGCCGCGCAGGCCGACCAGCGAGTAGGGGCGCTGGATCAGGCCCTTCTCGGCCGGCGCGTCCTCGGCCCAGCCGTGCGCGGCGGCCAGGAACTCGGCCTTCAGCTCATCCCGCTCGGCCTGAGGCAGACGCCGGAAGGCCGGGTCGAGCTTGTAGAAGGCGTAGTTCAGGAACTGCCGGTTGGCGCGGTCAGCCTCGCGCCCCGTGACCTGCCCGCTGGGGTCGAGGTCCACCATCATCTTCGGGCGACCGGGGCGGCCCCCGGCGGCGGGCGCACCTGCGGGGGCTGCTCCAGCAGATCTCTGTCCGGCGCCGGGCGGCGTGGCCTCGGTCTGCTGCGGGGCGGCCTGGGTGCTGGTCTTCGGGTCTTCGTGACTCACTGGGCCGCCTCCGTCTTGACGATTTCCTGCCCGCGCAGGTCGTGCGTCAGGCCAAAGTTGTCGCGGTAGAGCGCCTGAACCGCGCCGTACTCCTCGCCAGTCAGGGGCGCGGCGTCGAAGGTCGCGGCGTATTCGCGCAGGCCCTGCTCGGCGTAGATGTTGGGCAGGACCGTGCCCATCGCGGGCGAGTGCAGCGCGAACTGCAGCGCGAGTTGCCCGATGGTGCGGCCCCGGCCCTCGACGAACTCGGCGTTCAGTTGCTCGGCCTTCTTCAGGCCGTCTTCCATCCAAGCCTTGCGCTTGGTGTTGGTGGTCATGCGCCAGTTGCGGTGATCGCCTGGTTCAAATTCGGTGTCCAGCGTCATGTAGCCTTCCAGCAGCCCGGAAGCGTGCGGCACGCGGGCCATCACACCGACCCCCTCGGCCTCGGCGACTGGCAGGATCTGCTCGCCCAGCACCTGCTCGAGCAGGTTGTAGATGATCTGGGTGGGCGCGCGGCGCTCGCGGACAGAGGCGACGCCCTCCTCGACCTGACGCTCGTTCAGCGCCGGCCCCAGCGCAGTGCCGTAGGCGCGGATGAGGCCCTCGGCCTTCGCCTTTTCCAGCTCGGCCCACAGGTCGTCCTGGCGGATCGCCTCGACGCGGCAGTTGTGCAGCTGGTAGTAGTCGATATAGTCGGTGCCCAGGCGCTTCAAGCTGCCCTCCAGCGCCTTACGCATGTATTCGGGCGTCCAGTCGTGCGGGCGCTCCTGCTGGCCCGGCCGCTCGGGGTTGTTGTAGATGTCGTAGCCGAACTTGGTCCCGATGACGATCTGTTCGCGCACGTCCCCCAGGGCCTCGCGCTGAAGCTCCTCGGCTCGGCCCGAGGCATACGTGTCGCCGTTGTCGAAAAAGGTGATGCCCAGGTCGAACGCCTGGCGCAGCAGACGTTTGCCCATCGCCTCGTCCTTGACGCCCCACCAGGTCGTGCCGACCGTCCAGACGCCGAAACCCACGGCGCTCAGCGTCAGGTCCGTGCCCTGCAACTTGCGGTATTCCATAGCTGCACTATCCCACCGCCCTGAGGGGATGTTTTACCCCGACCAAGCGGTCAGGCCGGGCGTGGGCTGGGAAGGCAGAGCATAGAGTTGACGTTACCTGCATACCGCGCTATAGTTTACCAATCACCGTCCGAGAGGGCGGATTTTTTATTGCTCGAGTGTGGGTTCGGGCCAGCGTGCAGGTTCTGGAAAGTGCAGCCGTACCCCGGAGAAGCCCACACCGAGCAGGGGCCTCCGCTCTGGTAGCTTGGGCGCCAGACCCACCGCGTGCAGCACGGTCAGGTGAGCCGGACTGGCGTGGGCCGTTCCGCCGATGGTCGTCAGTTTCCATTCTGGGCCGCCGTTCAGGGCGGGTTGTGCGATGGTGCGCCACGCGCGGGGCAGCCAAGCGGCATTCACCGGTAAGGCGGGACCGCTGCGGTGAAAGGCGAGGTGGACATAGGGTTTCCCCCCAGTGTCTGTCACGCGCACCTGCCCCGGCACGGACCAGTCGAAAGCAGCCTGTGCTTTGGGAATGGCCCAGTTGCGCCGGCCCCAGGTCACACTCGCGGCCGTGCTCACCACGATGCGCCGGATGCTGAGGCGGCCCCCGACCGGAGTGACGACCGGTGCCTCCACCCACATCAACTCATCGTAGGGGCCGACCGGCGAGGAGACGTAGCGCACGAGCAGCAGGGCGCCCACCTGGGCCGGACGCAGGCGGTAGAGGGCGAGCCAGCCCCGGCCGCGCAGGGTCCAGGGCGGCAGATGCGTTAAATCACTATCAGCTAAAGAATTATAATGTTCTTTGGGATTTTCTCTCATGGAAGACTCTCCTGTTCGATCTCTGCCTCTCTTCTGCGCGACGCCGCGCCTACCAAGGAGTCCATCTTGACCCTCAAAGCTCTTCCTTTTCTGGCCATCACCTGCCTGCTGGCGGCGTGCGGCCGGACGTCCGAGGCCGTCACGCCGCCCGTGGCCCCCACGCCGTCGGCACTGTACGAACTGAACTTCCAGAACCTCGGCAGCGCGCAGGCCACCGCCTCCGCCCAGCGCCTCGGCGGCGGTCTAGGGGCCCAGCGTCTCGAAAACGCCCCCGAGCCCCTCGGTCTGGGCACCACCCCCCTCTCCACCCTCGAATTCGTCACCACAGAGAACGGCAAGAGCGTGCGGCACGCCCAGGCCACCTTCAAGCTCACGAACACTTCAGGGCGGGCCCTGAAGAATCTCGTCTTCCTGCCCGTGGCCCTGAACGACACCGACGGCGACCCTTCCAACAATGCCCAGGCGCCGACGGCTGGGGGCACGCCCTTCCGGACGGTGCGGTACTTCGACGGCAGTGACGCCTCGGCGTTGGCGGGGACCCTGACCCCGGTGCAGGGGCAGCGCCTGAATACCGACAAGACGGCGGCGCAGGCCGACCCTGACGCCGACGTGTACTTTCGGGGCCTGAGCACGGCGGGGCTGAATGTGGCGGCGCCGGCGGGGCTGAGCGTGCAGGTGACGGACGGGGGGTGGCTGGCGGCGACGTCGCTGGCGGCGGGGGCAAGCACGAACGTGACGTTCGCAGTGGATATGGGTGGGGTGGACCCGGCGAACCTGAAGGCGACGCCGTACAGCTTCAGCCTGCTGGTGACGGGGGGGGAAGATGCCACGGCGACCGATCTCAGCAGTTCCGTGGACCCCGCCAGCATCCAGGGCGTGATCCCGGACTGGAAGTACGGCGAGGGGCAGGTACTGGGGTACGACTACACCGGCCCGGTGGTCGTTGGAACAGTAGCCGCCACCGGGATCGTCGGTGGACGGCTGCCGAGTGCTCCCAGGGTGGAGGGCCTTCTTTCCGGATGCACGTTCTCCGGAGAAAGCAGCGCGCGCAATCCTGGACTGTCCTCTTTTTCCTCGACGTATGCGGTGCGCACGGTTGCCGGCGATCTGCTGGGCACGCTGCGGGAACGGGATACGGCTGGCCAGTTCGTCCTCCGGGTGTACTCCGACACCGCCGTTCGCCTCAAGGGGCGGCAGATCTGTGCGGGCTTCGAGACCCAGTTGGACGTGAGCCTGAATCGGGGCTGGAACCTCGTCAACGAGAGACTGGTCGGTGTGGACGAACAGGATACGGTGACATTCGCTGTCACCTCCGTCCCCATGGGAACCCGTACTCAACTCCAGTACAGTCCGTCCAGAGAGGGCATAGAAGTCATCTTCGACGATCAGGGCGAGTTGGCCCTGCGCGCCGGGCAGACGGCTACCCGTAGCGTGCGCCTCAACCAATCCGGCGCGATCAGCGGTGATGTGACGCTGGAAACTAATGTGCCCGGCGTCACCGTCACCCCCGCGACCCTGACCCTTCCCAGCCTAGAGACCGCGCCTATCCGTGGTCAGGGCCTGAGGAGACAGGGTGTGGGCGCCCAGGCGCTTGCCCGCAACCTGACTTTCAGCGCTGAGGCCGAGGCCAAGGCCTATAGCGGTCCCCTGACCCTGATCGTTAAGAAGGGGGGGATAGAGGTAGGACGAGGCAGTCTGTACGTCAGTTTGACGGTTCCCAGCGTATCGGCCTACTTCACCACTTCGCTCTCTGAGCAGACTGGATCGCTCGCTCAGGGTGAAACGCGGGACTTTCCCGTTGCCCTGAGCAGCGTGGAGGGCTATGCCGGCACCACGACCGTTACGCTCGCGGGCTTACCGGCGGGTGTGAGCGCCACGACTGAAACCGTGACCCTGACGGCGAACGGCCAGGCGAATGCGACCATCAAACTGACCGTCGGGCCGGACGTGACGGTGGGAACGACCTTTGACGTTCAGGTGGTCGGACCAAAAATCGTCGCCGGCTCCAACGCCACACAGAGCTACAGTGTCTCGCCTATCCGCACGCCTATCGCCCTGCGTGGTTATCACGCCTCGGCCCCTGCTGCCAGCGGAGTCTGGATTCTTGACCGCGCTGCGGATAACACCTTGACCTTGCTACGTCAGGAAGGCCGGCAGACGGTGCAGCGGGTTGACCTGGGCATCCTAAACAAAGACCCGTTGGGGTCTCCTGCCTACACGACGCGGCTGTTCAGCACGCCTGGGGGTGATGCCCTCGTGCTGACCCTGAACGACGGCAGTACCCAGGGTGCGTACGTCTTCACCCTGACGCGTGTGGGCGCGACCGGCGAGCGCAGTGCCGTGACGCTGCGCGGGAGTGATCTGAATTACGGCGTTCTGACCGGCAAGCCAGACGCTCAGGGAAACTTCTGGTTCCTGAGCAACACCGGGGCGGGGGTGGCCCTGAACAAGGCCAGTCTTCTGACTAGTACTGCCGAACGGGTAACCATGCTCACGGAAGTTGACAGCACCAACCCCATTCTCAGCAGCCCGGATGGCCGGACCCTGATGATCGTCGGCTCCAGCAGGCTCTACCGGATCGACACGGCGACAGCGGTCGTAAGCGACGCTGTGCGCAATACGTCTCAGCCTCTACCTGCGGTGCTCGACAACTCCGGTAACTGGTACGCCGTGGGTGGAGGCGGCATCCTGCGTGCTACTCCGGCTGGAGATACCAGGAGCTACAACAATACATACGGATACGGAAATATTATCGGTATAGACCGCGCCGACCCCAACAGCCTGTGGTTGTTTGGTGGCAGCAGCTTTCTCAAACTTGACCTGACGAACAACGCGGCCAAAGCGACGACCATCTACACCTACTCGTCGCAAAGTCCATATCTCTCCAACGCCGGTCAGAGCCTCAACGGTGGTGGCGGTGCGTGGCTTTTCGGCTCGTCCACCACCTATAGCGGCACCTCGACCACCACCTACTTCGCCTCACTCGTCAAATAACCCTTTACCCCCAAGCCGGAGCGCCGGGCTACCCCCCCCCGCTCCGGCTTTGTGCGGCCGCGCTACCCTGCGCCCATGCTCAAGCACGTCTCCTTCCTCTCCCATGACGTGGGCGCCGCCCTCGCTTTCTATGTGTGCCTAGGCGGCGTGACCGAAAAGGACCTCGTGACCGCCGAGGGCCACCGCCGCGCTGTGCTGAGGCTGGGCGAGGGCCGCCTGCAATTCTTTGAGGTCATGGGCGAGGAAGCGCGCCCGCACCCCCACTGGGCCGAACACATTGCCGTGCATGTTCGGGGCCTGCGCGCCCTGCTGCTCGACCTGCGCGCGGCGGGCGTTCCCGTGACCCGCGACCTACAGCCCAGCCCCAGTGGCCGCGATATGGCCTTCGTCCTCGACCCCGACGGGCGGCAGGTCGAGTTGCTGGAGGCGGACGGATAGACCTCACGGTGGCTGGGCCGGGGCGCGATATGCTGGGAACAGAACGCCCATGAGCCTCCCGACCCGCCCCATCCAGATCCTGCCGCCTCAGGTCGCCCGCCTGATCGCGGCGGGGGAGGTCGTGTCGCGCCCGCTCGACGTGGTGCGGGAACTGCTCGACAACGCGCTGGACGCCGGGGCCACCCGCATCGAGTTGGAGGTCGCGGGCGGCGGCCTGGACCTGATCCGGGTGCGCGACAACGGCTGCGGTATCCCGGCGGCGTCGGCGTCGCTCGCGGCCGAGCGGCACGCGACCAGCAAGCTGTCGCCGGACGGCGCGGGCGCGGCGCTGCACGTCACCACCCTGGGATTCCGGGGCGAGGCGCTGTGGGCGGCGGCGCAGGCGGGTGAGTTGCACCTTCTAACTCGGCCCGCCGCGCAGGTCGGTGCCTGCGAGGTCCGGGCCCGCGGCGAGGTCACACAGGTCGCCCGCGTCTCCGCCCCGGCGGGTACGGCGGTCACGGTCACGCGCCTGTTCGCCGAACTGCCCGCGCGACTGCGCACGCAACTCGCGCCCGCCGCCGAGGTCCGCGAGATCACGGCGCTCGTGGGCCGGTACGTGCTGCACCATCCGGGCCTCTCCTGGCGCCTGACGGTGGACGGCGAAGCCCGCCTGACCCACGCGCCCGCCGATACGCGCGGAGCCGTGGCCAGTGTCTACGGTCCCCTGAGTGCCAACCGGGTCATGGCGGTGGAGGCGGCGGGAATCAGCGGCGTCGTCTCGCGGCCCGAGCTGACGCGCACGCGGCGCGACCGGATGCACTTCAGCGTCAATGGGCGTCCCGTGCAGGCCCCGCCCGAGCTCGAGAAGGCGGTCATCGAGGGGTTCGCCGAGCTGCTGAGTGCCGGGGCCGCGCCGCTGTGTGTGCTCGACCTCACGGTGGCCCCCGAGGACCACGACCCCAACATTCACCCAGCCAAACAGGTGGTCGCGCTCGCCGACCTGGCGGGCGTCGCAGCGCGGGTGCGCGCGGCGGTGACCCAGGCGCTCGCAGCGCACCCCCTCGCGCGCTCGGCCCCGGCCCTGAGCGCGCCCCCCACGCCGGCTCCCGAGCGCCCCGGCGGCCAGTTTCCGGCCCTGAGCCTGCTGGGCGTGTATCAGGAGCTGTACCTTCTCGCACAGGGCGAGGGCGACCTGTGGGTGGTGGACGCCCACGCCGCGCACGAACGGGTGTTGTACGAGCGCCTGGGCCGCGAGCTGCACGCCGCCGGCCCCGTCCCTCTGCCCGAACCCGAACTGCTGCACCTGACCCCGGAGCAGCTCGCTCGGCTGCACGAGCACGGGCCCGAGCTGCGCGCCTGGGGGCTGGACATCGAGGACTTCGGCGCGGGGCTCGCGCGGCTGCGTGCCGTGCCCGCTGCCCTGGCCGCCCTGCCGGTGCCCCGGCTGCACGAGCAGATCGTGGAAACGGCGCTGGGCGGTGGCCCCGATCCCCGGCGCGAGGTGCTGGGCCGCCTGGCCTGCGCGCCCGCCCTCAAGGCCGGGATGCTCGACCACGCGCGCGGAGCGGCGGTGCTGGCCGCCCTGGAACTCTGCGAGCTGCCCTGGGCCTGTCCGCATGGCCGCCCGACCACCCTGCGCCTCTCCGAGCGCGAGCTGGCCCACGCCTTCGGGCGCCGGGGCGTGCGCGATGTGGCGCGGGGCCGCGACGAACCGGTCCCCGTACCGCAACCCTGAAGGCTGCCTCAAGGCGGGCGTTCCCTGCTCACGGCAAAGCCCTACGCTGATCGCTTAATGTTCAAATGAAATTCCACCTGGAGGTTCGTTCATGAGTGACCGGAAACCCGACGATGCGCCTCAGCCCCCCACCCGCCGCTCCGCCCTGAAGTTGCTGGGCGCCGCCGGCCTCGCCAGCGTGGCCGCGCCGCTGGCCCGCGCCCAGACCTCCCCGCCCACCACGCCGGCCGCTCCCATGGCGCCCATGAACGGCAACGGCTTCTACCGCCAGCAGATCGGCGAGATGACCGTCACCGTGGTCAGCGACGGCGCGGCGCCCTTGGCGGCTGTGCTGCCCACCTGGGGAGCCAACCCCGACCGGCAGGCCGAGTTCGCCGCGGTCCTGGCCGAGTACGGCGTGGCGGCCACGAACACGGTCAACCACTTCAATCCGGTCGTCATCGAGATCGGGGGCCGGCGCACGCTGATCGACACCGGACGCGGCGGCACGGGCGGGCAGCTTGTCGCCAACCTCGCCCGCGCAGGGATCACGCCCCAGAGCATCAGCACGGTCTTCATCACGCACGGGCACGGCGACCACATCGGTGGCCTCACGGCGAACGGGCAGCCGGTCTTCGCGAACGCGCAGCACGTCATGGGCGAGGCCGAGTTCAACTTCTGGACCACCCAGGCCACCCCCAACGACGCCGTGAAGAACAACCTCATCGCCCTGAAGGGCCGCTTCCGCCTCATCGCGGCGGGCGCCGAGATCGTGCCGGGCCTGACGAGCGTGAGCACCCCCGGCCACACCGCCAACCACCTCAGCGTCCTGGCGCGCGTGGGCAGCGGCCCCGGCCTGATGGTCTTCGGGGACGCGGCGGGGCACTTCCTGCTCTCCCTCAAGTACGAAGGCGCCTATGTGGGCTTCGACGTGGACGGCGCGCAGGCTGCCCGCACCCGGCAGGCCATCTTTGCGCGCGCCACCGACGAGAAGCTGTGGGTCACGGGCTACCACTTCCCCTTTCCGGCGCTCGGGCACCTGCGCCGCCTCGCGCCCGGTTCCTACGAATTCGAGCCGACGGTCTGGAACTGGAGCTGAGGGCCGGTCTGGGCGGAGGGGGTCCGGCCGTCTCCGCTCAGGGTTCGCCGTAGCTTGCGATATCGAGATTCAGGATGCGGCCCTGCGGGTCCGTGCGGAAGATCAGGGTGGTGGAGCGGGCCGAGTCGGCGGGAACACCGTCGATCTGGCCCGTAACCTCTTCCAGGACGGTCCCGCCCTGGCTCAGCGTGCCCCGGAGCTCCACCTGGCCGGCACTCTCGCTACCCAGGTTGCGAACCTCGACCTGTTGATAGAAGCGGTCCAGACGGCGTTCCAGCTTGTCGGCACGGACCTCGAAGGCCACGGGTCGTGCCGGTTGCGCCGCGTGCCACACGAGGTAGCCCAATGTTCCCATAACGAGGAGCAGAGCCACCGCGCTGGCGAGCCACTCCAGTGCGGCCGGCGCCTTGCGGGTCGGCTGCTGGTCGTCTGGCTGCTCTTGCGGCTGCCCGTCTTGTTGCGGATTCTGGTCCTGAGTCATGGCGCGTTCACAGCAGGAGTTTGGCAGCCGAGGCGCCCAGGCTGGTCACGAGGCCCAGGGCGACCGTCATGTGGACGGTGGGCAGCAGGCCCGTGTCGGCGTCCACCCGCCCGAAGACCCACAGCAGAAACAGGGCCACGAGCACCGAGAGGGCGAACGTCACCACGCTGGAGCGGAAGAAGACGCCCAGCGGACTGCGGCCCTCGGGAATAGGAACACTGCCCCGGAAGTCCAGCGCGTACACGACGGCGTGGGTCTGCACGAGGGCGACGAGCATTAGTGCGAGCGCCTGCACGTCGGACATCATCAGCCCGATGAGCATGGGCTCCTCGGTGGGGGCCACGTTGAAGCCGAACACGACCGCGCCCCCCAGCGCGATGGCGAGGGTGCCCCAGTACCCCGCCTCACGGCGGTTGCGGTCCTCGCCCCGCCCACGTGTACCGAGCTGCCCGGCCGCCACGCTCGCGCCGATGGACACCGGAATGCTCTCGACCACGACCTTGCCGATCACCTCGCGCGCGCCCAGATCCGGACCGATGACCCCGAAGATCCACAGTAGGGCGCCTGCCACCACCAGCCCCAGCCCGGCCGCGATCACGGCGTCCTGCACCACGTCCAGCGCGGTTTCCTCGTCCTGAAAGCCGCTGTAATACTCCAGGATGAGCAGGACCAGAAAGTTGACGCCGTAGAACAGCGCGAGCTTCCAGGTGGGCAGGGCGTAGCCGTGCTGCCACATCTCCATCGTCATCAGGACCGGCAACCCCAGCAGCAGCCCGCCCGCCGTGCCGCGTGCCAGGCCCACGGCCGTCTGGCGGGTGGGAGAGGGCTCGGCCGTGGTCATGGGAGCATTGTGGCCCATAGCGGAGAGCGTGGGGGTTCCCGCACCCGTCTCCACTCGCCGCAACCCGCTTCCCCCTATCCTGTCCTCCATGTCAGTCGTGACCCGCATTGCTCCCAGCCCGACCGGCGACCCGCACGTCGGCACCGCCTACATCGGCCTGTTCAACTCCGCGCTCGCGCACCAGGCGGGCGGCAAGTTCATCCTGCGCATCGAGGACACCGACCGGGGGCGCTACGTCGCCAGCAGCGAGGCCCGCATCTTTCAGATGATGCAGTGGCTGGGGCTCACGCCCGACGAGAGCCCGCTCCAGGGCGGCCCGAACGGCCCCTACCGCCAGTCCGAGCGCTTTGACCTCTACGGCGACTACGCGCGGCAACTCGTAGCGTCCGGGCACGCCTATTACGCCTTCGAGACGCCCGAGGAGCTCTCGGCCCTGCGCGAGACGGCGCAGCAGGAAGGCCACGTCATCGCCATTCCCAGCCGCGACCTGTCGCCCGAGGAGGCCCGGCGCCGTGTGGACGCGGGCGAGGCCGCCGTCATCCGCCTCAAGGCCCCGCAGGAGGGCGAGACGGTCGTGAACGACCTGCTGCGCGACCCCATTCATTTCCAGAACCGCGAGATCGACGACAAGGTGCTGCTCAAGGCGGACGGCTTTCCGACCTACCACCTCGCCAACGTTGTGGACGACCGCCTCATGGGCGTGACACATGTCGTGCGCGCCGAGGAATGGATCACCTCCACGCCCATCCACATCCTGCTGTATGCCGCCTTCGGGTGGCCAGAGCCGGTGTGGGCGCACATGCCCCTGCTGCGCAACGCCGACAAGTCCAAGATCAGCAAGCGCAAGAACCCCACGAGCGTCGAGTGGTACATGCAGGAAGGCTTTTTGCCCGAGGCGATGCTCAACTTTCTGGCCACGATGGGCTGGACGCACCCGGACGGCCGGGAGATCTTCGACCTCGCCGAGTTTCAGCGCGTGTTCCGGCTGGAGGACGTGACGCTGGGCGGCCCGGTGTTCGACGTGGCCAAGCTGCGCTGGTACAACGGCAAGTACCTGCGCGAGGTGCTGAGCGAGGACGAGGTGGCCCGGCGCCTGCACGACTTCCTGGCGGCCCGCAAGATCGAGCTGCCCGAGGACGACTACTTCCGCGCCGCCGTGCGTCTGCTCACGCCGCGCATCGAGGTCTTTTCCGAGTTCATGGACAAGACGGGGTACTTCTGGTCCGAGGACTACCCTGTGGACGAGAAGGCGCAGAAGGCCATTGACGCGGGGCGCGCGCAGCTGCCCGAGCTGGCCGCGCGCCTCAAGAACCTCCCCGAGTTCGGCGCCGAGGAGATCAAGGCGATGTTCCACGCCTATGCCGAGGAGCAGGGGCTCAAGCTCGGCAAGGTGATGCCCCCCGTGCGCGCCGCCGTCGCGGGCACGATGGAAAGCCCCGACCTGCCCGAGCTGCTCGCTGCCCTGGGGCGCGGGCGCGTGGTGGCACGCTTGGAGCGGGCCGCGCGCTCCTAGGGCCCCGGCCGCCCGAAATAAAGCCGCCCGGCGCGGGTTTGGCCGGGTGCAGGGGCGCCGGACGGGGGACGATCTCCTCAATTTCCCCTGCTACACTGCCGCCAATGGACGCTAAGGTCATCGTCGTCACGTCGGGGAAAGGTGGGGTCGGCAAGACCACCACCACCGCCAACATCGGGGCAGCCCTCGCCAAGCTGGGGGAAAAGGTCGTCGTGATCGACGTGGACGTGGGTCTGCGCAACCTCGACGTGGTCATGGGCCTCGAGTCCCGCGTGGTCTTCGACCTCGTGGACGTGCTCGAGGGCAAGTGCCGCATGAGTCAGGCCCTGATCCGGGACAAGCGCGTCGAGAACCTGTACCTGCTGCCCGCCTCCCAGACCCGCGACAAGGACGCCCTGGACCCCGAGGTCTTCAAGGAAGTCGTGCGCGGGCTGGTGCAGGACGAGGGCTTCGACCGCGTGCTGATCGACAGCCCCGCCGGGATCGAGTCGGGGTTCAGGACGGCCGCTGCCCCCGCCAAGGGCGCGCTGGTGGTCGTGAACCCCGAGGTCTCCAGCGTGCGTGACGCCGACCGCATCATCGGTCTGCTCGAGGCGCAGCAGGTGGGTGAGATCCGGCTCGTCATCAACCGGCTGCGGCCCAAGATGGTCGCCAGCGGCAACATGCTCTCGGAGTCCGACATGCTCGACATCCTGGGAGTCAAGCCCATCGGTATCGTGCCCGAGGACGAGGGCATCATCGTCTCGACCAACGTGGGCGAGCCGGCGGTGCTGGGCAAGACCAAGGCGGGCGAGGCCTTCATGGCGACCGCCCGGCGCCTGCGCGGCGAGGACGTGCCCTATCCCAAGTTCGAGGAGGACAAGGGGTTCTGGGCCGCCCTGAAGCGCATGTTCGGCGGAGGGGCGTGAGATGTTCTCGTGGATGAAGGGCCGGCGCAGCAAGGAGACCCTCAAGGACCGCCTGGAACTCGTGCTGGCCTACGACCGCGCCAAGATTCCGCCCGGCAAGGTCGAGGCCCTGCGCAACGATCTCCTCGAAGTCGTGCGGCGCTACTTCCCGGCGGGCAACAGCAGCGTGGAAGTCGAGCAGGACGGCGACAAGGTCGTGTTGATGGCGAGCGTGGCCATCGACGACCCGCAGCCTAAAAAGAAGTAGACATATACAAGAACGGCGCGGAGGGTCTTCTCTCCGCGCCGTTCTCCTGTGCCTGCTCCCTGGGGCCGCCGGGCCTCAACCCAGCAGCCCGATATGCCGCGCGCGGCTGACCGCTTCGGTGCGGTCGCGGGCTTCGAGCTTGGCGTACAGGCGGGCGAGGTGGTCCTTGACCGTATCGGGGCTGACGCCGAGGTTCTTGGCGATCTCCTTGTTCGAGAACCCGCGCGCGAGCAGCGGCAGCACTTCGGACTCGCGGGGGGTCAGGCGCGGCACCTCGACCTGGGGCAGGCGGTCGACGTCGGGGTGGGCCACGATGTCGCGGATCTGCTGGGCGAGGCTTTCGGGGTCCGTCTCCTTGCTCACGTAGCCGCGTGCCCCGGCGCTGCGGGCGGCCTGCACGATGGCCGGCTCGGCGAAGGTGGTGATGAGGACGCTGACCACGCGCGGCGCGGTGATGCGCAGGCGGTCGCAGACCTCGATGCCGGACATGCCGGGCATCTTCACGTCGAGCAGCGCGGCGTCGGGCTGGTACAGGCGGCAGGCTTCCAGGGCGCTCGGACCGTCGGCGGCCTCGGCCACCACGTCGAAGCCCTGCTGAATCAGGGCGTACTTGAGGCCCATGCGGAACAGGGGATGATCGTCGGCAATAACCAGTCTCATGGGGAAACCTCCGGGAGGCAGAGCGTGAAGGTGGTCAGGGGGGGGGTGCCGGGGGCCGGCAGTGGTGAACCGGGGGAAGGCAGATCGGGAGGGGTCCGGCTGTAGTGCAGCTCGCCGCCGTGCGCCTCGGCGATGCGCCGGGCGATGAACAGCCCCAGCCCGGCGGTTCCGGCGGTGTACTGCTGCCCGGCGATGGTCGTGGGCTGGGCGTTGAAGGGCTGGGCGAGGTCGGCCAGCGGCGAGGCGAGGCCGGGGCCGTCGTCCTGCACCCGCAGGCCCACGCCGCCCTCCGGCAGGGGCCCGACCGACAGCGCCGTGTGCTGGTGGGCGTAGCGCAGGGCGTTCTCGGTGAGGTTGGTCACGGCCCGCTCCAGCGCGGCGGCGTCCACCACGGCCTCGCCCTGGCCGCTGACGCTGAGGCTCAGGCCGCGCTCGGCAGCGCGGGACGACAGTCTCCGGGCCACGCCGCCTAGCAGCCGGTTCAGGTCGGTCGGTGCGCGGCGCAGCCGCACGTCGTCGCGCTCGAAACGGTGGGCGTCGGCCATCTGATCCACCAGGGCCAGCAGCCGCTCCGTCTCGGCCAGCATCTGCTCGCCTGCGCCGCGCCGCTCGGACTCGGGCAGCCCGCCGCCGGTCAGCAGCCGGGTCAGGTGCCCCACCGCGATCAGGGGGGTCTTGAGGTCATGGACCAGGGTCGCCATGAAGGCGCTGCGCCGGGTCTGCTCGGTGCCCAGGCGGGTCAGCAGGCCCGCGAAGGCGCCCCGCAGCGCGCGGATCTCGGCCGGGTCGTCGCTGCGCGCCTCGCCCACGCCGCCGCCGACCACTTCGGCTTCCAGCCGGTGCAGGGGACGCAGCAGCGCGCCGCTCAGGACGTAGCCGGTCAGGGCGCTCACGCCGCCCACCGCCACCATCCACAGCGGCAGCCAGGTGGGGGCGGCGCCGCGCAGCAGGCCGGGCAGGGTGATGGTCAGGTTCGGCAGGAAGGTCAGCAGAAAGATCACCAACGTGAACTGCGCGCGCAGTGACCACCGGCCACTGACCCGCCCGCCGCGCCGCCGGAAGGCCTCCGGCGATGTGAGCTTATTCACGCTTCCCAGCCTAAGGCCTGTCTTCTGACAGAAGCCTCACGCGCCCTGACAAGGCTTACCCCCCTTGTCAACCCCCACCCCCCTTCACGGTCAGGACAGACATGGACAGCAAAACCCCCGCACCGGTCCAGGCTGCGGGGGCGAAAAGTGAGGCTGGCTCAGTCGCGGCTGGGGCCACCCATACCGAATAGACGGAGGATGAACAGGAACATGTTGATGAAGTCGAGGTACAGAGCCAGCGCGCCGTTGATCGAGGCCCGCTCGGCCTGTTCACCCTCGATGCCGCTCAGGGCGAGGTTCCGCAGCATCTGGGTGTCGTAGGCGGTGAGACCCGCGAACAGCAGCACGCCCACGATGCTGATGCCCAGCGTCAGGGCGCTGCTCGCCACGAACAGGTTCACGATCATGGCGACGAACAGGCCGATAACAGCGAACATGAAAAAGCGGCCCATCGCGCTGAGGTCCTTCTTGATCACGAAGCCGGCCACGCTCATGAGGGCGAAGGTTCCGGCGGTGGTGGCGAAGGCCGAGATGACGGCCGTGGGCGAGTAGGCGAAGAGCAGGGCGCTGAAGGTCAGGCCGGTCAGGGCGGCGTAGGCGATGAACAGCACGCCGGCCAGGCCGCTGTTCAGGCGCTGGGCACCCAGGCTGAGCACGAACACCAAGGCGAGCTGCGCGATGATGAGCGGCAGGCGCCACTGCATGACCTGCAGGGCGAAGGTCTCGTTCTGAGCGGTGAGGTAGGCGATGCCGGCCGTGAGGGCCAGCCCCGCCGCCATCCAGGAGTAGGTACGCGCCATGAAGGTGCGGACGAGGTCCTGTGTCCTGGCCTTGGTCGGGGTCGTGAAGGTCTGCATACCCTCTACAGTACGCGCCGCGCACCGGAAAGTTCCCGCATTGAGCCACAGAATTAACGCCCAGATGAAATCCCGTCAGGGAAGTCGGCCGCAGAGCTTCCAGACAGGAAAACGGCGCCCAGACCCAGAGGCCGGAGCGCCGCCGTGTTCGCCGGAGTTCAGGTGAACAGTTCGAAAATTCGGAAGATCAGCCAGCCCAGCGCGATACAGATGGGAATGGTCGTAACCCAGGCCACCACGATGCGCCCGGCGACCTGCCACTTGACCTTCCTGAACCCCTTGGTGGTGCCCACGCCCATGATGCTCGTCGAGATGGTGTGCGTGGTGCTCACCGGAATGCCCAGGCGGCTGGCCGTCTCGATGATGAGGGCCGCGCTCGTCTCGGCGACGAAGCCGTCCACGGGCTTGAGGTCCACGACCTTGAAGCCCATCGTCTTGATGATGCGCCAGCCGCCCACCGAGGTGCCCAGGCCCATCGCGGTCGCGGCGCTCAGGATGACCCACAGCGGTACCTGCTCGATCTGCGTGCCGAAGTAGGCGCTCAGGGCGAATGTCATGATGCCCATGGTCTTCTGGGCGTCGTTGCCACCGTGAGAAAAGGCCATGAACGCCGCGCTGAAGATCTGGAGCCAGCGGAAGTTGCGTGTCACGGCGCGCGGGCGCATGTGCCGCAGCACCAGCCACGACAGCAGGAACATGAGCAGGATGGGCACCAGAAAACCCAGCGCCGGGCTCGTCACGAGACCGAGCAGGGTCTTCTTGACGCCCTTGGGGATGATGATGGCCCAGCCGCCCGAGGCGACGCCCGCGCCCACGAGGCTGAAGATGAGCGCGTGGCTGCTGGAGCTCGGCAGGCCCTTCCACCACGTGAAGAGGTTCCAGATGATGGCGCTCACCAGCGCGGCCCCCACGAGTTCCAGGGTGGCGAACTGCTGGGGCACGATGTCGGTGGCGATGGTTTTGGCGACGGCGGTGCCGGTCAGGGCGCCCACCACGTTCAGGACGGCTGCCATGGCGATGGCCTGCACGGGCGTGAGGACCTTGGTGGCGACCGAGGTGGCGATGGCGTTGGCGGTGTCGTGAAAGCCGTTGATGAAGTCGAAGATCAGGGCGAGGGCGAGGATCACGAGGAGAGACAGCAGGGCGGCGGTCATCGGCGGTGGTCCCGGCTCACGCGTTCTTGAGCAGGATGCTCTCGACCGTCTTGGCGACCCGCTGCGCCTGGTCCGAGGCGTCTTCGATGAGGTCGGCGATCTCGCCGCTGCGCATGGCGAGGATCATGGCCGGCACGTCCTGCACGCCGTCGTACAGTCCGCGCTGCACGTCGTCGCTGATGCGGTCGCCCTCGTCTTCCAGGGCGCGGATCTCCTGCGCGAGCTTGGCGAGCTCGGCCACGCGGCCCGTGTTCTCGATCAGGGGCATACCCTGGGCCAGCAGCGCGCACTGCTGCTCGACCACGCGGGCCAGCGGCGCCATCTGCGGCAGCGGGCGCTCGATGCGGTACAGGCTCAGGCGGCGGGCCGCTTCTTCCATGTAGTCCACGAGGTCGTCGAGCTCATTGTTCAGGCTGATGATGTCCTCGCGGTCGAAGGGCACGATGAAGGACTCGGCCAGCAGGTTGGTCACCTCGCGCGAGAGGCGGTCGCCCTCGTGTTCGAGGTCACGGACGCGCTGCACCTTGGCCTCGACATCGGTGTAGTTCTCCAGCAGGTCCACCAGGGCCTGCGCGGTGACGTGGGCGTTGGCAGCTGCCTCGGCGAACTTGGCGCTGAATTTCGGGTTGTGGGGCATGAATTTTGACAAGACCATGACAATCCTCCTGATTCTCCTCCACTATGTCAGGTGAGGGTCAGCTCGTCATGACGCAGAGGCAGACCGGGTGTGGTCTGCTCCTGACGCCGCGCGCCGCGTTACGGCACGTTGACCGGGGCGGTGAAGGTCGCGCGGCGCTTGTCGGCGTCGCTGCCGATGGTGTTCGCGCCCGCCGGGGTACTGCCCGCGTCGGGAATGATGTCCCCGGCGCCGTACCCGCCCCCCCCGAAGATGCCGCCCGCGAGATTGACCCCGCCCGCCGGCGCGCCGCTCAGGCCCAGGGCGCTCCAGGGAATCGCCAGTTCGACCGTCTGGTTGGGAAGCGTGCCCGAGGTGCCGACCGTGTAGCTGTTCGCCGCGACTTCCGGGACGGCCGCGCCGCCCTGCACCCGGCGCAGCTGCGGCGCCTCGTTGCCGTAGCGGGCGACGAAGGCGTCGGCGCCGTTCATGGCGCCCCCGAAGGTGGCCGCCTGCTTCCACGCCTCGAAGTCGTCGGCCTGCGCGGCGCCGCCCGCTCCGGTGTCGAGGTACAGCACGGCGCTGTTGCCGTCCACCTTGTAGGTGTAGGCGAGGTACAGATACTCCGCGTCGCTGTCGGCCCGCAGGCTCAGCCAGTTGTTGTTGTCGCCGAACACCCCTGCCGAGGGGCTCTGCACCGTCACTTTGGGAGCCGCCCAGTCGCTCAGGTCGCCGTCGATGCGGTACTTGCCAACCTGCGGCCCGCTCGGCGCCCCGGCCTTGGCGAGGTCGAAGTCCGCGCCGGTCTGCGGCGAGGTGGCGCTGCGGGTGCCGGTGGCGTAGCCGTCCGCCGCCGCGCTCAGGGTCTGCGGGCCGGCCGGCACGAAGAGGGTGTAGCTGCCGTCGGAGAAGGTCAGGGCGTAGTTCAGGTTGGGTCTGGCCCCGGTGGCGGTCACGGCGGCGCCGGCCAGGGGTAGCCCCGCGCCCGTCACACGGCCCTCGATGACGGTGGTCGGCACCGGCTCGCTGATGAAGTCGTAGGTGCCGCTGTAGGCGCTGTCTCCCACGCCCACCACGAGGCTGCGGTCGCTCTGGCCGTCGCCCTCGTAGCCGCTGTTCCTGGCGCCCGCGCCCGCATTGCCGAACTTGAACTTTATTTCGCGGAATAGGGGCAGCTCGGCGTCGGTCTTCCAGATGCCGCGCGAAACCTGGGTCATCGGCAGGGTGACCTGGCTGCCGGTGTCGAAGCGCCGCAGTTCGACAGAGCCGTTGCCCTGCGAGCGGGCGTCCACCGTGAAGCTCACCTTGACCGTGTTCTTGCTGCTGGGGGTGGCGGCGGCGCTCACGCCCCGGCTCTCGGCGCCGCTGGCGTCCACCGTGACCACCCGGAAGGTCGTGGACACGTCGTTGGCGACGCCGCGCGCGAGGTAACGGGTCTGGCCGGCCGGAATCGGCGCGAAGTTCAGCAGCCGCTCGCTGCCGCCTGCCGGGGTCGCGTAGATGCGGTAGCCGCCGACAGAAGCCGGGGCGTCCGGGGTGGCCGGGCGCAGAACCCAGCTCAGTTCCACGGCGCTGTCGCCTGCGCGGGTGCTCAGCTCCGCCACTTCCGGCAGGCCCGGATTCACCGTGCCGCCCGTGCCGCCGCCCGCCGTGCCGGTCACGGCCAGCACGCCCCGCGCCGGAACGGTGCCGACCAGCTTGCCGCCGACCATCTTCAGGTCGCTCGCGCGGCCCGTCACCTCGGTCAGAGTGCCGCCCGCGAAGGTGCCCAGCAGCGGAATGCCGCCGCTCCCCAGCGCAGAGAGGTCAAGCGCCGTGTCGCCGCCGTTCACCACGAACACGACCGGCTGTCCGGCGGCGCCGCCCACCCCCGTCACCACGCGGCGGTAGGCGAGCACCAGCGCGCCGCCGTTCGGGCGCCACAGTTCCTGCTGGGCACCGCGGGTCAGGGCGCGGTAGGTCGTACGTGCTCCGGCGAGCGCCGCCAGACGCTCGTCCAGCGTGCCCGAGTCCAGCCGCGAGAAGTCCATGTCCTCGCGGTTGCCCTCGCCGGTCGCGAAGTTGTACGGGTCGCCCTCGCCCTTCTGGGCGATCTCGCTGCCCTGGTACACGCTGGGCGTGCCGCGGGACAGGTACAGCACCGACAGCGCGGCGTCCAGACGCTCGGCCGCCTGCGCGGCGCTGCCCCCGCGCGAGGTCACCTCGTTCACGAAGCGCCGCACGTCATGGTTGTCCACGAAGGTGGTGAGGCGCGAGGCGTCGCGGTAGGCCCCGTCCTGGGAAAAGACGTCGGCCACGCGGTCCAGGCCGCCGCCAGCGCTGCTCAGGCCGTCGCGCAGGCCGGCATACAGTGCGAAGTCGAAGACGCTCGGCGAGCCCAGTTCGTCCATGAAGCGCGCCAGATACGCCGGGTTGGTGTCGAAGACCTCGCCCACCGACCACAGCCGAGCCGGGTCGCCCGCACCGCCCGCCGCGAAGAACTGCTTCCAGTAGGCGTCGGGCACGTGCTTCATGGTGTCGATGCGCAGGGCGTCGATGCCGGTGGTCGTGCGCCAGTACGTCACGAAGTCGTTGAGGTACTTCGTGACCTCGGGCAGGTCCTGCTTAAAGTCGGGTAGGCCGGCGAGCGGACAGTCGGTCGTGGTGTTCGCGCCCGTCGCCGCGCACTCGGCGTCGGTGTGGAACCACTGCGGATTCGTCTTGGTCAGGGTGGCGCCGTAGCCGGCGTGATTCACGACCACGTCCTGGATGATCTTCAGGCCGTTGCGGTGCGCGGTCTCCACGAGCGCCTTGTACTCGTCCAGGGTGCCGAGGTGAGGGTCCACCTTGAAAAAGTCCTCGGCCCAGTAGCCGTGGTAGCCCGCGAAGGCCTTGCCCGTGTTCGGCCCGCTCGTCGGTCCGGCGACAGCCGGCACCTGGAGCACGACCGGGGTGATCCACAGCGCTGTGAAGCCCATCTTCTTGAAGTAGCCCTGCTCGATCTTAGCCTTGAGGCCCGCGAAATCGCCCCCGTGCCACGCCAGCGGGTTGGTCTTGTCGGCGCGGTCGCCCACGTCCCGGTTGGCGCCGTTGTCGTTGGCCGCGTTGCCGTTGGCGAAGCGGTCGGTCATGGCGAAATAGATGACCTGATCGCGCCAGTCGCTCGACGACGCGCCGGGTTGCGGGGCCGGATTCAGCAGTCCGCACGCCGAAAGAGACAGGGTGAGGGCCGCCAGGGCGCCGGTGCGCCCCACCTTGTGGAAACGTTTCATAAGTTGGTTCTATTTATGGGGGTGCGCCTGGGCGCTGTCAAATGGGAGGCGCGCACCCCTCAAGGGAAGGTGATGGCCCGCGCCACCGCCGCCGGCCTACCCTGGAGGCATGAAGGCCACCTGGAACGGGCAGACCCTCGCCAATTCAAGTCATACGGTCATCGTGGAGGGTAACCACTACTTCCCGCTGGAGGACGTGAATCAGAGCTTCCTGAAGCCCAGCGCCACCCACACCGTCTGTCCCTGGAAGGGCACGGCGAGCTACTACAGCGTCGAGGTGGACGGCCAGACCAACCCCGATGCCGCGTGGTACTACCCCGAACCCAAGGACGCGGCCGAGAACATCCGGGGCCGCGTGGCCTTCTGGAAGGGCGTGGTGGTCTCGGAGAGCTGAGGGCCTGCCGTGCGCGTGGTGTGACGTTGTGCCCCGGCGCGCTGCCCTAGCATGGCCCGTATGACCTACGATCCGCGCATGGCCTACGACCCGGAGCGCAAGCTCACCGACGGCGACGTGGCCGAACTCAAACCTGAGGGCTGGTGGGGGGACGGCGGCAAGCTGTTCCGCGTCTTCCCGTTCGAGAATTTCGCCGAGAGCGTCGCCTTCGCGGTACGGGTGGCGCAGCAGGCCGAGAAGCGCGGGCACCACCCCGACATCCACATCAAGTACCACTCGGTGAAGGTCAACTTCTTCACCTATGAGGCGGGTGGCGTGACCGAGCTCGACCTCGCGGCGGCACGCGCTGTGAACGGTCTGCTGGAGCCGTGAAACTTTCGATTCCTGACGCGGACGTGCTGTGGGACAGCCTGCCCGAACTGCGGCGCCAAGCGCTGATCCTGACGGTGCAGCCCGGCGACCTCGACGACCTGCACCACGTCAACAACACGGTGTATCTGGCGTGGTGCGAGGAGGTGGCCCGCGAACACGCCCTGAGCGTGGGCCTGGGCACACCGGCCCTCGTGGCGCTGGGGGCGGTCCCGGTGGCGCGCGAACACGTCATCCGGTACCACAAGCCTGCGCTACTGGGCGACCGCGTGCGGGTCCGCACGGCCCTGACCGTCAGCGCGGGGCTGCGCAGCGTGCGCGCCTATACCCTCGACCGCCTGAATCCCGGCGACCCGGAGGGTGGCGTGCGCCTCGCCGAGTGCCAGACCGAGTGGGTCTGGGTGGACCCCGTGACCGGCCGGCCCCGGCGCACCCCCGCCGAGGTGCTGCGGCGTTTCGGGTTCTGACGGGCCGGTTCCCACTGTCTCCTGCCGCTTTGCCCCTACACTGCCCCCCATGACCCAGCCCGCCGGCAAGACCATCGCGCCCGACGACCGCGCCCGACTCGACCAGGTATTCATGCAGGTCGTTCTCGACGTGCAGGCGCAGGTACAGCAGACCCAGCCCGCCCAGCCGGGCAACCTCGCGGCCATGTTCCATAAGGAGACCGTCACCGAGGCCCTCCAGGGCTGCGCCATGCTGATCGCCGGCTGGAATCAGAACGTTGTGGACGACGCGGGCGTGATACGCGCCACCAAGGCCCTGCGCGCCCTGGAGCTGGGCGACCTCGCCAGCCGGGTCGAGAAGCTGCGCCAGATCGACGAGGTCTGATCCCACGGGAAAGGGGCGGGGAGCTCAGCGTCTCCCCGCCCCTTTCCCGTGGGTTGGTCCTGGGTTACTGGCCCTCAGCCTGCATGGCGCGCACGGCGTCGCGGTCGGCCTGGGCGACCTCCTCGGCCTTGCCCAGCGCGCCCCACTCGTCGATGCCGCCGGGCAGCACCGGGGCCAGCCCGCGCAGGTAGGCCGCCTGGGCGATGAGGTACGCCGAGAGCGGCGTGGTCAGGAACTGGAACAGCAGCACGGCGATGAGCCGCGTGAAGGCCGCCGGGTCCTGAAACGAGAAAGCCACCCCCAGGAAGATGCCGGCCGAGCCGAGCGTCACGAGTTTGGAACTCGCGTGCAGCCGTGAGTACAGGTCCGGAAAGCGCACCACCCCGATGGCGGCCGTGAGCACAAAAAAGGCCCCCAGCAGGATGGGAATGTCGCGGGCGGGCGCGAAGTCGTTCATTTCATCACCCGGCCCACGAGCAGGTAGCGCGTGAGGGCCACCGTGCTCAGGAACCCCAGTAGGCTCAGGACCAGGGCAGCGTCGAGCACCACGATCAGCCGGGTGCGCACGGCGATCAGCGCGAACAGGATGACCAGATTCACGCTCAGGAAGTCGAACGCCATGATGCGGTCACCCCAGCTGGGGCCGCGCAGCACGCGGTAGGTCACGAGCAGGACGGACAGGGCCACGATGCCTAGCGCCAGATTGACAATCATGGGTGCACCTCTCTGGGGGTGGGGGCCGGCTCGGTGGGGGTGGGCAGAAAGTTAAGGAGCTGCGCCTCGACCCGCCAGATGCTCTCGCGGGCCTCGCGGGTGTTGCGCGTGCCCACGATATGCAGGTACAGCTCGCGTCTGTCCGGACTGAACCCCAGCACCACGCTGCCGGGCATCAGGGTGATGACGGCGGTCAGCAGCGTCTGGGCCGAGTCGCTGCGCAGCCGGATGGGCACCGCGACCACCATCGGGTTCAGGGGCGGGTGCGACTGGAGGGCAAACAGGGCCACCTGCACGTTGGCGACCGTCAGCTCGCGCAGGAAGAACCCCAGGAAGCGCACCAGGCCCAGGCTGCGCGACACGTAGCTGCGGGTGCCCAGGGCGTCGGGGAACACGAGCTGAAGCGCGAAGCCCAGCAGGAACCCGATCGCCAGCTCGCGGGTACTGACCTCGCCCGAGAACAGCGCCCAGACGATGGCGAGCATGATATTGAGTGCCAGACCTCTCACTGCGGCCCCCTCACGGCGCCTCTCCGGGAGCCTCTTTCTTCTGCAATTCGGTGCCGGTGGGCGCGGCCGGAATGACGACCGGTTCGTCGCCCAGCACTCCACGGATGTACCGGGCGTTGTCGCGCAGTTCGCGGGCTGTGGCCTCGGCATGCGAGAACAGCGGCCCGGCGAAGAGGGCCAGCCCCGCTACAAGTGCTGAGGCGGCGTAGGCCGGCAGTCTCTGCGCCAGGGCAGGCGGCGCGGGCCGGAGCCGGGCCGGGGCTGCGGCGGCGTCCGGGGCAGGAGCCGCGCTCTTGCCCCAGAAGAACCCGCGCCACACCCCGAGCATGGCGTACAGCGTCACGAGACTGCTGGCGAGCGCCGAAATCACTGCGAGCGTCGCCAGCCCCGAGCCCTGAAGCAGTCCCGCGCGGATCAGGGCGTATTTGGCGACGAACCCGCCTGTGGGGGGCAGCCCGGCCGCCGTCAGCGCGCACAGCAGGAAACAGGCGGCCAGCAGCGGCCGTTTTTCGATGAAGCCGCGCCGTTCGGGGCGTACGAGCCGCGAACCGCTGGCCTGCTCGGCGGCGGCCGCGATGAGAAACAGGGCCAGCGTGACGAACATGCTCACGGCGAGGTAGGCGAGGCTCGCGCGCAGCGCGTCGGGCGTGCCCAGCCCCAGCCCGAAGGCGAGGTAGCCCACGCTGCTCATGACCGTGAAGCTCAGGATGCGCCGCCACTCGCGCTGGCTGACCGCCCCCAGCGCGCCAAAAATCATGGTCAGGGCGCCCAGGCCCAGCAGGAGGCCCTGCGGCAGCGCCGGGTCCTGCTGAAAAACGGTCGTGAAGATGCGGATCAGGGCGTAGATGCCCACCTTGGTGAGGATGGCGGCGAACAGGGCCCCGGTCGCCGGTGGCAGCGCCGGGTAGGTGCCGGGCAGCCAGAACCCCAGCGGAAACAGCGCCCCCTTGGCCGCGAACACCAGCAGCAGCAGCACGCCCACCGCCGTCACCGTGCCCTGCGCGCCCAGCTCTGCCGAGCGCTGCGCGAGATGCGCATAGTTGAGGGTGCCGAGTACGCCGTAGGCCAGCCCGCAGGCGATGACCAGCAGCGCCGAGGCGGTCAGGTTCATCACGATGTAGCGCAGGCCCTCGCGCAGCTGCTCGCGGGTGGACCCCAGCACTGCCAGCGCGTAACTGGCGACGAGCATGATCTCGAAAGCCACGAACAGGTTGAACAGATCGCCAGTCAGGAAGGAGAGCTGCACGCCGGTGAGCAGGAACAGCGTCAGGGCGAAGCTGTGGTGGCGTTCACGCACGCGGTCCTCGTGCACGGTCATCATCCACAGGGCGAACACGCCGCACACGGCCGACAGGGCGCTCATGTACGCCGAGAGGCGGTCGGCCGTCATCACGATGCCGAAGGGCGCGCGCCAGCCGCCCAGCTCACTCACCAGCACCTCGCCCCCGGCGGTGCCGCGCACGAGCAGCAGCGCGAAGAACAGGGTCAGCAGGCCGCCGAGCAGCGCCAGGGTGGTCCTGGGACCCCGGCGCAGCGGCAGCAGGGTCAGCAGGCCCAGGCCCAGCGGGGTCAGGATGGGCGCCAGCGGCAGGGCGCTTTGCAGGATGGTCGTGGGCAGGGTCATGGCTGCCTCCGGGAGTCGTCAGCGGGTGGGGGGACGGTGGGTTCGGGAATGGGGTCGAGGTCGCCGGGCAGGTGCGGCGGGCGGTGGGCTGGGGTGCCCTCCCAGTCCGGCAGGTCGGGGCTCTGGTGTTCGGGGTCGGCCTGCACCTCGTCGCCGGCGTCGGACTCGCGCGCGAGGTTGTCGCCGAAGGCTTCCACGTCGTCGTGGCCGGCCACCTGATAGGCCCGCAGCGCCACCGTGAGCAGTAGCGCGGTGGTGGCGAAGCCGATGACGATGGCGGTCAGGACCAGCGCCTGGGGCAGCGGGTCCACATACGGCCCCGGCAGGGTCAGCAGTGGGGGCGATTTCTGGTCGAGGCCCGCGACCGTCAGGATGGCGAGGTTCACGCCGTACCCGATGAAGGCCAGCCCCAGCACCACCCGCACGACCGTGCGCGAGAGCAGCAGGAAGACGCCTGCCGAGATCAGGACTCCGATGAGGATGGCGAACAGTGAGGCCATTATTCGTCCTCCTCGACGCGCTCGGTCGGGTGGACCTCGGCGAGGTTCTCCGCGATGCTCAGGCCGCTGCCGACGACGGTCAGGTAGACCCCGATGTCGAAGATCAGGGCGGTGGCCCACTCGAACTCGCCGGTCAGCGGCGTGGTGATGTAGCCGTAGGCGGTCTTCAGGAAGGGCTGGCCCAGCAGGTACGGCACCAGTCCGGTCAGGACCGACAGGGCCACGCCGAAGGGAATCAGGGTGAGGGGCGGCACGCGCAGGGCGCTGCGCCCGGTGGCGATGCGGTGCAGCAGCAGCGCGGCGACCGTCATCAGCCCGGCGATGAAGCCGCCGCCCGGTGCGTTGTGCCCGCGCCACAGCAGCAGCAGCGCGAACAGCATCACGAGGGCGAAGGCCGCGCGGCTCACCGTGCGCAGGATGGGGTCACCGCTCAGGGGCGGCGGGGCGGGCGAGTTGACGCCGATGGTGGGCGCGGGCTTCTTGCGTTTGGGGCTCATTTTCGCCTCCGGTTCTGGTGCCGGGAGGGCAGGGGGCTCAGGTCCGGAGAGTCGCCCGGCGCGGTGCGGGTCCTGCCCGACTTGCCCAGCGTCACGAGGCTCGACACCGCCAGCGCGACCATCGCCACGACCAGGCCCTCGCCCATGGTGTCGAAGCCCCGGAAGTCGACCAGGATGACGTTCACGGCATTCTTGCCGCCGCCGCCCGAGTAGCTGTTCACGAGGTAGTAGGGCGAGATGGGCGGGGCCAGAAAGCGCAGGCTGCTCAGGACGAGCAGGGTGGTGCCCAGGCCCGCTGCGCCGGCCAGTACGGCGTCCAGAATCAGGCGGCCCCGTGTGCGCGGCAGGTCGCGGACCCCCGGCAAGTACCGGAAGGCCAGCAGGAACAGAATGACTGTGACCGCCTCGATGAGCAGTTGCGTCAGGGCGAGGTCGGGTGCGCGCAGGGCCAGGAAGGCCGCCGCGCTCCCAAACCCGGTCAGGCCGGTCACGATGACGGCGGTCAGGCGGTTGCGCGAGAGCAGCACCCCGACCGCGCCCGCCACGAGCAGCACCCCGATGGGCACGAGCTCCAGCGGCACGCGCCCGATCGGCTGAAACACCTGGGGCGAGCGCCACACCGCGTAGCCGCCCATGATTCCGGCGCTGAGCAGCATGATGCGCAGCTGGTCGGGCAGCGCCAGCCCCTGCGTGCGCGCGACCACGGTGCTCGCGAGGTGGCCCAGTCCCTGCGTGAGGGTGTAGTAGACCGTGTTGGCGTTCCACAGCGGCGTGAGGCGGCTTTGCAGTGCGGCGAAGGCGGGGGCCTGCCATACGACCGCCGCGCCCAGCGCCCAAGTGAGCAGCGTGGCGAGCAGGGCCGGGGTCACGCCGTGCCACAGCGACAGGTGGCCGCCGTACTCTCCGAAGTCCAGCGCGCCCTGCGCCGTGCGGGTCAGCCACTCGGCGCTGCCGGGCCACAGGCCGAACAGCAGCGCGGCTCCGGCCAGCAGGGCGGGCGGCAGCAGCAGGCCGGGCCCCGCCTCGTGGATGTGGTCCTTGACCCGGTGCTCCCGCAGGTCCTCGGCGGCGGCGGGCAGCGGGGTGCGCCGCGCGAAGAAGATGCCCAGCAGGCGCGCGCAGTACGCGAAGGTCAACATGCTGCCCGCCACCGCCACGGCGAGGTAGGGCCAGCCGCGGTGCAGCATCCCCTCGTAGAACAGCTCCTTGGAAATGAACCCGCCCAGCGGCGGCAGCCCCGCCATGCTCAGGGTGGCGACGAGCGCGACTACGAAGGTCAGCGGCAGCTTAGACCGCAGCTTTTCCAGGAACGGAATCTCGCGGGTGCCAGTCTCGTGGTCGATGATGCCCACCACGAAGAACAGCGCCGCCTTGAAGGCCGCGTGGTTGAGCAGGTGCGCGGTGGCGGCAAAGCGGCCCTCGGCGTCCGCCAGGCCGTACAGGCTGACGAGCAGCCCGAGCTGCGAGACGGTCGAGTAGGCCAGCAGAGCCTTGAGATCAGTCTGGCGCAGTGCCAGCCACGACCCCCAGGCCAGCGTGACGAGGCCCAGCGGCACCAGAATGCCCGACCACAGCGCGGCCCCCCCGAAGATCAGCCCGAATTTGGCGACCAGCAGTACGCCCGCCTTGACCATCGTGGCCGAGTGCAGGAAAGCCGAGACCGGCGTGGGGGCTTCCATCGCGGTGGGGAGCCACAGGTGGAAGGGCAGCTGCGCGCTCTTGGTCGCCGCCGCCAGAATCGTGAGCAGCAGCGCCGGGGTGAACAGGGGAGACTCACGCACGGCCGCCAGGTCTAGGCCTGAGAGACTGGCCGTGCCGCCCGCGATGACGAGCATGGCGACCGCTGTGAGCAGCGCCAGGCCGCCCAGGGCACTCACCAGAAAGGCCTTGACGGCCCCGTCGCGCGCCGCCCCGCGTGTGTGCCAGAGACCGATCAAGAGGAAACTGGTGACGCTCGTCATCTCCCAGAAACCGAACAGGGCGATGAGGTTGTCGCTCAGGACCAGCCCCAGCATCGAGCCGCCGAAGAGCAGCAGGTACGGAAAGAAGCGCCCGAACTTCTCGGTGGCCGACAGGTACGCCACCGAGTACAGCGAGGCGAGTAGCCCAATGAGGCCGATCAGGACCGCGAAGAGCAGCGAGAAGCCGTCGCCCCGGAACGCGAGGCTCAGGTCGAGTTCCGCGACCCAGCGGGTCGTTTCGGTGACGGGCGCGGCGCCGGGCATCCCCGCCAGGGGCAGCGCGAGTGCGAGCGCCGGCAAAAAGGCCGCCGCAGCGAGGTATCCGGTGCGGCGGCCCAGTTTCTGGCCGGCCCAGGCGCAGACCAGGGCCATCAAAAAGGGAAAGAGGACGGCGAGCGTCACGGGCCGCCACGCGCGGGGGGACAGAGCAGGTTCATGTGACCTCCGGGGAAAAAGTGCCGGCCAGCGCGGGCCGGGAGGGGACACGCCGGACCGGCGGGGGTCCGGGGGCCAGGGGGTGGTGAGTCGGCTGGGATGTGCCGGACAGCGGAAAATCCGTGTCTGACTGCCTTTTCAGTGTACCGGAGGGGGCCGGAAGTTCAGGAAAAACTCAAGGTGACGTGAAGGAAGGCTTGCCACACTTCAGGGAGCACAAGGCAAACCCCCACCCAGCGGGGGATGGGGGTTTGCTGGGCCGGGGGCGGCCTAGCGGCGGCGGCCCAGCAGGAACCATGCGGCGGCGGCGGCCGCGAAGCCCACCCCGGCGTAGGTCCAGAGGTTCGGGCCCTGGCGTACGGGCGCAGGCTGGGTGTAGGACACGCCGCTGAGTTCGTTGCCGGTCTGGGACTGGGGGGCATTGACGTTGTTCACGACCACGTCCGGGCCGTCCAGCGCGTTCGCCACGCTGCTGACCGCCGTAAAGATCAGCGCGTATTTGAGGATGTCGTAGCCGATATTGCGCTGGCGGTAGTAGCTCTGCGGGTAGGGGTAGTAGCGCCCCGGCGAGAGCTGGTACTGGTAGCCCGAGCTGCGCGTGGCGCTGTAGGTCAGGGCGCTGCGCGGCACCCCGGCGGGCAGCGGCGCGGATTTCCAGCTCCCCAGTTGCGTGGGCGTGACCTGCGCGGCCGCCGCGCGGTTGGCGGCGCTGCTGCGCACGCTGCTGTTGCTGGGCAGGGCGGCGCCCCGCTGCGCGGAACTGCTGCTGCGCGGCGTACCCGAGCTGGAGGACGAGTTGCGCGGCGCCGTGTAGGTGCTGCCCGACGACGAGTTGCGCGGCGGCGTGTAGGACGGCGTCCTGGGGGGGCGGTAGGACGGGGTGCTGGGCGCGCGGTAGGACGGCGCGGAGCGGGAGGAACTGCCCGAGCTGCGGCTGCCGCCGAAGCCCCCACCGCTGCGCCGGGCGGCGTCGGCCAGCCCGCTGCCCAGCGCCAGCGCGGTCAGAAGCAGGGTGAGAGAACGTTTCATCTGTCTACACTACGCGCCCAGGGCGGGAAAAGTTCCCGGCCAGGCGGGTGCGGACCCCAGCAAAGGTCGGGGTCTGTCGCGGCCCGCCGCGCCCCCTCTAGACCGCCCGGCAGTTTTGCCGTTCGGCCGGGCCTACACTCCGTCCATGCACCTCAGCGCCGCGTTTTTTTATTGGCTCCGCTTCCGCCGGGCCTAGCGTCGCGCTGTTTTCCCCCACCGCCCGGTGAAGCCCGAACAGAGGCTCGCCGGGCGGTTTCTTCTTTCCCGCCCCCGGAGGCCCACGCCATGACCCACCCCGACCCCACCGTCCAGCCCGGCCGCACCGAGAACCTCAACGTTTCGGGGTTCACGCCGCTCATCACGCCGCGCGCCCTCAAGGAGCGCCATCCGCTGACGCCCGCCGCCGAGCGCACGGTGCTCGCGGGCCGCCGCGCCGCCCAGGACATCCTGCATGGGCGCGACGACCGCCTGCTCGTGGTCGTGGGGCCGTGCAGCGTCCACGATTACGCCGAGGCGGTCGAGTACGCCCACAAACTCGCGGCCCTGCGTGAACGTGTGAAGGACCGGCTCGAAGTGCAGATGCGCGTGTACGTGGACAAGCCCCGCACGACGGTGGGCTGGCGCGGCTACCTGCTCGACCCCGACATGAACGGCCTGAACGACATCAACAAGGGCCTGGAGCTGACCCGCAAACTGATGATCGAGGTGGCCGAACTTGGGCTGCCGGTCGCCACCGAACTCCTCGACCCCTTCGCGCCGCAGTACCTGTTCGACGCCGTGGCCTGGGCCTGCCTGGGCGCGCGGACCACCGAGTCGCAGACCCACCGCGTCATGGCGAGCGCCGTCTCGGCCCCGATGGGCTTCAAGAACGGTACCGGGGGCGGCATCAAGCTGGCGGTAGACGCCATTGTCGCCGCCGCCAGCCCCCACGCCTTTTTCACCATCGACGACGGCGGGCAGGCCTGCATCGTGCACACGCAGGGCAACCCCGACGGGCACGTCATCCTGCGCGGCGGGCGGGGCGGCCCCAACTCGGCGCCGCAGTTCGTCAAGGAGGCGGCCGACCTCATGAAGGCTGCCGGCCTGACCCCGGCCGTGATGGTGGACTGCTCGCACGCCAACTCGGGCAGCGACTGCGCGCGCCAGAACCTCGTGTGGCGCGACGTGCTGGGCCAGCGCCTCGCCGGGCAGGGGGCCATCCGGGGCCTGATGCTGGAGAGCAACCTTCAGGCCGGCAAGCAGGCCATTCCCGCCGACCTGAGCACACTGAAGCCCGGCGTGAGCGTCACCGACGCCTGCATCGGCTGGGCCGAGACCGAGACGCTGCTGCAAGAAGCCCACGCGGCGCTGGCGCGCGAGGCCGTGGCGGGGTAAGGCCGGACCTTTACTCAGGAACAGTCAAGCCGCGCCCACGGTCCGGCAGGCCCGGGCGCGGCAGACTGCGCAGATATGGCGAGGCGTGAGCAATCTTTCGGCGGGGGCCGCAAACCCTCCGAGCGGCCGCAGAAGGTCTGTCCGGTGTGCGGCTTGCCCTTTTCCTGGCGCAAGAAGTGGGAACGCGACTGGGACAACGTCAAATACTGCTCCGACCGCTGCCGCGCGGCCGCAAAACGGAGCGGCGAATGACCACTGCTCTTGGCCCCGCCTACGGCCTCGTGTGCATGACCCAGGGGCCGGAGGTGCGTTTCCGCACCGTGACGCTCAGCCGCTACCAGCTCCTGTCGCCCGCCGAGCGCGAGGCCAAGCTGCTGGACATCTACGCCGACAACATCGTGCGTCTGCGCGGGGCGGCCGACTTCTGCGCGGCGCGCGGCATCCGGCTCTACCGCATGAGTTCCAGCCTCTTTCCGATGCTCGACCTGCTGGGCGATGACACGGGCGAGGCGGTCCTGACTTCGCTGGCGGCCGAGCTGACGCGCGCCGGGCACGCCTTCGAGGACGCCGGGATCCGCGTGCTCATGCACCCCGAGCAGTTCATCGTGCTCAACAGTGATCGCCCCGAGGTCCGCGTGAGCAGCGTGCGGGCGCTGATCTCGCACGCCCGCGTGATGGACGGCCTGGGGCTGTCGCGCACCCCCTGGAACCTGCTGCTGCTGCACGGCGGCAAGGGGGGCCGCGCCGCCGAGTTGCGCGAGGTGATTCCCGACCTGCCCGACGCTGCCCGCCTGCGCCTGGGCCTGGAAAACGACGAACGTGCATACGGCCCGCAGGACCTGCTGCCCGTGTGCGAGGCGACCGGCGTGCCGATGGTGTTCGACTCTCACCACCACGTCGTGCGCGAGAAACTGCCGGATCAGGAAGATCCCAGCGTGCGCGAGTGGACTCTGAAGGCCCGCGCCACCTGGGCGCCGCCCGAGTGGCAGGTCGTGCACCTGAGCAGCGGCATCGAGGGGCCGCAGGATCGCCGCCACAGTCACCTCATCACCGCGCTGCCGAGCGCCTACCACGACGTGCCCTGGATCGAGGTCGAGGCCAAGGGCAAGGAAGAGGCGGTCGCCGCCCTAATGAATCCGCCGGGGGCCGCCCCGGCCTGACGCACGCAGCCCGCACGGAGGGTGCTGGGATGCCACAGGGCCGTTCTGGCGGAGAGGACAGGGGCCATGTCCCTGCCCGCCGTGTGCTCTAGTGTGCGGCCGAGAATGACTCCTACCGACAGAAGGCCCACCCCCCGGAGACGGAGTTCGGAGTCTGCCGGCGCACGTCTGGCCGGGTGGGGGCCGAGCGCGCGGCGGGCGGGCGGCGATGTCTGACCTCCGGCGGGTGCCGGTCGGGGCGCTCGTGGCCGGCATGGTGGCCGTGCTCGTCAGTTTTGCAAGCAACATTCCGCTGTTCGTGCAGGCCTTCGCCGCCGCGCACTACTCGCCCGCGCAGGGGGCCAGTGGGCTGGCGAGCATGTACCTGCTGCTGGGCGTGATGGGCATGGTGCTGTGCTGGCGCTACCGGGTGCCGGTGATCCTGGGCTGGAACACGCCGGGGCTGGCGGTCCTCATCGCCGAGGCGGGCCAGTTCAGCACGCAGGAGGTGGTCGGTGCCCTGCTCGTCAGCGGCGCGGTGCTGTTCCTGATCGGCCTGAGCCGCGCCTTCGATTGGCTGGCGCGGGCGCTGCCCCTGCCGCTGGCCTCGGCCCTGCTGGCGGGCGTGCTGCTGCCCTTCGTGCTGCGGGGCCTGGCCGCCATTCCGCAGGCGCCGGCCCTCACGGTGCCCACGCTGCTGGCCTTCGTGCTCGTCCGGGTCTTTGCTCCGCGCTGGGCCGTTCCGTCGGCTCTGGTCGTGGGGGTATCGGCCGCCGCCCTGACGGGGACGCTGCACTTCGGCGGCGCGGGGACGCTGCATCTCCTGGCGCGGCCTGAGTGGATCACCCCGGTCTTCAGCGCCCAGGCCCTGCTGACGCTGGCGCTCCCCTGCACGGTCCTGGCCCTGACCTCGCAGCATCTGGCGGGCATGGCCGTGCTGCGCAGTCACGGCTATCAGCAACCTCCTCCCGCCCTGCTGGTGACGGTGACGGGGGCCGCGTCCGTGGTGGCCGCGCCGGTGGGCAGCGTCACCCTGAACATGGGGGCAATCACGGCGGCCATGTGCATGGGGCCCGACGTTCACCCCGATCCGGGCCGGCGCTACGTGGCGGGGCTGGTGTGCGCGGCGGGCTACCTCGTGCTGGCTCTGTGTGCAGGTGCCCTGCTGGGGCTGGCGGGCACCTTTCCGGCGCCGCTGCTGTACCTGCTGGCCGGTCTGGCACTGCTGGGACCGGTGCTGGGCGGGGTGCAGCACGCCCTGGCCGAACCGCGCTGGCGCGAGGGCGCCCTGCTGACCCTGGCCTGCACGGCCGCCGGTTTCAGCCTGCTGGGAATCGGCGGGGCTGTATGGGGCCTAGGCCTGGGCTGGGGCAGCGCCGCGCTGGGGGAGTGGGTCCGGCGCCGCCGGGAACGGCCAGACGCCGGACGTTCAGACGCCTCCTGACCGGGGGGCAGCGCTCAGACGCCGCCCCGCCGCTCGTCCAGTACCTCGCCCGCCACCTTCAGGAAGGCCTCCACGAGCGGGTCGGGCTGCGGCGGTGTGCCCACCCCGCGCGGCCACGCGGCCACGATCTCAATGACTGGGGCGTCCTCGACCGGGCGGTACACCACGCCGGGCAGCGACAGGCGCGAGAAGAACTCGATGGGCAGAAAGACCCCGATGCCCGCCGCCACGAGCGAGAGTAGTGTGGGAATCTCGATGGCCTCCTGCACGACCTGCGGCGTGAAGCCCGCACCTGCGCACCAGCGCATGACCTGATCGAAGTAGGTGGCGCGGAGGTAGCGCGGAAAGAACACGAAGGGTTCACCTGCGAGGTCGGCGATGGTCAGGCGTTCCCGCGCCGCCAGGGGGTGTTCGGCGGGCAGCGCGGCCAGCAGCGGCTCGCGCCACAGGGCCTGCGAGTCCAGCGTGGGGTCGCGCACCGGCAGCAGCATCAGCCCGACGCTGATCAGGCCGCCGCGCAGGGCCGCCTCCTGCTCCTGGGCCGTCAGTTCGCGCAGGTCCACGCTGACCCCCGGAAAGGCCGCGCGGAAGGTCCGCACGATCTCCGGCAGACCGCCGAAGGCCAGCCCGCTGACGAAGCCCACCGTCAGGTGCCCCACCTCGCCGCGCGCCGCCCGCCGCGCGCGCAGGGCGGTCTGGTCGGCCAGGGCCAGCGTCTCGCGCGCGCCGATCAGGAACTCGCGGCCCGCCGGGGTGAGCTGCACGCGCCGGGTCGTGCGCAGCACCAGCGCCACCCCCAGCTCGTCTTCGAGGTTGCGGATCGAGTTCGAGAGCGCCTGCTGCACCACGAAGACGCGCTCGGCCGCCCTCCCGAAGTGCTCTTCCTCCGCGAGGGCCACGAAATGCCGCAGGTGACGCAGTTCCATAGGTGGCTCCCAGCTTGACAGATTCACCACCCGGCGTGGTCAATCTGGTGAGGAAACAGTGTTGGAAGCGCCGTTCGGGCGCAGCGTAGACTGCGTGCTATGACGACACAACCGCCGAACAGACCCCCTCGCCAGGGTCTGAACGCAGGGGACCGCGAGCAGCTCAACACCGTCGAGACGCAGGAATGGCTCGACTCGCTGGCCTACGTCTTCGCGGACGCGGGCGACAACCGCGCCGCCCAGCTGCTTGAAGACCTCGACCACTACGCGTATTTCCACGGCGCGCCGATCACCTTCAAGCAGAACACGCCGTACATCAACACCATCGACGTCGAGCACCAGCCCGAATACCCCGGCGACGCCGAGACCGAGCGCAAGATCCGCAATATCATCCGCTGGAACGCCGTGGCGATGGTCATCCGCGCCAACAAGGCCTCCGACGGCATCGGCGGCCACCTCAGCACCTACGCCTCGGCGGCCGAACTGCTCGAAGTGGGCTTCAACCACTTCTTCCGCGGTGCCGGCGCCGGGCAGGACCGCGACCTGATCTTCTACCAGGGCCATGCCAGCCCCGGCGTGTACTCGCGCAGCTTCCTGGAAGGCCGGTTCGACGAGGCCCGCATGAACCGCTTCCGGCGCGAACTCTCGCCCGAGGGTCCGGGCCTGAGCAGCTACCCGCACCCCTGGCTCATGCCCGACTACTGGGAATTCCCGACCGTGAGCATGGGCCTGGGCCCCATCCAGGCGATCTATCAGGCGCGCTTCATCAAGTACCTGGAAAACCGCAGCCTCAAGCCCAAGGGCGACGCCAAGGTCTGGGCGTTCCTGGGCGACGGCGAGATGGACGAGCCGCAGAGTATCGGCGCGATCCGCTTCGCCGCCTATGAGAACCTCGACAACCTGATCTTCGTGCTGAACGCCAACCTCCAGCGCCTCGACGGGCCGGTACGCGCCAACTCCAAGGTCATCCAGGAGTTCGAGGCGCTGTTCCGGGGCGCGGGCTGGAACGTCATCAAGGTGATCTGGGACGGCAAGTGGGACGAACTGCTGGAAAAGGACTACAACGGCCTCATCGTCAAGCGCTTCGAGCTGCTTGTGGACGGCGAGTCGCAGCGTTACGCGGCCTTCGGCGGCAAGGAACTGCGCGAGAAGTTCTTCAACACCCCCGAACTGCGCGCCCTGATCGACGGCTGGAGTGACGCCGACCTCGAACTGCTCAACCGGGGCGGGCACGACGTCAACAAGATCTACGCGGCCTACGCGGCAGCCATCAAACACAAGGGCAGCCCCACTATCATCATCCCGCGCACCGTCAAGGGCTACGGCCTGGGCGAGTCGGCGCAGGCCCGCAACGTGGCCCACCAGGTCAAGAAGCTCGACTTCACGACCATGAAGAACCTGCGCGATCTGCTGGAGCTGCCGCTGACCGACGACCAGGTCGAGCACCTCGAGTACTACCACCCCGGCGCCGACAGCCCGGAAGTGAAATACGCCCTGGAACGCCGCGCGGCGCTCGGCGGCACGATTCCGGCCCGTAAGGTTGAGTACCCGCATCCCACGGTACCCAACGGCGAGTTCTACGAGGAGTTCGCCAAGGGCAGTGGCGAGCGGACGGTGAGCACGACGATGGCAGCCGTGAACATCATCAGCAAGCTGCTGCGTGACAAGCAGCTCGGCAAGTACATCGTGCCCATCGTGCCCGACGAGGCCCGCACCTTCGGCATGGACGCGCTGGTGCCGCGCATCGGCATCTACAGCCCGCGCGGCCAGACCTACACCCCGGTCGACAGCGGCTCACTGATGGCCTACAAGGAGTCCGTGGACGGCCAGATGCTCGAAGAGGGCATCACCGAGGACGGCGCGATGGCCTCGTGGATCGCCGCCGGGACTGCCTACGCCAACCACGGCGTGCCGACCATTCCCTTCTTCGTCTTCTACTCGATGTTCGGCATGCAGCGCGTGGGTGACCTCGTGTGGGCCGCCGCCGACCAGCGCGCGCGCGGCTTCCTGCTGGGGGCCACCGCCGGGCGCACGACTCTGGCGGGCGAAGGCCTGCAGCACCAGGACGGCAACAGCCTCCTGCAGGCCTACGTGGTGCCCAACCTCAAGGTCTACGACCCCGCCTTCGCCTACGAACTCGCGGTGATCTTCGAGCACGGCATCCAGCGCATGTACGTGGACGGTATCGACGAGTTCTACTACGTCACCATCGACAACGAGAACGAGGTCCAGCCGCCCATGCCCGATGACGGCCGCACCCACGAGGACATCCGCGAGGGGATCATCAAGGGGATGTACCGCTTCCAGGCGAGCGCCGACAAGGACACCAAGCTGCGCGCGCAACTGCTCGCCAGCGGTCCCGCGATGGGCGCGGCGCAGGAAGCCGTCAAGCTGCTGGAGGGCTACGGCGTCGCCGCCGACCTGTGGTCGGTCACGAGCTACAAGGAACTGCACCAGCAGGCCCTGCTGACCCAGCGCCGCAACATGCTGCACCCCACCGAGGAACCCGAGGTGAGCTACCTCGCCGCGCAGCTCTCGGCCGAGAACGCGCCCGGCGTGCTCGTGTCGGTGAGCGACTACATCAAGCTCGGGGCCGACGGCCTCAACGGTCACCTCGACCGCAAGCTGTGGACCCTGGGCACCGACGGTTTCGGCCGCTCGGAAGCCCGCGAAGAACTGCGCGACTTCTTCGAGGTGGATGCCAAGCACGTCGTCGTGGCCGTGCTGTACGCCCTGCTGCGCGACGGTCAGGTGAAGGGGGAAGTGGTCGCCAAGGCCATCGCCGACTTCGGCATCGACCCCGAGCGCGCCGCGCCCGTCCTGCGCTGAAGCCCGACGCCGGGGCAGCCCCCAGGGGAGGCCCCGGTTCCCGCACCCCCCCACATCCAAAGGAGGCCCACACATGGCCACTGAACTGAAACTCCCCGACGTGGGCGACAACATCGAGAAGGGCACGGTCGTCACCGTCCTCATCAAGCCCGGCGACACGGTCGCGGCCGGCGACCCGATCATCGAGATCGAGACCGACAAGGCGGTCGTCGAGGTGCCCGCCAGCGAGGGAGGCACCGTTGAGGCCGTGAGCGTAAACGTGGGTGACACGGTCGCGGTCGGCGGCGTCATCGCCACCCTGAGCGGCGCGGCGGCGGCGGGCGCGGCCAGTGGCCCGGCCCAGCCCGGTCAGGGCGGCGGCAACGAGCAGAACACGGTCGAGTCCAACGACGCGACGGTGGCTTCTGACGCCAGCACCGCCCAGCAGGTCGCCCGGGCCCAGCAGGACGCCCAGAAGGTGCAGGCCGGCGAGCAGCCCAGCGGCGCGGCGAGTGGCAGTGCGGGCGGCAACAGCGCCCCGGCTGCCCCCGCGCCCCAGGCCCAGTCCGGCGGAGGTCAGGACCTGACCCTGCCCGACGTGGGCGACAACATCGAGAAGGGCACGGTCGTGACGGTGCTCGTCAATCCCGGCGACACGGTCACCGAGGGCCAGCCCATCATCGAGATCGAGACCGACAAGGCCGTGGTCGAGGTGCCGGCCAGTGCGGGCGGCACCGTGCAGAGCGTCGCCGTGAAGGTGGGCGACACCGTGGCTGTCGGCGGCGTGATCCTGACCCTCGGCGGTGGCGCGGTGAGTGCGCCCGCTCAGTCTGCCCAGCCTGCGCTTGCGGCACCTGCGGCCAGCGCGGCTCCGGCGGCGTCCGGCTCCACCCCGGCGGCGACGCCCGACACCGCGCCCAGCCAGGCCCCCGGCGCCCAGCGTCCCTACGACACCCAGACCTACGACGGCCGCACCGTGATTCCGGCGGCCCCCAGCGTGCGCCGCATGGCCCGCGAGATCGGCGTGGACATCCACGAGGTGCACGGCAGCGGGATCGCCGGGCGCATCAGCGAGGAAGACGTGCGCCGCGCCGCCGGCACGCCCAGCGTGCAGCCGGCTGCCCAGGCTCCGGCCCAGGCCAGCGCGCCCACCCAGGCCCCAGCTGCCGTGCAGGCCGCGCCGCTGCCCAACTTCGAGAAGTGGGGCGCGGTGCGCCGCGAGGACATGAGCGGCATCCGCAAGGCGACCGTGCGCTCCATGACCGTGAGCACCACCATTCCGATGGTCACGCACTTCGACAAGGCCGACGTGACCGAGATGGAAGAGGTTCGCAAGCGCTTCGGCGCGCGGGTCGAGAAGGCGGGCGGCAAGCTCACCATGACCCACATCCTGATGAAGGTCGTGGCGAACGCCCTGCGCAAGTTCCCCAAGTTCGGCGCCTCGCTGGACCTCGCGGCCGAACAGGTCGTCTACAAGGACTTCGTGAACATCGGCGTGGCCGTGGACACGCCGGTCGGGCTGCTCGTGCCGGTCATCAAGGACGCCGACCGCAAGAGCATCACCGAACTCGTCCTTGAACTCTCGGAACTCGCGGGCCGCGCGCGTGACCGCAAGCTCAAGCCCGACGAGATGCAGGGCGCCACCTTCACCATCTCCAACCTCGGGGGCATCGGCGGCCACGCCTTCACGCCTCTCGTGAACAGCCCCGAGGTCGCCATCCTGGGCGTGTCGCGTGGCGGTTTCGAGCCGGTGTGGGACAAGGCCAAGGGCGAGTTCGTGCCGCGCAACATGCTGCCCCTCTCGCTGTCCTACGACCACCGCCTGATTGACGGCGCCGACGCCGCGCGTTTCGTGCGCTTCATCGCCGAGTCGCTGGAAGACCCCTTCCTCATCTCGCTCTGAGCTCTGGAGTACTGGCCCCCGCCCGCATGGTGGGGGCTTTTTCTGGGCAAGGCACAGGGGCACCAGGCGTTTCGAGAGAGGTGTGGCGCACGCCTGGACGCGAGACTGGCCACATGGACGTGCTGAATATTCCCGTCGCCCTGGAACTGCTGGACCGCTGGCGAGCATGGTTGGCGCCAGAGCGTCAGCCTCTGTTCCTGACCGCGCAGGAGGCTGCCGGACTGCGGCTGCCGACCATGCCCCGCGCCGACCTCCGGCTCTCGCCCGAGGAGCGCGACACCCTAACCCTCTGGGCTATGGCCTCGGATGCCGACCGGGTGGCGTGGCTGGACCGGGCCGGGTGGGCTGCTCTGGACACGCGGCGGCAGCGGACCCTGGTGCGCCTTCAGGTCCGGTACGGGCGGGGCAACGTGCCACTGGGTCGTCACTACCCCGACCTCTTACCTGGACTGTCCTCAGGCCGCTTTCTCTGGTCGCCGGAGCACCTCGGGCATGAGGTGCTGGTCCGGCTGGTCTCAACTGGGCAGGCTGCGTGCCGGCGGGAGGCCGTGCCCGGCGCCGTCTGGGCCGCCGCGCAGGACGTGTTGCCGGGGGTGCACGCCCTGGCCGGCACCTTCTCGGGCGGCCCCGGCAACTGCTTCGGCGCGGTGATGGGCGCGGCGGGGATCGCCGGGGCGGCCGACGAGTGGACGCAGCGCGGGCCGTTCGAGGCCTTTCTGGCCGCCCGGACCCGTCCCTTGCCTGCCTGGATGTGCTGAATGGGACGACCGGCCCGGTACCCTGCTCGTGTGGCGCACCTCCGACGGCCTGGCCCAGCACGCCGCCGTGACCCTGGGCGGCGGCTGGGCCTTTCAGAAGGCGTCGCAGAGCTGGGTGACCCCGCGTGTGGTGCTGCCAGTCGGGCAGCTCAGGCGGGGTATGCGCACCCCCGGCTGGCGCCTGGAACGGCACACGCTGTCCCGGTAGGTCAGCCCTCCTTCCTGGCCTCTCCGGCCAGAGGTGGCTCGGCGTCCGGGGTCACCAGGGCACGCAACGCGCCGCCCCAGCGTCCAGCCAGAGCCTCGGTCACGGAGGCGATGACGCGCGGCCGCAGCCGGCCGCCCGTGCCCAAGTAGAGCTGGCGCAGCGGCATCTCGCGGATGGCCCCGGCGGCCGATACCGCATCGGCCGAGTACCGCCGTTCGCCGCGTGGCTCGGTGCCCAGCCGCACCAGGGCGTTCAGCGCGCGGCCCTGCACCGTGCCCTGTAAGGCCCCCAGCGGCGTGTTCAGGTCGTACTCGGCGGGAGTGTAGGGCGAGTTGTCGGGCAGCGGCGCGCCGTACAGCGCCCGGAAGGCGGCGTCGGGCGCGCGGAAGGGGTGGGCCGGGCGCCCGTACACGGCGCGCACCGCTTCCGGCTCGGGCCGCAAGTCGCCGTCACCCGCGACCTCAACCGTCACCCGCGCGCGCAGGTCGCGGCTCGATGATCCCAGGCGCAGCTCATAGGTGCCGCCCGGAACGTGCCAGCCGGGCCGGGTCACGTCATATACGGCCCAGGCGCGCTCGTCCAAGGTCAGCGTGACCTCGCGCGTCTCGCCGGGGGCCAGCACCACCCGCGCGAAGGCGCGCAGTTCCTGCTCGGGCCGGAACAGTGGCCCCTGCGGCGCGTGGACGTACAGTTGCACGACCTCCGCCCCGGCCACCGCGCCCGTATTCGTGACCGGCAGCGTGACCGTTAGAGGCTCGCCCCGGCCCACCCGCCCCCGGTCCAGGCGCGGCGTGCCGTACCCGAAGGCCGTATAGCTCAGGCCGTGGCCGAAGGGAAAGGCGACTTCCACCCCCGCCGTGTCGTGGTAGCGGTAGCCCACGTACAGGCTCTCGCGGTACTCGGCCGTGCGCGGCCCGCCGGGATAGTACGCGCTGCACGCCACATCTTCCAGGGCGTCGGGGAAACTCTCGGCCAGCTTGCCACCGGGGTTCACGCGGCCGGTGAGCACGTCGGCCAACCCGCCGCCCCCCGCCTGCCCGCCCAGGTACGCCTGCACGATTCCCGCGACCTCGCCGCGCCAGGGCAGCCGCACCGGGGCGCCGCTCTGGAGGGCGACGACCACGCGCGGGTGCGCCGCCGCCACTGCCCGGATCAGCGCGCCGTGCGTCTCCGGCAGGTCGAGGTGGTCGCGGTCCACACCCTCGGCCTCCAGGTTCTCGGGCAGGCCGGCGACGATGACCACCACGTCGGCATCACGCACCAGGGCCAGCGCTTCCTCCCGCAGCCGCGCGGCGTCCTCCTCGCCCTGGCGCGGGTAGCCGGGGGCGTAGGTGACGTTCTCCTCGCCCAGCAGTGCCCGCAGTTCGCCCAGCGGCGTGTCCAGACGGGTCGGCTGGATGACCGAACTGCCCGCTCCCTGGTAGCGCGGCTTTTCGGCAAAGGCGCCCAGCACCGCCACCTTCGCGCCGGGGCGCAGGGGCAACGCAGCGTCCGTATTCTGCAACAGGACCACCCCGGCGGCGGCGGCGCGGCGGGCCAGGGCGTGCTGGGCGTCCGGGTCTACCGGGGGGGTACGCGGCGTGCGGCCGGCGCGGCCGGCGAGGTCCCGCAGCCGGGCGACCGAGCGCTCCACGTCGGCCCTGGTGATCCGTCCCGCTGCCAGGGCCGCGCGCAGTTCGGGCACTCGCGCGCCGTCGTACCCGGGCATTTCCAGGTCCAGGCCCGCGCGCAGGCCCCGCGCGCGGTCATTCACCGCGCCCCAGTCGGAGATCACCGCGCCGCCGAAGCCCCACTCGTCCCGCAGGATCTTCGTCAGCAGGCGGGGGTGCTCCGAGCAGTAGCGGCCGTTCACGCCGTTGTAGGCCGCCATCACCGTCCAGGGCTGGGCCTCCTTCACCGCGATCTCGAAGGGGCGCAGGTACAGTTCGCGCAGCGCGCGCTCGTCCACCACCGAGTCGCTGCTCAGGCGGCGGTATTCCTGATTGTTGGCCGCAAAGTGCTTAAGGCTCGCACCCACCCCCTTGCCCTGGAGCCCGGCGATATACGCGGCGGCCAGCGTGCCGGCCAGCAGCGGGTCTTCCGAGAAGTATTCGAAGTTGCGCCCGCACAGCGGCGAGCGCTTGAGGTTCACTCCCGGCCCCAGCAGCACATGTACGCCCTGACCGCGCGCCTCGCGCCCCAGCGCCGCGCCGACCTCGCGCAGCAACTCCGTGTCCCAGCTCGCGGCGAGGGCCGAGGCGGTCGGAAAGCAGGTCGCCGGAATCAGGGCGCTGAAGTTGAAGCCGGTCTGCCGCCCCTCCTGGCGCCGCACGCCGTGGGGGCCGTCGGTCATGGACACGGCTTCCTGCCCCGGCAGCGGCTGCGTGTGCCAGAAGTCGCGGCCCTCCAGCAGCGCGAGTCGTTCGTCGAGAGACAGCTCGGGCTGGGGACCCGGTCGGGGCGCGGGGACATCGCTCATGCGTCCGAGTGTACGGGGGCGGGGCCTGGGGAAGAGGCCGGCCCAGGGGTATGGCGTCCCGGCCTGGAGGCGAGGGGCGCCGGAGCGCGGGGGCGGGCGCGTCCCTTTTTCCGGACCCGTGCGGCCCACGGCACAGCCCGTACACTCGGACCCATGACCATCACCACCGAAGCCGAGTTGCAGGGAATGAAGAAGGCGGGGCAGGTCGTGGCCGAGACGCTGCGGGTGCTCCGGGAAGCGGTTCGTCCGGGGGTGACGCCCGCCGAACTCGACGCCCTGGCCGGCGAGGTGTTCCGGCGACACGGGGCCGCGTCGGCGCCGCGCCTGACCTACGGCGCGCCGGTCAACGTGTTCATCAGCGTGGGGTCCGACATCGTGCACGGGCTGCCCACGCGGCGGCCCCTGGAGCCCGGCGACGTGGTGAGCCTGGACGTGACGCCGGTCGTGAACGGATTCGTCGCCGACGCGGCGGTGACGGTGGTGGTGCCGCCCGTCTCGCCGGTCGCCGAGCGGCTGCTCGCCTGTACCGAGGCCGCGCTGGCGGCAGGACTCGCGGCGGCGCGCGAGGGCCAGCCCCTGAGCGACATCGGCCGCGCCGTCGAGACCGAGGTCGGGCGCCGGGGGTTCACGGTGCTGCGTGACCTGTTCGGGCACGGGGTCGGGCGCGCCATCCACGAGAAGCCCGACGTGCCCAACTATTTCCGGTCCGCCGACCGGCAGAAGCTGCGCGGCGGGCTGGTCCTCGCCATTGAGCCGATGGTGTCGTCGGGCCGCTCGGGCCGGGTCCGGACCCGTCGGGACGGCTGGACGCTCGCCACCACCGACGGCGGTCTGGCCGCCCACTTTGAGCACACGGTCATGATCACTGCCGGCCAACCGCTGATCCTGACCGCCTGAGTCGCCGGTGGGGGCAGGGGACGGCAGGTGAACTGCTTCCCCTGCCCCGGCTCTACTCCGGAAGCCCTCTGGTGAAGGCCTGTTCCTGGACCCGGCCGCCGCCGACCCGCCACTCGCGCGTCGCCACCGCCGCGACCAGCCGGCGGTCGTGCGAGGCGAGCAGCACCGTGCCGGGAAAGTCGGCCAGCACGTCCTCGAGCAGCAGGGTCATGGCGAGGTCGAGGTGGTTGGTCGGCTCGTCGAGGACGAGTACCTGCGAGCGCGTCACGCCCAGCCGCGCGAGGCTCAGGCGGGTGCGCTGCCCACCCGAGAGCGAGACGACCGGCGCCTCGGGAGAGGGCAGCCACACCTGCGCGGCGACCTCGTGCAGCTGGTGCGGCGTCAGGAGCGGGTTGGCGCCCAGCAGCGCGTCGGCGACCGTCCCGGCCTCGCCCAGTTCCTCGCCGTGCTGCCCGGCCACGTACAGGCTCAGGCCCCCGCCCCAGCGCACCTCGCCCGTGTGCGGCAGGCGGCCCAGCAGCGCCGCGAGCAGGGTGCTCTTGCCGCCGCCATTCGGACCGGTCAGGGCGACGCGGTCGCCGCGCCGGACCTGCAGGTCCACTCCCTCCAGCACCGGTCGGCCCGGCGCAGCGTCCGGGTCACGCCGCACCGTCAGGCCGCGCACCGTCAGGACCTCGGACGGCCCGGGGGGAACGGGGGGCAGGTCCAGGCGCAGGCGGCGGCGGTCGTCGTAGGGCTTGTCCACGGCGCCTGCGTCCAGACGCCCGAGCTGGGCCTCCATGGCGCGGGCCCGCGCCGCGTGAATCTGCTGGTGGCGCTCGGCCTTGAACGTCGAACGGAACTTGTCGTTGTCCTTGGCGCGGCGGCGGTTTTCGTTCACGGCGCCCTTGCTGGCCTGACGCCGCTGCTCTTCTTCCAGAGTCGCCCGTTTGCGCCGGTAGGCCGCGTGGCTGCGCTCCTGCGCCTCCCGCAGGGTGTCCCGTAGCGCCGCCGCTTCCGAGTAGGAGCCGGGATACAGGTGCAGCCGCCCCCGCTCCAGCTCGGCCGTGCGGGTCGTCACCGCGTCCAGAAAGGCGCGGTCGTGGCTGGCGAGCACGAACGCCGCCTCCGACCCTCCGATCCAGCCCTCCAGCCAGCGCACGCCGTCCAGGTCGAGGTGGTTGGTCGGCTCGTCGAGCAGGTACACGTCGGCCGGCGAGAGCAGGAGGGCCGCCAGCATCACCCGCCGCCGCTGCCCGCCCGAGAGTTCCCCGGCCCACGCCCCTGGGTCCAGGTCCAGCCCGGCCAGGACGCCCGCCGCCCACGCCGCGAACTCGTAGCCCCCCAGCCGGCGGTAGCGCTCCTCGGCGTCGGCGAAGGCCTCCAGGGCGGCGGCCGACGGGGCAGCGCCTGACAGGGCCTCGGCCGACCCGCCCCCCAGTGCGGCCGAGGCGGCTTCCCAGGTCGCCTGCGCCCGCCTCAGCTCAGGCGGCGTCACCGCCTCCAGTACAGTGCGGGCCTGCGTGTCCGCGTCCTGGACCAGCAGGGCCACGCGGCCCCCCCCACTCACCCGCCCCGCGTCGGGCGGCTCCAGGCCCGCCAGCACCCGCAGCAGCGTGCTCTTGCCGCTGCCGTTCTCTCCGATCAGCCCCAGGCGCTCGCCGGGGCGCACTTCCAGGTCTATTCCTTCCAGCACCGTCTCGTCGCCGTAGGTCCGGGCGACGTGTTCCGCTTTCAACATGGGACCCCCACAGGTCAGGCTGCCCCCGCCCGCGACTTCGGGGCAGGAGCGTGGCATCAGGCCGTGCTGTCTGGGGTCACATGCGCAAGGGCAGGGGGGTCCTTTGAATGGGGGAGGGACGGACTTCCGGTCCGCGGCGCGCGGCGCACGCGGGGGCCGGAAGACACGGCCAGCATAGCCCCGGCGCGCGGCGGGAGCCCTAAGCCGTCTGGCCTAGGACCGGACCCGGCCGCTCCCGCTAGACTGGACGGCTATGCGCCAGAAACCCGCCGCTCTGATCTTCATCCTGCTGACGGTACTTATCGACGTGATGGGCATCGGGTTGATCATTCCGGTGCTGCCGGGGCTGGTCAAGGAACTGGCCGGGTCGGCCGAGGCGGGGGCGCGCGACATCGGCTGGCTCACGGCTGTCTATGCCCTGATGCAGTTCGTCTTCGCGCCGATCCTGGGGTCCCTGAGCGACCGTTTCGGGCGGCGTCCGGTGCTGCTCGTGTCGCTGCTGGGCATGGCGCTCGACTACGTGCTGCTGTTCTTCGCGCCCAGCCTCGCGTGGCTTTTTGTCGGGCGCGTGCTGGCCGGAATCACGGGGGCGAGCCTCACGGTCGCCAATGCCTACGTCGCCGACGTGACGGCCCCCGAGGAGCGGGCCAGGAGCTTCGGGCTGCTCGGCGCCACCTTCGGGGTGGGCTTCATCCTGGGGCCGGCGCTCGGCGGCCTGCTGGGGGAGTACGGGCTGCGCATCCCCTTTCTGGTCGCGGCAGGTCTGACCACCCTCAACTTCTTGTACGGTCTGTTCGTGCTGCCCGAGTCGCGCCCGGCGTCGGTGCGGCCCCGCTCGCTCGACCTGCGGGCCCTGAATCCCTTCACGCCGCTGCGGGCCCTGGCGGAGTACACCATCACGCGCAACCTCGCCCTGACCTTCGTCCTGCTGGGGCTGGCGGGGCAGGTCATCTACAGCACCTGGGTCCTGTACACCGAGGGTGTGCTGCGCTGGACCCCGGCCCAGAACGGCGTGGCCCTGGCCTTTTTCGGCCTGCTGACGGCGGGCGTGCAGGCGGGTCTCATCGGGCGATTCATCACCCGCTTCGGCGAGCGCCGCACCATCATGATCGGCCTGATCGCCTCGCTGGGCGAGTTCCTGGTCCTGAGCGTGGCGCGCACGGGCGGCCTGCTGTACCTCTCGCTGGTGGTCGGGGCGCTGGGGGGCCTAGCGCAGCCCGCCATCCAGGGCCTCGTGTCGCGGCAGGTCAGTGAGGACGAGCAGGGCCGCGTGCAGGGCGCCATCACCAGTCTCAACAGCCTCGTGGGGGTGGTCGGGCCGCTGCTGGCGACCACGGTCTTCGCCTACTTCACGGGCGACCGCGCGCCGGCCCACTTTCCCGGCGCCGCCTTCCTGATGGGCGCGCTGTTCTCGGCCCTGGGGGCCGGGTTGGTCTGGACCGTCCTGCGCCGCCTGCCCGCCGAGCACCCCGCAGAAAAGCCGGCGATCTGAGGCCGCCCGAGCAGGCCCTCCCTCCTGGGTAGCCGGGGCGGGGGGCCTTACGTTTGTTCCCGCTGCTCCTGCCGGCGCCGGGCCAGCACGCTCGCCTCGACGAGCAGCACGGCCAGCAGGTTCACGGCGTAGCTCAGGACGAGGACCAGGATGAGGGTGCCGCGCACGGCGGGCGTGGCCGGCGAGGGCAGCTCGGCAAAGCGGATCAGGCCCGTCAGGGGGCTCAGGCCAGCCAGCGCCAGCGCCCAGGTCAGCAGGAGCACGCCGCCCCAGGCGCCGCCCAGCAGCGCCGAGCCGGGCAGCAGCAGCGCTGTCAGCCGGTACGCTGCCGGGCGCCCCAGCCGCGCCTCGCCCGCTGCCCGCGGCACGAGCAGCAGCAGGCCCAGCATCCCGAGGCCCAGCAGGCTGGTGAGGAAGGCCGCGCCCAGCCGGGTCGGGGGCGCCTCGCCGGCACCCAGCAGGTCCAGCGGGCGCCGCAGGTCGCCCACCAGCGTATCGCTCAGGTCGCCGCTCACGGCGCGGGCCAGGATGCGGCGGTCGGGGTAGCACAGCCTCGGCTCGCCGCGCCGGTAGGTCTGCTGGAACAAGGTGCCCGGCTCGGTGGGGTTCAGGCCCAGGTTGTAGGCCGGTGCGGCGAGGTCGGGCTGCGTGGCGAGCGCCGAGCGGTACAGTTCGCGGGCCTGCGCGGCGTCGTCGCGTCCCTGGGCGATCACGCCGAGGTTGTTCAGGGCACAGGCGTCGTCGCCGGCCTGCGTGTAGGCCGCGCGCGCCGCCGTACCGTCCCCACTGAGCTGCGCGTTCAGGCCGGTGAGCAGCGCGGCGTCGGGGCCGGGCCGCAGGTTCAGGTCGCCCAGGCGCGCGTCGTACCAGCCGCCGCCGTAGGTGCCGATGTTCAGGGCGGGCGCGTTCAGGCCCCGGCCGGTCCCGTTGGCCCACTGCCAGCCGCCCAGCGCCGTCAGGAGGGCCGCGCCCAGCAGCGCCACCACCAGCCGCTCGCCAAAGGAGGCGTAGCTCAGGAAACTCAGGCGGGCGCGGGTCAGGGGCCGGCGCCACACCGAGCGCACGCGCCCGCCGTGCGCCCGGGTGTCCTGGCCCTGCGCGCGCCACGCCCGCGCCAGCAGGGTGAGGAGCGCGCCTCCCAAGGCCAGCAGCAGCGTCAGGGCGGCCAGCCGCGCCACGTCGCGGATCACCAGCGTGTCGTCGGGCCCGAGGTTGTACAGGCTGCCTGCGCGCAGTGAGCGCGTGAACTCCCGCCATTCCTCGGCCTCGCCCACGCGGTCCTGGGCTTCGAGGAGCGCCGCGTAGCGCAGGTACAGCGCGCTGGCCCCCTCGAAGCGCGGCGATAGTTCGCGCAGGTGGTTCATCCAGGTCTCGGCGCGCCCCAGGCGGCCCTGGTCGAGCAGGATGCTCACGTAGTTGCTGGGGTTGCCGTAGGCGTACAGCGCCGCGCGGCTCACTGGCAGTTCGGGGTCCAGGCCGCGCGCGGCGGCGTCGCGGCGCGCGCGGTCGAGGGCCAGCGTGGCGGCGGCCGAGAATCCGGCGGCGTCGAGGCGCGCGGCGAGCTGAGTCCAGACCGGAAAGGGGAGGGTCAGCCCCAGTGCGCGGCGCACCCCGCTCAGGGCCGCGTAGCTGTCGCCCGAATTGCCAGCGAGCTGCGCGGCCCGCAGCAGCAGAAAGGGATTGGCCGGGTCCTGGCGCGCCGCCCCGGGTACGTCGGCCACCGGCAGACGGTCGGCGGTGGCGGCCAGCCAGCCCGTCACGGCCGGGTCCGGCGGAAAGACCACGCGTTCCTGCACCGGCAGCGAGAGATTCTGCGGCGCGCCCAGCGTGAAGCGCTCGGTGTAGTCCTCTTCCTGTGTCGAGACGCGCAGCACGCCCCCGCTGCTGTCGAGAGAGGACACCGTACCTGGCAGGTCGGCGCGGCCCACCATCTGCCCGCCCGGAGTCAGGGCGTAGACCACCGGCCCCACCCCCACGTAGACGTTGCCCCCGAAGGTCACCGGCGCGGTCAGGGGACCGAGCTCCGGCGCGAAGTCGCGCTGCCACACCACGCGGTCGCCGTCCTCGAACCGCAGGCTGCGGCCGTCGAGCACCACGTCGGCGCCCGCCACGCTGCCTGAGACGAGGGGCGCGATGAGCGCTGCCCCGGCCAGCAGCCTGCGCACTCTGCTCGGGCGCCTCATGCGCGGGGCCCGGCGCGCAGCAGATGAACGGCGCGCAGGCCCATCGCTGCGCCGCCGGCCAGCAGATCGCCCGTTCCGCCGTAGCGCGCGGCCAGCGCCAGCCCCACCGGCAGGCTCAGTGCGGTGGCGAAGGGAATGGCATTGAGCCCCAACCGGGGCTGGAGAAGAGCGCGGTACGGCGGAATGATCGCCAGCCCGAAGGCCAACATGCCCAGGATGACGGCCGGCGCGGCCACCAACATCGCCCCGATCAGGGGCGCGATGCCGCCGCCGCCCCGGAACCCGAAGAACAGCGGGTAGCAGTGGCCCAGGACCACCCCGCCCACGGCGGCCCAGGTCAGCTCGGGAGCGATCCATCGGGCGAGCAGCACGGCGGCGGCTCCCTTGAGGGCGTCGGCCAGCGTGACGCCAACGGCCGCGGCCCTGCCGTACTGCCGGAAGGTGCCGCTGCCGCCGGGCAGGTCGCGCCCGCGGATGTCCTCCCCGCGCCAACGCGAATACAGTACGCCCATCACCAACGACCCCAGCAGGAAGGCGATCAGGGCGACGAGAACCAGCTTCACGCCGGGCATCCTAGAGCATTTGACCTCCGGGTCTGTCGTCCGGGCCAGTGTGGCCGAAGTCGGGGGCCCGGCTCCCCTGCCGCGTGCTGCCGGGGCTACACTCGGCGGCGTGAGCACGTCCCGTCCTGACCCGTCCGGCCCCGAGCTGACCCGCGCCGAGCTGCGCCGCTACTCCCGTCAGCTTCTGCTGCCCGAGTGGGGCACGGCCGGTGCCCAGGAACGGCTGCGCGGCGCGCGGGTGCTCATCGTGGGTGCGGGTGGGCTGGGGGGGCCGGTCGTCATGCAGCTCGCCGGGGCGGGGGTGGGCTTCCTGCGCGTGTCCGACGGAGACACGGTCGCGCTGAGCAACCTGCACCGCCAGACCCACTTCGTGCTGGGGGACGTGGGCCGCTCCAAGTCTGGGGCTCTGTGTGCCCGTGCCCAGGCTCTCAATCCCCACGTGGCGGTCGAGGCGGCTGTAGCCCTGACCGACGACAACGCTGCCGAGCTTCTGGCAGGCATCCACCTGGTCGTGGACGCCACCGACAATTTCGGGGCGCGCTACGACGTCGCGGACGCCTGTGCGGCAGCGGGCCTCCCCTGTGTCTGGGGGGCAGCCAGTGGGATCAGCGGGATGGTCAGTATATTCGGGCCCGATCTGGGACTGCGCGACGTGTTTCCCGACGCTTCCGGCGAGGAGTCCTGTGACGAGGCGGGCGTTCTGGGGCCGCTTCCCAACGTGATCGGGAGCCTGATGGCCCTCGAAGCGCTCAAGCTGCTCGGCGGGGTGGGGGAGACGCTGGCGGGCCGACTCTGGACCTTTGATGCCCTGACCCTCCAGACCCGGGTCATCCGCTTGCGGCCCCCGGCACACAGGGCCGGGCAAAGCGTTCTGACACCAGCGAAAAGTGTGTTATAAATCATTTGAGCCGGCTTTTGCTCAATTCTCTCTTGCTGGAGGATCACGTTATGGCCAGAGCCACATCGTCCGCCGCACCTCCCCGGTCGTCCGCCGAATCTGTTGGGGCGGCCAAGGTCGCCAAGACCCAGCTTGTCGAGCAGATCGCTGAACGCACCGGCCTGAGTCGCCGGCAGGCGGCCAGCGCCGTGACCTGTATCGTGGACGCCGTAATCGGTGCGCTGCGGTCGGGCCGCACCGTGGGGCTGCCCGGTGTGGGCACTCTGAGCGTGTCGCTGACCCGAGCGCGTCAGGGCGTGCGCCCCGGCACGAGCGAGAAGATTCAGATTCCGGCCGGCAAAAAAATCCGCTTCAAGGCGGCCACCACCCTCAAAGCGCAGTTGTAACTTTTCGGCCTTCCCGTGCGGCGCAGACCGTACCGGGCCCGGCCAGCAGTCCCCGAGGAGCGACCACTTGAAGCAGACGGCTTTTCAGACCGGTGACCGCGTCGTTTTACCTCCCTACGGCGTGGGCCGGATCCGTGGGACCTGCCAGCGCTCGGTGGCTGGAGAAACCCACGCCTACTATCAGGTTGAGTTCTCGACGACCACGAGTCTCGCCTATGTTCCCGTTTCGGCACCTCAGACGACCGGCATCCGCACGGCGTTGGCCGCGGTGGACATGCCCGTTTTGCTACACGCCCTCCAGACCGGCAGTCTCAACCTGCCGCATCAGTGGTCAGCAAGGCACCGCTATGTCAGCGACCTGATGAGCAGCGGCAATGCCCACGACCTCGCCGTGTTGATTGGTGAGCTGCATGCCCGGAACCAGCGCCGTCCTTTGCCGGATCTCGACCGGCAGGCCTTCCGGCGTTCTATTCGGCTGCTGCAACAAGAACTTGACGGCCTGGGCGGTGCCCAGGTAGCGGAGGTCATGAACTGGCTGACGGCCGCTGCTGTCGAACATGCCGTGTCCTGAGTTTTCATTCCACCAATAGGAGGTCCTGCCCGGTGCCGGGCAGGACCTCCTGCTATTTTCGCCAAATAGGATACAAAAAAGCCCCACCCCCGCTTGAGGCGGGGGTGGGACGGAGCAGTGTATATCGCACGCAGCCGAAGCTGCGGGAGTTGACAGAAGAGAGGGAGAGTGCGGAGCCTATAGAAAGGAGGTGATCCAACCGCACCTTCCGGTACAGTTACCTTGTTACGACTTCACCCCAGTCATAAACCACAGTCTAGACGCCTGC